>JBOFSQ010000054.1:0-37206 GCA_051651625.1 Thermoguttaceae bacterium | reverse complement strand
GCCGAACCCTCCAAACGCCGTGCGGCGTATGGCTGGAGGGTTCGGCTATGCCGAACCGCTTGGCCCCCCGCACTAGAGGGGTCAGCTATGCCGAAAAAGAATTACTTCGGCGCAAGTTCTGGCGGCAGCGGAAAAGCGTCGGTGAGGCGTTCGCCTGCGGTGATGAGCCAGTCGATTCCGCCGCGATTTATGATCGCATCACGTTCTTGAATCGAAACCAGCGTCCCGCTGAACGAACCGTACTCGATTTTATCGCCGACGTGAAACCGTGAAACGCTGTCGTCGAGACGGAGCGTCATCCAGATTTCTGACGTGCCGCCATCGTTGTTGACGCCCGTCATATAGGCGTAGTCGGCGGCGTCGATTCCACCTTTTACCTCGCGCAGCAGATTGCGTTCGATGACGAGTTGATACGCATCGAGCGCGGGCGAGGCGAGACGCGGCGTGACAAATCCCGACGGAAGCTGATCGAGAAGCGGGTACGGATTTGTCGGCACAGCACGCGGAATCGCTAGTGCATCGAGCGTTACAAGAATCTCAACGGCGTCGCCTTTTTCTTGCGGCGTGAGCGAGAGCATCGTTACGCGGTGCAAAAACGGTGCCCACGAAAACTCGTAGAGAAACCGAATCGCCGAACCGAGCGTAGCGCGTCCGCGAATGCTGGCGCGGTAGACGTAACCGCCGGTCTCGCTCCGCTGTGGCGCGGCGACTTCGACGGTCGGCTGCTCGATGTCGCAAAACTGTAACAGTTCAAGAAGCCAGAACTGGTACAGCGACCGCGCCGCCTCCGGCTGAAGCGGCAGCGAACGGTAGTAGTACCCGCTCTGCGCCGCGGAGAACTGCTGCATCGCCGCAAGATTTTGCTGACCTGTAGCGATGGCGTTTTCTAGCTGCGCAATCTTGTCGCCAAGCTCCTGACGCGGCTGACGATAAAACGTCTGCCAACACCACGAACCGCCATACCACGCAAAAAAGGCGACCGCTACAGCCACCATGATTATGTTACGTTTGCTTTTCACGAGTCAAAGTGTAGCCGATTCCAAAAACGGGTCAAGCGGCATCACGCAAACTTGCAGCCGCACAGCGGTTCGGCATAGCCGAACCCTCCAAACGCCGTGCGGCGTATGGCTGAAGGGTTCGGCTATGCCGAACCTGATGTTTCCGAAGGCACCTAATAATCATCTCTTGATTTGGTGGGCGGGTTTTGGTAGACTTCGCCGAGAATCCGTCACGATTCGGGCACTCGCTTACGCTTCGTGTTCTGATTCAGTCACTCGCTTACGCTTCCCGCTCTGATTTCTTGCCACTGATTTCTAGCCCCTAGAATCTCCATGCGTTCACATCTTTTTTCGTTTGTACTTGTGCTAACGTTGACATCGCTCCTCGGTTGCAAGGCTCTTTTGACGGGGCTTGTGATGATCCGTGGAACCGACGTTCAGCCGGAGTTTCCGATACTTCTCAAGGGCGAAGTGAGCGCGGTTGTCATCTGCCGAATGGTTGACAGTATGGCGTCGCGGAGTGCCGGAGTTTCGCAAGAACTGATGGAACGAGTGACGTTTCTACTCGACACAAACATCAAAAACAAACGGTGCGAAATCGTTCAGAGTCAGGCGGTTGAGGCGTGGCTCGACCAGCACGACAACGAACCGTGGATGATGATCGACGTCGGCAAGAGCGGTGCGACGAAGGCCGACATCGTAATCGGAATTGAAATACAAGGTTTCCGCGTCCGCGACACACAATCGCCACACCTCTACCAAGGAACCGCACAGATTCTCGTCACGGCGACAGAAGTTGAGAGCGGAAAAGTCGTCGCGCGAAAAACGCTCCGCATCAAAGACCCACCCGACATCCCTGTCCCCGCAAGTTCCGTTTCTGAAGCGGCGTTTCGTTCGTCGTTCGTAAACGTCGTGGCGACCGAAATCGCGGCACACTTCCATCCACACGACCCAAACAGAATCCACCGCATCCAAGCCGATTCGATGGAGATGTATTGATGACGTTTCGTCTCGCGTGTTTGTTAACGTTTGCAATCGTGACGAGTGGTTGTCACTCGGCGACAGTGCTTCGCTCGATGCGATCACCGTTTCCGTGCGCGCCTGCAACACTGCCAAACGAGACCGACGACATTGCACCGTCCACCGAGTCCACACCGTCCATTGCGTCCACCGAGCCGCCACCGCGCACGCCGCAGCGCACACTGCTGCCCGATGCGCAAACTCGCGCGATGCAGATTCTCGACGCGCAGATTTCCGACGAGCACACCGCAGCAACGCCGCTCGTGCCGCCGCCGCAACCGTCGCCGGAACCAAACGTCGCCCTCACGCCGCCCGCTCCGCTGCTGGCGACAACACGCGACATCGTGCCGCCACAAAACTTGCCGCAACAAATTATCCCCGATTCGCCGCCCGAAACAACGACGCGAGTTGAGATTGTCCGCGAAGAAATTCCGCGTGAAGATGTACAACGCGAAGAAGTTGTTGTGGTGAACGAAGAACCTGTCCGCGAAGCCGTACCGAGTATCGCGCACGTCAGCGACGAACTTCTCGCAACGCTTGCAGCGTCGGCGTGGCGTCGCGCGTTCACGCCATCACCTTCGCTCACGCAAACGACGAACAACGAATCTGCGCCAAACGTCGTTGTCGATACCGACGCCCGCCAGCGACAAGAGCAGTGGCGGCGTCTCAACCAGCTCCGCGACGGGACGACCGTTTCAAAATCGCGTGCAAATTATGTTACGGCTTCGCAGTCACCGTATCGCTGGACAAACGACGCCGCCGAACAAGCGGTGCTCGTCGCTGTCGCCGGAAAAACCGATGGCGTTTCACAACTCTTCGAGACAGTTGCGGCGATACCGAACGTACCACTAACAGCGGTCGCAACCTCCGCGATTCTCGCAACACGTTACGGCAATTCTTCGACGACACCAACACTTCGCAGCGTCGCTTCCGACGCGGCACTTCCTGTTTCGATCCGGTGCGCCGCAGTTGAAACGCTCGCCGGACTCGGTGCGTCTGCGGAATCGGTTAACGTCTTTCAAACCATCATCGCCGCGACGCGCGAACAAAATGTTGCGCCGCGTGACGACGACGCAAAGTCACGCGCACAATTCATCGCTGGTACGCCGCCGCTCTTCGTCGAAGCGGTCGTCGCACTCGCGGCGTGCGACCGCGCCGCAGCACAACAGCCGCTTACGGATTCGCTCACGTCGAAGTCGCTCCTCGTTCGTCAAGAAGTTGTTGCGATATGGCGAGACACGCCAGAAGACGCAATTCCAAACCTCGGCACGTTGCCGCCGGCACTGACGGCGATGTTGCAGCGAGAACAAGACACCGCGATACTGACGGCGATTCCGACGATACTGATTCGCTGGAATCACCCGTCGCGGTTTGAAATGATTCGCGGACTGCTCGACCACCAACAAGCGGTGGTGCGCGTTGCGGCGATAGAGTCGCTGGCGTTGTGCAATAATTCTGATCGCGCCGCAGCGATTGAAATCGTCAAATCAAAACAGAACGACTCCGCGCCGCGAACGCGAGCTTGCGTCGCGCGAACGCTGCGTGGACTCGGCGTGATCGACACCGTAATCGCAATGGCCGACGACACCAGCAGCGAAGTTCGCGTCGAAGTTGCGGCGTCGCTTGGAACTGCGCCGCAAACTCAAGCCGTCCGCGAGATCGTGCAGCGTTACCTCGGCGACCCCGCACTCGCCGTAATCGTGACGACACTCCGCAGCATCGCAGCGTCTTGGAATGTTCACGACGCGGGAACGATTCTCATCGACGCTTTAGTACACCGTTCGCAGGCGGTTCGCCAAGTTGCGGCCCGCGAACTGGCAACGATTTGGAGCGACTTTTCCAGTGTCGATCCGGTCACGCTCACCGGCGAGCAGAATGGACAGTGGAAGACTTGGAAGCAGCAATTTGAGGCGTATTGCCAGTCGCTTCCGCCGGAAGTGCAGTCGCGTGGAGCGACTGCGGCGATTCCGCAAACGTCGCCCGACTCCGCCGTCGCGCTTGCAAGCGCAATCGAAAATCTTCGTTCGGACGACGTACTCACGCGGCGTCGCGCGGCGCAAGTTGTTCAGCGTGAATCGAAACATGTGCCGCTAACTGATGTTGCGCGCGGCGCGATTTTTGAAGTTGCAGTCCGCGAACGCGATTTGCTAACGACTCTTGCTCTCTTACAAACGATGAGCAATCACGCTCCAGAAGAAGGCGTGCGGCTGGCGGTTGCGATTCTCTTTCATCCGAATACGGAGGTTCGCCGCGCGGCCTGTGGCGTCATCGGTGCGAGTGGCACGGTGAACGAAGCGGTGCTTCTGCTCGACGTTCTCGACGCCGAAAACAGTGATGTCGTTGAGTCTGCGCTGGCTGCGCTCACGCAGCGTGCGGAGATTGTACGCGGCGACGTTGCTTGTCGCAACGAAGTTATGCACCGCGTAAGGCCGCTTCTCGCGTCTCGAACTGTCACAACTCGTATCGACGCCGCAGCACTTCTCTACACACTCGGCGACAGCGAAGGACGCGAAACGCTAACACGCCTTGCGCACTCGACTGATGTCGGGACGAAGCTGGCCGCCGTGCGTCGCATCGCCGACGTTGGGACGAACGAGTTCGCGCCGCTGATGGAACTGATGCTCCAAGAAAACGGCAGCATCCGCCGCATCGCCCAATCCGCTCTCGACAAATGGAAGTGAAACAAATCAGAACACGAAGCGTAAGCGAGTGCCCCGAATCAGAGCGCGAAGCGTAAGCGAGTGACCGACTCACAGCATATCAATCGGGTCAACGTCGATGATCCACTGGATTGGGTCGGGAGTTTTTACACCTTCGAGACGTGCGCGGATGTGGCGGTGGAGTGCGGCGGCGTCGGGGGCGATGAGGTGGAAGTGAAAGCGGAACAAGTCGTGGAGCCGCGTTATCGGCGCAGGTGCGGGGCCGAGACAACGCCCGCAAATTGCGTTTGGATGTGTTGCAAGTTTGTCGGCAGAGACCAGTTCAAAACGCGACGCCAGCGAAGTTGCAAACTCTGCCGTCGCTTGTTCGTTCGGGCCGCGAATCACGAATCTCACCATCGACTCCTGCGGCGGATAACGTAGTTCCGTGCGGATCGCAAGTTCTTCGGCTGCGAAACCGACGAAGTCGTGCTGCGTCGCCGCAACGAGCGCACGCCGCGTCGGCGAACTCGTCTGAACGATAACGTGTCCACCGCGCGGGCCGCGACCAGTTCTACCCGCAACTTGTGTGACGAGGTGAAACGTCCGTTCTTCGGCGCGAAAGTCTGGAATGTGCATCGCCGTATCGGCGTTCACAACTCCGACGAGCGTCACCTGCGGAAAGTCGAGTCCCTTGGCGATCATCTGCGTGCCGAGGAGAATCTGATATTTTCCGCTGCGAAAGTCGGCGAGTGCAGCTTCGTGCGAACCGCGCCCGCGCATCGTGTCGGCGTCCATACGAACGACGCGGGCCTGCGGAAAACGTGCTTCAATCTCTTGCTGAAGCCGCTGCGTACCAATGCCGCTGTAACGTATCGCCGGATGACCACAACCCGGACACTGACGCGGCGGAACCGTCGTGTGATCGCAGTAGTGACAGATCGCGGTGTCGGCAGTTTTGTGGTGAGTGAGTGCGATGTCGCATCGCGGGCACTTCACAACTTCGCCACACGCCGGACACTGAATATGCGTTGCGTAACCGCGACGATTGAGAAGCAAAATGACTTGGCCGTTGTCGGCGAGTGTGTCGTAGATTGCGCGATGGAGTCGTTCGTGGATCGCGCCGCGCGTTAGGCCGCGTCTCACTTCGTCGCGGAGGTCAACGATTTTAACGTCGGGCATTTGGCGTTTGCCGATTCGGTTTAGCATCGTGATTTTGTCGATGCGTCCTCTTTCGGCAGCGAAATATGTCTCCAGCGATGGCGTTGCGCTTCCGAGAATTAAAACCGCATCAGCGTTGCGTGCGCGAACTTGCGCGACGGCGCGTGCGTGATAACGCGGCGCGGAATCCTGTTTGAAAGTCTGCTCGTGTTCTTCGTCGATGACGATGAGTCCGAGTTGCGGAAACGGCGCGAAGACCGCACTCCGCGCACCGACAACAACATCAATTTCACCATTCTTGATTGCGTGCCACTGGTGGTGACGCTCAACGTCTGTGAGATGCGAGTGCAAGACGGCGACGCGGCGAAACCGGCTCCGAAATCGCGCGACCGTCTGCGGAGTGAGACTGATTTCCGGCACCAAAACTATCGCCTGTTTTCCCCGCGTGACAACTTCGTCAATCGCGCGGATGTAAACTTCTGTCTTGCCGCTGCCGGTTACGCCGTGAAGCAGAATCGTTCGGTGTTCGCTCGCTGCGATCAGCGGCGAGATTTTGTCGAGTGCGGATTGCTGCTGCGGTTCGAGTCGGTGTGGCGGTTCGGGTGCGGTCTCGACTGTGGCAATATCCGACGTGGTGCGCCGCACAGTTTGTGCAACGAGCAATCCAACCTTCTTGAGGTGCGTTATCGGTACGGAGGAGCACTTCGCCGCCCGCGCAAGCTCACCAAGCGTGAGCGGGCATGGCGTTGACGCGAGTGTTGCAAGAACGTCGCGCTGACGTTTCGTGAGTTTGTCAAACGCTTCGCGCTGCGACGGCGTAAACTCTGCTTCGACGATGGCGGTGAGAACGCTTGTGAGTCGCGTCCCTGCGTGGTTTCGCACGCCCGATGGGAGCACCGCTTCGAGAACTTGTCCGAGTGGACAAAAATAGTAGTCGGCGATCCACCGCGCGAGTTTGATCGTGTCGTGAGTGAGAAGTGGCGCGTCGTCAATGAGCTGGACGATTTCTTTGAGTTTGCGTTCGCCGCGCATTTGGTCGGCCTCGGCACCGCGCGCAACGGCGACGCAATAACCGATTTTCGGCGTGTTGCCACGACCAAGCGGCACCTCAACACGCACACCCGGCACGACTCGCCCCGTGAGACTTTCGGGGATGAGATAATCGAGCGTCTTCGCAAACCCAGCCGCCAAAACGACCGCCGCAACTTCACGACTCGCCCAGTCGTCCGGCTCCCAAACTTCGGCGTTGGAAGCGTTGTCGTCGTCAAGAAAGAGTGTTGCGGTCACGGGTGATGAAGTTCCTATAGGCCCTATAGGTCCTATAAGGCCTATGGGAACAAGTCTGCAATCTTACCGCGCTCTTTCCCGGCGTCGTCTTGCGGCGACTTCGGGGTGAGCGGCGAAGTATTCTTCGTCGGTGGGGCGGTCGGGACTGCGGCGCAACCGGAACTTTTCCACCAGTTGCTTGAGCGACTCTGCTTGTGATGTCAGATTGGCAGACTCCGCCGAAGATTCTTCCGCAGCGGCGGCGTTGGCTTGCGTCACGCTGCTGAGCTGCTGTACGCCGGTGACAACCTGCGAGACACCGCCCGCTTGTTCCTTGCTGCTGCTGGCAATCCGCTGAACTAGTTCGGCGACATCTTTCTGCGATGCGACGATCTTGTGTAACACCTCGCCCGTCTGTTCGGCCAGTGACGCTCCCGACTCGATCTGTTTCGTACTCTGGTCGATCAGGTCGGCGGTTTCGCGTGCGGCTTTCGCGCTGCGAGCGGCGAGGTTTCGCACTTCTTCGGCAACGACCGCGAATCCTTTACCGTGCTGCCCCGCACGCGCCGCTTCCACCGCCGCGTTGAGTGCGAGAAGGTTGGTTTGGAATGCTATGTCGTCGATCATCTTGATTACCTTCTTCACCGTCGTCGATGTCTCACGAATCTCGCGCATCGAATCGAGAAGTTTCATCATCACCTTACCACCATCGTCGGCTATGACGTTCGCCCCAGCAACCGCCTCCGTCGAATGGACGGCAATTTCGGTGTTGCTCTGAACTTTGCTGAGCAGGTCTTGCATCACGGAGGAAATCTGCTCAATGCTTGCTGCCGACTCGGAAGAACCCGATGCCAAGTGTGTAGATTCGGTAGAAATCTGGCTCGCCCCGCGCTGAACCACATCGACCGACTGCAACACCGATTCCAGCGTCATATTGATCGATGCGATCATAGACGCAAGGCTTTTGTTCATCCGGTCGCGTTCGCTCTTTATTGTTGGATTAACATGCCAGTTCCCCCCCTCAAGCGTCGAGGCGATGTTGGCGACTCCGATGTAGTCGTCAAGAATATGCTTAATGCTCCGTCCGATGAGACCGATTTCGTCTTTCCGGTTCAGCAGCGATGTGTCGATTTGCGTGTCGATGTCGCCATCGCGTGCGATTCGCTGGAGGACTTCAACGCCACTATGAACCGCCCGCACAATCCCGCGTGCTACTAGCCACGCTAGTACCAATGTGACCACTGCACCGATGACATTTGAAGCGATAATCGGCACAAATGCGTGGTGAATACGGTCATCGGCATCTTCACGCATCGCGTGGGCCTTGTCTAACACGAGCGTATCGAGTGCATCAAGTTTGGCGAGTAAGTTTTTGGCCGCAGGCAAAAGCGTGACATTGTAGTATTCTTTCGCTGGCCCCAAGTCGTCCACTTTCCACGATTCTTTCAGAGTGCCGCCCATTTTGTGAACGGCCAAGTGGTCGGTATTGATTCCGTCGTACAGTATTTGGACATCTTCCGGCATCTCTTTGACGTGTTTGGCACCAGCGTCGTAGTACCACTCTCCAAACTTGCACTTCGTCCCATCGGTACCGATTTTGACTTCGCTGGCACTATTAATCAGGCCGTCTTCGATGGTACGAAGCCAGTTGATGTGGGCCAGCTTGGCAAGTCCGATCTCGACCTCAAAAGCACGGATATGCGTCTCGCTATCCATCGACGACTGGATCAAACGTCCGTTGTAGAGCGAAATACAGCTCACCAAAATAGTCATTCCAACGCCAACCGCACCGACACTGAGGATTTTTCCGAAGAGTTTCATTTCTTTTGCACCGTCAACATAGTTAGAAATTGCAGAGAGTTACCACATACGCCGCAAATTATACCTTCCACAGCGACAAAGACAAGATACCGTTTTCGTAAACTCTTGCGCCGGGGTGTATACCGTAAACGGAGACAATTTGTCTGTCGGCACTACAATGGCAGGCGGAATGAAGTCGGGCAGTATTCTTGCGCCGCGAAGCAACGAGCCGCCGCAATGACGCTGTTTCGCGTTGTTTGGTTGTTCAGCGTCATTGGTTGTATGTGATCGGGGCTACCGCTTCTGCGTGTTAGAACTATAGAACTTCTCAAGCAATTCTGAACCAGCAGGCGTGAGGAGTACCTTCCTGAGTGTTGTAACCAGTGAAGGATCAAAGTGGGTGGTATCGTTTTTCAGACGCTCTAACACGTCCACCAATTCGATCCGGTCTCGAAACGCACGCTGGCTACTCATAGCGACAAATGCGTTGGTGAGGGCCAGCACTTTGCCATAAACCGTAATCTCGTCGCCACTCAACCCTTGCGGATACCCCTTGCCATCGAGTTGTTCGTACATCTGCCGCACGGCCAGCGCAGTCGCTTCATCAAAACCAATACCCGCTAACACCGAATACCCTTTCTCTGGTATCTGCTTTAGCACTGCGAGTTCATCAGCAGTTAGTTTCCCTGTTTTGGTCAAAATCTCACGCGGCACAAACAACTTACCAACCTGCGAAAACGTCGAGGCATCCCGCAGTGTTTCGCGTTCTGCCGGAGTCATTCCGAGTGCCTCTCCGATCAGATTACCCAGCTCGCTCATCATCTTTGAGTGACCGGTGAGATAGGGGTCAATACTTTCAATCGCACTGATGAGGGCGTTGACGAGGTTGGTGTGACGCTGCTGCGCGGCGTTGTGAGCACGACGGAACTCGGTGATGTCTTGGAAAATCGCTACGGCCCCATTACTTTGTCCGTTTGGCGGATAATACGGATACAGTGTTACACGATAGAGTGCGTCGCCGTGCGGCGTTGGTATCACCATTTCAAGCACCGTGTTTTTCTGACTGGTTGTGACGGCGCGAATCCGGTCTAGCAGCACGCCGGAGTTGGTGCCGTCGAAAACCGATAGCAATGTGGCGTCTTGCAAGGCGGCGTCGTCGCGCTGTACCATTTTTGCAAACGAACGATTGAACACACGAACATATCCGTTGTGATCAACCAGCACCAAACCGACTTGAAGTGAGACATTGATACTGTCCAAAATCGATTTTTGCTGGGCGATGAGAGCATGGAGACGCTTAAAGTATTCCGCCGCAGCTTGCTGCTCTTTGCCGATGACGATCCACCAGCCAAGTGCCAAGACCAACGCCAACCCAAACACCGACAATATGCCAGCACCGTAAACGCGATACAATAGTGATGTGAACCGCGAGTTGAGTATATCGAGCGGCATTTCAAGGACGATCCACCATTCGAGATGTTGAACTTTGTGACCGTAAGAATAGACCCCCAAGTGTGGTTGCGTCCCGAACGATAGACGCGGTCCAAACGGAATCACATCGACAAACGTTGTACGAGGCGCATTGATTGCAAACGGCTGCGCAGTATGGATGTCTACGTTTTGGTATACGCCATTATTGCCCTGAATGAGATACGATGTCCGCCCGAAGTCTTGCCGCATTTCGCGCCCAAGAAACGCTGTGACTTGATTGGTCATCGGAATCGTTAGCAACAACGCCCCAAGGATGTTGTGACGATTTTCAATCGCCGTGACTGGCACAACGTAATCGATCACCATTCCACTAGTCGTCCCACGGATTGGCGAGAATGCTGGTTGTTGGTTTGCGATTACGCTTTCGATGGTCTGTTTTTGATCGGTAGTAAGTGGAACGGGACGTGCCAGAGCTGACAAGACCGATTGTCCTTTCGCACCGACCAAACGAGCGTCGGTGAACCCGTTGTAATTCATGAAGTCATACAGCATCGAGCGCAAGAGCGGAATCTGCTCAACATAACTCGCCGTATTCACAGCAACAGATTTGTCGTCACCGCTGGCATCACCATCTGTCGCCACATCGCCCGCGTCCAACATGAACAACTTAAACGTATCTTGTTCGGTGACTTGCTTCGCTTGCGTGTGAAGCTGGTCACGCCAAAGCTCGATGGACGCATTCGTACCCTGAACCCACGCAGTAAATTGCTCGGTCTGCTCTTGCAGAATTGCATTACACTCGGTCTCGTATGCAAGCCCGCAAAAGTAATAGGCAACCCCAAACGCAACCGCAACAATACAAGCCAGCACCGCAGCGGCATACCGACTATGCATGAACGAAGATTTGTGATTCATAAAAGATTCTCCTGCCGTTATTCGGCTTTCTCTTTTGGTTTAACGTAACTCCAGCGAAAGTTTTCGTTGACCGAATACTGCGCGTCGTAGTGTTTATAAAATGTGTGCGGCAATAAGGCATTGCTAAGGTTGTCTAAAACCCACGCTTCGCCATCCAAATAGACAATCAAAATCGCGTGTGCAATGCCACGAATGGTCTCACGGACAATCACAATACGCAAGTCGTCTGGCGAAAAACCGAGTTCTTTAAGTGTGAAGTATTTCGCAATGCTGTAGTCTTCACAATCTCCTGAATTGCGGCGAAACTCATCGGCGATAGCCCAGTAATCCTCTTGGTTGTAAACGTCCATATCGGTACGATATGGCCACCTGTTCCAAAAAGCGTTGACGGCTTTGAGTTGCTCTTTTTTGTCGGGCAATGACAAAACGTATTTCTTGAATTCTCCCCAAGTCGTTTGAGGATTTAGCTTGAAGTCGTCGGCAAAAATCGGGGATTTGTCGTTGTCGGTCAAGACACGCATCCATTGAGGGAGCGTAGATATTCTACCACGAAACTCAAGTTTATCGAAAAGGCGAATCTGTGGCCGCGCTGGCGCACCCGCCTGCGCCACAGGACTCGCTGTAGTTGCTGGCGGCGATTGCGCCTGTGCCGGAGTGTCGTCGGCTCTCACCGCTACCACTGCCGCTTGCATCAGCAGTAGCTCAAGTACAACTCTGCTGATGGAGATTCTGTTCATTGCGGACTCTATACCAAAGTCGGTTTGAATTTCCCGTACCAAAACGGTAGCGGCCCATCGAGGCCGCGGTCTTGCGGAGGGCGAAGCCGACAAATCGACCCGTTACGGGTCCTAAAGCTCGAAGGCAAATCAACGTTCGCGGAATGCGTTTTCTTTGGCTTTCATAATCGGTTTGAGCAGATACTGCATCACCGTCTTTTTACCAGTGATAATATCAACACTGGCAACCATCCCCGGAATGATCGGGAGTTTTTTACCGCGATAGTCGAGGCCGGTTTCGTTGGTTCGCAACTTGACCAAGTAATAGTAGTCTTGATTGCGTCCCTCGGTTGTGTCGGCAGCGATCTGTTCGACATACGCTTCCAAACCTCCAAAGATATTGAAGTCATAAGCCGTTAGTTTGACGATGGCTTTTTGCTTCGGGTAAATAAACCCAATATCAGACGGCTTGATTTTCGCTTCAATCAGCAGCGTGTCATCGCTAGGAACAATTTCCATAATCGGTTCGCTCGGACGTACCGCACTTCCTTTGGTGTTTAACAAAATTTTGTTTACGACTCCCGCCATCGGGGAGATCAAATCGGTACGCCCCAAGCGGTCTTTTCCCGTAGCTAGACTCTCTTCAAGTGATGCCAGTTCTGACCGATGCTTGTTAAGTCCGTCGGGACCGCTGACTAACTCTGATCGGTGGCTATCAATGAATGCGACCTGCTTCAGCTTTGCCTCTTCAAGCATCTTTTCCGCTTTGCCAATATTTTCTTTTACGGATGTCAGTTCCCCACTCAAGCGGACGACTTCCTGCTGCAAGCTGATAAAATCGACTTCTGCATAGAGTCCTTTTTCGACCATCGGTGCGGCAAGAGCTTCACGCCGCGTCGCTAAAGTCAATGCCTGATCGAGTGTCGTCTCTCTCCCTTTAAGTTCCACCAATTCAGACTCACGCTGCTTCACTTGCGAGTCTTGTACCTGAATATCAGATGCCAACTTACGTTGCCGCGAGTCGTGCGCTTGAAGCTGCTGTGCCCGCACATGTTCCATGTCTTTCGGTAAATCATCAGGAAAGACCGGTTCTTTTTCTGCCAGTTCAGCTTCCAAACAGATGATAGCCAGTTTGTGTTCCCAGATTTTGTTTTGGACATCGCGCACCACCGACGTTGCCCCAACATTTTCGACTCGCGCCAGCAGTTGCCCTTTTTCAACCTGCAATCCTTCGTGGACATATACCTCACCCAAAATACCACCTTCGAGGTGAGAGATTACCTGAGTGCGCGACGACGGAATCACTTGACCATTTCCGCGCGTGACTTCATCAATCTCTGCAAACTGTGCCCAGATTAAAAACGCAGCAAATAAACCACATAGCGTAATTGTCACGGTCTTGTGAACGACACTGCCTTGATCGTTCCACGCCAGATCAACCTCTCCCATAAACTGGCGATCCTCGTCGAGTATCGCTGTATGGGGATTTTTGTTCTGGTCGGCAGACGCCGTTAGTACAGGAGGTGGATACATTATGATAGCCGTTCACATTTGATTCCAATGTTCGTCATTCCTGTGGAGGCAGGAATCCATCTTGATCACACTTCGTTGAAGTGTAAGCGTTCACGGTTTGTTTTATCGTAGTACATTCCTAGTCCCGCTAGGGACGGTCTTATTGTAGCCGAGGGCAAGACGTACTCGTCGCAGCCCTCGGTTTGCGTCAACAAAACGGAATGAAGTCCCGTAGGGACGACCTTATTCCGAATTGGACAAAACATCGACAACGCTGTTGAGCGGTTCAAATAAGGCCGCTCCTACGGAGCTACGGATTCTGTGGTGGTCGTCAACCCAAGGCTGCGGCGAATACGCCTTGCCTTGGGCTACAATAAGGTCGCCGCTACGCGGCTAGGAACAATACCGCATCATTTGTTCGTGAACGGGTACGTTGAAGTTACGTTCGCTCTTGCGTTTCACTCGCTTACGCTTCCCGCTCCGATTCGGGCACTCTCTTACGCTTGAAACCTATAACAATTTTCCACCATTTTCGTTGAGCCATTTGCAAACGGCTTGCGTAGGACCATCGGCGACGACTTGCCCGTCGTGAAGCACGATCAAACGTTGCACCAGTGGCAACAGACTCATGCGATGCAAATTGACAATCAACGTTTTGTGTTCTGCGGCTTTGAGTAATCGTGCTTTGATCTTTCCTTCGGTAACGGCGTCGATGTTGTTTGTCGGTTCGTCGAGGATCAGCAGATCGGGGTCGTGCAACAAAGCCCTAGCGAGCGCAACAGTTTGTTTTTGCCCGCCAGACAAGTTTTGACCACGTTCGCCGACCTGCATCGCGTACCCCGACGGATTTCTACTTACAAAGTCGTCAGCACAAGCGATCCACGCCGCGCGCATCACAAGTTGATCTGGAATGTGTGTCGAGCCGAGGGCGATATTTTCGCGGACGGTTCCGTGAAAGAGGATTGGGTCTTGGGGCAAAAAGCTGACGCGCGTGCGAAGCTCTGCCATGTCGAGTCGCCGCAGATCGACGCCCCCAAACTTGATCGACCCTTCAGACGGCGTATACAAACCACACATAAGACGGCTCAACGTCGATTTTCCAGACCCCATATTCCCGACAATTCCAACCTTTTCGCCGGGACGAATCATCAGATTAACGTCACGAATCACCGCCAGATGAGCACCTTTGTAGGTGTAGGACACATGCGTTAACTCTATCGACGGCTGGAGGTTACTAAACTCCACGAGCGAACTAGCGGCTTGTCGTTCGCCGGGCGTTTTCATGAGTTGGTTGAGCGTTTGAAGCGCAACGTTGGCCTGCTGGTATCGCGTCATCAGAGAGGCGATTTGCATTATGCACGAGAGCGAACGTCCGATTAAAATGTTGCACCCAATCAGTCCGCCTACGCTGAGCTGATTTTGACCGATGAGGTATACGCCCCAAATCAAAAGCACCGCCGACATAAGGTGGGAAATCAGCGTTGCCAAGTTTACCGCCAAGTTGTTGATACGTTTTGTATTCATACCGACTGTGGCAGAGTAACCGATGACCTTTTCCCAAAGCTGGAGCATGCGATTTTCGGCAACAGCCATTTTGATCGCTTCCATCCCTGTTACCATCTCTACCAAGTGGGCGTTCTTTTCTACGTTGCACTGCTGTGTCACGACCGTCGCTCGTTTCAGCGAGTATTGCATGGCGAAGATCGTTGTCATCAGAACCGCTATCGACACTAATGGCAAGATGACGAGCACGCCACCGATGTAATAGATGATGACTAAGAAGAGCACCATAAATGGCAGGTCTACGACCGCAAGTAAGCTGGCAGCACTGAAGAACTCATTGATGGAGTCGAACTCGCGGACGTGATTTATGAGCGCACCGGACGACGCGGGGCGGTCTTCCATCCGCATCTCCATGATTTTTTGCATTAGCCGCGTGGCAATGATCGTGCTAATGTTTTTGTTGGCGCGATCAGTGAAGTTGGTGCGAAGGACTCGTAAAGCAAACTCAAAAAAATAGCAGGTGATAACACCTAGTCCGAGCACCCAGAGCGTCTCATAGGCCAAGTTTGGGATCACGCGATCTAGTACGTTCATGAAAAACAGCGTCCCGACAAGTGCCATCATGTTGATGACAATACTTGCAAGAATCACCTGCCTATAGAGCGGCGCATAACGCCACACCACGTCCCAAAACCAGTTTTTGGTGTCGATTTCTACGGCGCTGCGAATTCGTTTGTCATAGAGCGGTGTAACGGCGGCGAAGACCGCATACCCCGTATAAGAAGTTGCCAAGACACTCAAATCTACTTCAGTAACATCTTGACTATGTTCAGGAAAGATGACGTCTGCCGTATTGGCGTTAACGTCATAGCTGATGAGAACACAGGATTGTTGCTGCTGGAGCAACAAAATACAGGGTAGAACTTCAACAGAAATGTTTGAAAGTCGTGCCCTATTTACGATACGGGCATTCAGACCGAGAGTTTTCACCGCACGCACACACGCAGCGGGTGATGGCGGGTGCTCGCCCAAGGCAAAGTTGATGGCGTTGCAAGATACATCCATCCCCATGCGTGCGAAGTACGCTGAAAACGAGCGTACCAGCGGTGCAAAGAAATCGACCTCGTGGGGTGCCAACGACAAATCACCCTGTTCACTGACAGTGGTCGATTCTAACGGTTGATTGGACATTGTAAGAGCCTTTGTCCTCTTGAAAAACCTAACCCTCTTCAGCGTTGCTATCTGGAACACCCCGCAGCGTATCCAGTAGTGAACAGAGCCAGCACGAGAGGAGCGGAAATGTTATCTCCCGTTCAAGATATGTCAAGTCCCGACGGAGAGAACGGTGCTAACCGCGAGCGGTCACAATTTTCTGCCCGACGAAATCGGCGATGGCGTCGGCGACTAGTTCTGGTTGTTCCCACGGTGAAATGTGGCCCGCGTGGGGGATCGTTTGGAACGTTGCGTTGGGGATGAGGTTCGCCCAAGCGTGCATCTCGTCCGGTGGCGAGATGGCATCATCTTCGCCGCAGACGACAAGCGTTGGCACTTTCAGTTTTGGCAGAAGCGACGTTGAGTCGTGGCGAACAGCCATTCCACGCGCCGCCGCTGCGATGCCGCTGACATCGTGTGACGTAATCACCGCCGCGACTTCGTGTGCCAACTCGTCTCCGGTTGCGGGCGACAACAGACGCGGCAACATCGACGCAGCGACATCGGCGAGAGTTTTTTCACCTCGAATGAGTTCGTCTGCGAGTGTCTGCCGTGACGCGGCAACATCGGGCGGATCGGCAGTGACTTTCGTGTCGCAGAGAATGAGTCCCGCGAGATTGTCACTGTACCGCGCCGCCAGCGTGAGCGCAACGTAACCGCCCATCGAGAGACCGCAGACAATAAGGCGTCGCGGGTCTACAGGTTCGATGTCGTCTGCGAAGTCGTCCATCGTTGTCACTGGCGACGCAATCGGACGACCATCGAATCCGCGAAGGTTGCCAGCAATCAGTCGCGCTGCCACGCGACCTTCCAACCGCGCAACAACACCGTGCCACATAGAGCGATTGAACGGAAAACCGTGCAAGAAAAGAATTGTGATGTCGTTCGACATTTGTGTCTCCGAGATGGTTTGAATTTTTGCCCCGAATCAGAACACGAAGCGTAAGCGAGTGCCCGTTCAGAGCACGAAGCGTAAGCGAGTGGCCGTTCAGAACACGAAGCGTAAGCGAGTGCCCGTTCAGAGCACAAAGCGTAAGCGAGTGGCCCAGAAGTGGCGTGTCGCGTTCAATAGGACATATAGGCCCTATATGACCTATACGTCCTATCGGGCCTATCGCTCGCCCACCACATTAAACGCCGCAAGGGCGGGGGAAATTTTCCTCGCCGCTCGCCGGATCGTGTGTTCACCATTCTTTTGGTGCGAACGATTCGTCGTTGGTTATCGTCGCGCCGTTACCGGTGGCGAGAATTGTGAAGAGGCCGCACTTCTGCGCGTTTTGTGCGGCGAAGGAATCGTCTCGCAGGTACGCCATTCCGCCGAGAACGCGGTAGTTCTTGTACTCGCTGAACATCTCGCGGATGACGCCAAGTTTTGCTGCGAAGTGGTCAACATCTTCGGGACGCAATGTTGTCTTCACTTCAAACGCAACGATAGTGTCGCCGTTAACGGCTAGGATGTCGATTTCGTACTGGCCGCCTTTTGGGAGTTCGCGTTTGACGCGCGGCGAAGTGTGGTGGACTTCGATACCGCGTGAGTTGAGCAGCGGAATAACTTGGTTCGCGCACAACGCTTCTACGAAACGTCCCCATTGGCTGTTGAACTGGTCGCCGAGTTTGCGGATAGCTTTTTCGGTCTTTTTGCTCTCCGCTTCCATACGGCGGTCACGCTCGGCAAGCTCGGCTTTACGCTCGGCTTTGTACTCGGCGTCGCGTCGCGCGTTCTCCGCGAGAATCGCTTTGTACTCGGCTTTCCATTCCGCGTCGCGTTTCTCGGCAGCGGCTTTGTACTCCGCGTCGCGGCGGACGGACTCCGCAAGAAGTTCTCGCAACTCTTCGTTACGGCGTGCGGCTTCTTCGTCGTAGCGTGCGACTCGGTCGAGTGTTTCGTTGATTTCGGCAATCGTGGCGGCCATTTTTGCATCCTCCTATTTGGAGCGTTCTGTTAACGGGAACACATTCTAACCGAAAAATCGCGCGCGGCAAGCAACAGAATCAGAACAAGAAACGTAAGCGAGTGGCCGTTCAGAGCACGAAGCGTAAGCGAGTGGCCCAGAAGTAGTGTGTCGCGTTCGATAGGACATATAGGCCCTATGCGACCTATACGTCCTATCGGGCCTATCGCCCACCACATTAAAACGCCGCAAGGGCGGGGAAACCTTCCCCGCCCTTGCTTCTGACTAGCCACTGACCACCGGCCACTGACCACTCTACTAGCCCATAAGCATTTGAGCGTACTGCGGAAGCTGATTCAACTGCGCCAAGGCTCGCGCACCGGTTTGAACCAGAATCTGCTGACGTGCCATCTTGCTCGTCTCTTCGGCGAAGTCCGCGTTGCTGATGCTCGCTTCTACGTCCGACAGAGCAACCAAGTTATTCTGCAACGACGCAATCGCCGGATCAAGCGTACTACGCTGCAACGCACCCAAACGTCCACTGATGCTCGTCACGTTCGAGATCGCTTCGTTCACGATCTTGTCGGCGAGTTTGGTGTTCGTCTTCATGTCGGCGGCTTCACCGGTACGAAGCTGATACAGCTTACCGCTAATGCCACCAAGATTGACAGTGCTCATGCTCTGGATACCAGTCGCCGTCTGCTGCGTCGTGACAACCTGCGGCCCCGTTTGGAATATCGCACCGCCACCGTCAATCGTGAACTTCGTGCTCTGCTTGTTGTTGAAGATGGTCGAGTTGTCAACCGTCAGCGACATCTGCAAAAGCGGCGAGTTCAACGTGATACGATTCCCGACAGCCTTCGTAGCGTTACCGTTAATCGTCGCAACCATGTCTTTGCCAGACGCAACCTTCGCATCGGCGTTCAACTTGTCCGTCGTGTTAAACTTACCAGCAATCACGTTTACGCGAACCGTCTGCGCACTACCCATCTCCGTCGATTCCAAAACCAAACGCTCGTTCGCATCCGTTCCACCAGTCATACGAACACCGTTCGGGTCGTTGTCGCCGATGGTGGTGTTACCTTGATACCAACCGCCAACCGTTGCCGCTTTTTGACCGAGGTCGAGAACGGTGGCGTCACCGATGGTGTTGCTGCCGCCCGATGCTATTTTCGCGGTAAAGAGCGATTTGGATGCGCTGTTGTTGATGATCTTCACTAACTCACCAGCCGTCATGCTTCCCTTATTGTGCGTGATCGTCAACACGCCGTTGCTGCCCGCTTTCGGATCGAAAATGGCGGTGTTTTCAATCGCATCCTTATCGAAAAAGAACTTGATCGCTACGTTAGAAAAGTCCGTACCTTTCGTCGTCGCTTCAATGACCACTGCCGGACCATTCGCAGTGTTACTCTTCACGCCGCCCGTGGCACCGATGGTAGCTCCGACTATTGCTACACTACCAGAGCCAACCTTTACCGCGCCGCCCGTCCCGCTCTCCAAAATACGCGAGAACTCAAACGACGCAGTGAAGTTAGCACCACTCAAAGCAGTAGCCGCGAGGTTGATCTTTACATCGCCAGCCTTTTCGGTGGCGCGGTTGACCGTGGCAATCTCTTGCCAGTTGTCTTTGATCGCCGCGTTCACCAATGCCTCAACATTATCCAACTCTGTGGTAACGTTAAACACCGTGCCATCAGTAGTAAGTTTGTGCGCTACCGCTTTGTCGGCGGTGTCTTTATCGACGTAAACCATGAGCGTTTTGCTGTCGGTGCTGAAACCGGCTTTGCTCGCGTCGCTGGTGAAGTTGATTGTGATGTCGTTCAACGCATTCGTCGCCGTCGTCGTAGAAATCGCAAGACCCGCAGATACGGCGTCGCCACCAGCAGCTGTGCTTACGATAAATCCACCACTTGTGCGTGTGGTACTGCCAGTCGGCGTCGTCACAAAGTTTGTCCCGATGGCGTTGGAGTTGGTGACGGTAAGTGTGAGCGGGGCGGCGGCGACAGTGGCGGTGCCACCCAAAACAGTACCGAGGGCGGTAATTCCTGCTGCCGTCGCGGTTGCGCCAGCATAATTGAAGTCGTTCGTTCCCGTAAACGTTACCGTCATACCATTAGCAGCAACACCATTAACGCCGCGCAACACGTTTTGCACCGCTTGTGCGGTTAATGCTGCGGTTGAGGCCGTGGTGACACCAAGGGTTAGCGTCTTGGTGGTAGCGTTCCAAGTAGCAGTGGAGTTAGCATTAGCAGCATCAGTTCCGATTTTCCAAGTAGCGACTTCGTCGCGTATTGCTTGGGCGGTAACTGGGTCGGTATTGGTTGCGTCGGTAAACATCGCCATAAAGTCGATAGCGAGTGCTCCCACTCCCGTTGCCGTCATTGCCGTTACTGGTCCGGCGTGTGGGGCTTTTGCGGTGATATTCGCGTAAGGATTGTCGTAGACGAACCCTTGGTTTTGCGCAGCGAAGACCATATCGAATTCGACGAGATCGCATGCTTCTTTCCAACCTGTAGCTTTGACGATCCCTTCGCCAGCAACGTATGTGCAGCTTGTATCAAGCGTTGGCGTGCCGCAGATTGTTTCGCCCCAGACTCGCCCGTTCGGGTCAACGCCATCAGGCAGAACCAGCGACGCCGAAACGCCGAGTGTTTGCTGTGAAGTCAGTGAGTTGAAGAGGTCAACGACTTGCTTCGCGGTGGTGGTGGAGTTGCCTTGGGCGTCGGTGGCGAGGTTGATCTTGAGAATCTGCCCCGTGATGCCGTTTTTCTTGTCTGCATCTTCTGGGTCGGAAATCGTGATGGAGAGTTTCTGGTTTGCTTTGCCTTCGTTGACCATCCGAATCGCTGGCGACTCGTGCGTTCCGGTGAACCGAATCGCGTTACCAGCGTTGACATCGCCATAAGTGACCGAGGCGTTCATGAACGAGACGCGACCACCACCGGAGTTTCCAACGACGTCGTTCGTGGCGAGTTCTACATCAAAAAGCGAACCGAGATCGCTGCTCAAAAGCCGCGTGAGTGCCTCGGCGGTATAGTTCGTCTCAAACGAACTTGCCGAGACGACGCCGCTTGAGAGTTTGCCGTTTTGGGCGATTCCCATCACAGTATCCGCGTTGTTGACGTTGGTAAGCGACATCTGCGCCTGCCCCGACTTGTTCACCATATCCGCAACAGCCTGCGCCGTCATACCGGAAGTGTAAGTGACGGTGAGCATATTGACAGGACGCGCGCCTTCGAGTTTGAACTTGTCGCCGTTTTGCAAACCAAGCCCCGCAGTGGTTGCGTTGCCGGTGATAGAGCAAGCGGAAGCGTCTACAGTTCCCTCAACTCCCGCTGCGGCAACAACTTCGGCAATACCGTTGCGCATCGCCGTCGATTGGTTGGCAAGATCGGGGCCACCAGCACCAGTTGTACCATTGACGTAAATGATCTTGTTCTCGAAGTCGGTCTGGTGGCCAGTGAGATTTGCCGCCGCAATGATGGTTGTGTCGGTTGTTCCCTGTACCGTCCAGCCGTTCATCAAGAACGCCACATCGGCACCGCCCGCCGTGATTGCGCCAATAGCAGTTCGCGTGGAATTACCAGTGGCAACTGCCGAGGTGATTCCCGACTGGTCTGCAACGAGAGGCGACGCAACGGTATTGAGTTCGACGCCAGCTTTTTCGCCCATTTGCATATAGATGCTCTGGGTAGTGCCGGAGGCACCGTAGAGCGTGGCGTTGAACAGCCCGCCCGCAACGCCTTTAGAAGTGGCAGTTTGTGCAGCTTTGAGGGCGATTTCAACGACGCCCGCTTTGTCACCTGAAGGCGACGTGAGAACCTTCGCACTGTCGGGGTTGCCCGATTCATTGTGGACTATCCGGAAGGTGTAGTTCCCTGCGTTTTTGCCGACTTCTTTGGACGTTAGAACGATGTCGTTGTTCATACCGGCGGAGGAGAGCGTGAGCGAGCCGCGTGAGGCTTTTCCTTCGACGTATGCAGTAACGCCGGTGGCGTCGGAGACGGCGGCGATGGCTTTGGCCATGTCGGAGGTTGTCGTGCCCGCACCGAAGTTGAAGGCTTCTGTTCCCTTCGAGCCACCGATTTGGACGACGGTTTTCTCGCTGACGCCGGTGCCGTTCATAAAGAGTTGGGCTTTTTCGGCAATCTTGTTGACCTTGACGTTCACGTCGAGCGACGAAGCAAGCCCAAGATTCGCCGACGTGATGTTAAGGTCGGAGACTTGCGTGTTTGGGCCGGTTGTTCCCGACGTTTGATAGTCGAGCGAGCCGTCGATGAGTTTCTTTCCGAGGTAGTTCGTTGTGCGAGCGATGCGGTCGATGGAGTCGAGCGAGGCGTCGATCTGTAGCTGGTTTGCGGCGATCTGCGCGTCGTTCATTGCACCTTCGTTCGCGGATTCGACGACGAGACCGCGCACGTCGTTGAGCAGCGACGTTACCTGACCGAGAGCACTTGTTGCGACACCGATCATACCGTTGGCGCGTTGTGTGTTTCGGATGGCCATGTTTGTGGCGGTGATGTCGCTTTTGAGCAGTTCGCTGGCGATGAGTCCAGCGGGGTCGTCTTTCGCGGAGTTGATGCGAAGACCGGTCGAGAGGCGATTCATCGTGCTCGACAAGCTCCCGATGTTTTTCTGCATCTGGAATTGAGCGTTCATCGCCGGGACGTTACTGGCAACATAGATACCTGTCATTGTTCTGCCCTTTCATAGAGACGGTGGAAAATCTTGCTGGTTTTGCGTAAACTGTGCAAACCATCGTGGCAATATAGAACGTGTTTTGTGCACGTCAAAAAAATTTTGCCAAGATTTTCCAAAGCAACCAGAATGGCGAGATTGTGCAAACGGTAGAACAAGGCGCAATCGGCATAATCAGTCAGAGCGGGAAGCGTAAGCGAGTGCCCGAAGTACCATTCGGCGCAGATTACGCCGCTCCCCAACCCCGTTAGGGGTTGCATTATGGTAGAAACCGTCCGCCCCCCAACAGAAAACAACTCCGTAGGAGTTGAATTATGGTAGTAGAACGTGGGATAACCATAATTCAATCCCTACGGGATTGAGGATTTTGTTGGCGCACGGTTTCTACCATAATTCAATCCCTACGGGATTGAGGAAAATGCAACCACTCGCTTACGCTTCGTGTTCTGATCGCTGATCACTAGCCACCGATCACTAGCCACTGCTTCTGGCACTCGCTTACGCTTCGCGTTCTTAATGGCGTAATCGTAAGTGGCATTGTTCGCGTAAAACTGTAACGGTTATTCGCACTGTAGCGGTTTTTGCGGTTGCTCTGAAAATGCGGCGGGTAACGGGCCGATGCCGTTTTCGTGAAACTGTATTCTTTGGCCCGTTTTAGTTTGCTCGTTGTTTTCGCAGCTTTTGCGGTGTGCGGATGTTCGCGTCACTTCTACCGGCAAAAGGCGGATGGCGAAGCGTATTCTGTAATCGCGTCGGCGGCGGCAGACTCTCGCTGGGGACTCCACGACTACACAATCGCGCCGAGTGTCACTTCGCGCCATTTCGATCCGTCTTGCCCCGACAACTCGCCAATGCCGTGCGACGACCCAACCGCACACCGGCTAATGCACTGCGTCGATGGAAAGTCGCAGCGACAGTGTAAACTGCGCAACTGTAAACAGTGTGCGATGGCGCAGCTTGCGGAAAATCCGATGTGGCGAAGTTATCTCAACGTCTCTGCGGGCGGCACAATCATGCTCGACAGCGAAACCGCCGTAACACTCGGACTCCGCCACTCGCCCGACTACCAAACACAACTCGAAAAAGTCTACCTCGCCGCACTCGATGTCTCGCAAGAACGGTTTCGTTACGACGTACAATTCTTCGGCGGCGACTCGATTTATTACACGTCAAACGGCGCGGTGCGCGGTGCTACGAACTGGGAAAACTCATTCACAACTTCCGCCCAAAAGAAGACCGCTATCGGCGGCGAGTTCATAGTTTCGCTGGCAAACTCGATCACTTGGAACCTCACCGGCCCCGACCGATTCGACAGCAGTTCGCTGATCTCGCTCAACATCGTTCAACCACTTCTCCGCGGCGCGGGACGCGAAATCGTCCTCGAAAGTTTGACGCAATCCGAACGCAATCTTCTCTACAGCATCCGGCAACTGGCGTTTTTCCGCCAAGGATTTTACGCACGAATCGTTACCGGAAGCGGCGGCCCCGCTGGCGGTGGGAGCGGCGGCGGATACTATCCGATCCTCGTCGAAAAAGTGCGGCTGTTACACCAAGCCAACAACATCGACGGTATCGCCGACAATTTGGAACGTATGCAGCAACTCTTCGACGCCGGTAAACGCATCCGCGCACTCCAGCTCGAACAGACTCGCGCACAACTTCTCACTTCGCAAAGCTCGCTCATCACGCAGCAGTCGCGTTACGCTACGCTCATCGAGACGTACATCCGTTCACTCGGTCTGCCGCCCGACCTCAAAGTCGATCCGAAAGACGACGTTTTAGAACAGTTTTACTTGATTCCCGAAAGTGTCCGCGAGGAAGAAAAGCGGCTCGCGGAGCTTGTCACCGAAGTTCGCGCCGCGCCCGATCTTGCGAAAGTTTTGCCGCAACTCAAGTTTGCCGCTGAAGCGAGTCGCCGCGAAATGAAGGCGGTTTGGCACGATGTCTCGTTCCTCGAACAGCGTCGCGGCGAACGGATCGCCGGACTACAGTCGCTCGCCGCACACCTCGCCAGTGCCGGTAGCGGCGACAAAATCGACTCGCGTCTCTTCGACCCCGAAGTGTTCAAACGCGGCGTCGCCGCGACGCGCGACAGCATCGCACGTCACGACAAGATGGTTCAAGCAGTCGTCGCGCTGGTTGAACTTACGTCGCGCCAAAGTGCTGAGCAAATGGTGCGGATGATTCGGATGCAGGCGTTCGACGAGTCGGCAGCGGCGGCGATAAAACTGCTTGAGTTCAAAGGCGGAATCGGCGAAGACACGACGCTCACAATCACGAAAGAAGTTGACGCCCGCGACGTTACCACCGGCGGACGCAGCAGCGAAGAAATCTACCGCGAGTGGCTCGTGCGTTTGGCGTCGCGTCTTCACAGTGAGATGTCGGAGATCGCGCTTTGGCGTGCGCGTGCGAGGCTCGACGCGATTGTGCTCACGCCCGTCACGCTCGACCTCTCCGCGTCACTCGCTTCCGCCGAAGCAAACCGACTCGACTGGATGAACCGTCGCAGCGAACTCGTTGACAAATGGCGTGCGATTAACATTGCCGCCGACAGACTCAAAGGCGATCTCTCCGTAAAACTTCGCGGCGAAACCGGTACGCTCGATGGCAACGGGATAAAGTTTGACGCGAAGAACAGCAGTCTCAAAGTCGGTCTTGAGTGGGACTCTCCGCTCACGCGGCACAGCGAGATGGTTGCGTATCGCCGTGCGCAAATTGCGTATCAGGCTGGTCGCCGCGACTACACGGCGTTTGTTGACGGCGTCTCTGCCGACATACGCGACACGCATCGACTTCTGTTATCGCAGCAGATTAACTTTGAGGTTCAGCGTGCGGCGATTGGCGTTGCGATCATCGAAACGACTCTCGCGCAGCTCGAACTCGAACGTCCGCAGAGCGGCGGCAGCAGTTACAACACCAACCTCGCCAACGACATCGTAAGCGCACTTCAGCGACTTCTCAACGCGCAAAACTCGTTTATCGAAATCTACTTCGCCTACGAAACGCAGCGTATCCTACTCGCCCTACGCACCGGCACAATGACCCTCGATGACCGCGGAATGTGGAACGGTGAGTAGGGCCACCAGATTGCGAAGCGTAAGCGAGTCCCACGAATAAGAACACGAAGCGTAAGCGAGTGCCAAGTTCAGGGCACTCGCTTACGCTTCGTGTTCTTGCTAACGGAACTACTCCCCCCAAAAAAACTCAATGCAAATCATTCTTGTCAAACCGCGTGGATTTTGTGCTGGCGTGAATCGTGCGATAGCGTCGCTACAGATGGTTTTGAAACATTATCCGCCGCCGATTTACGTCTATCACGAGATCGTTCACAACACGACCGTCGTGCAAGACTTTAGTCGGCAAGGCGTTTTGTTCGTCGATTCGATTGCGGAAGTCCCTGATGGGGCGACGCTTCTTTTCTCTGCGCACGGCGTTTCCCCCGCGATTTGTCAGGAGGCGTTGGCACGCGGTATCACGACAATCAACGCCACTTGCCCGCTCGTAGAACGTGTCCACCGCGACGTTGTGCAGCTCACCCGCGACGGATACAAGATCGCCCTCATTGGTCATCGTGGGCACGACGAAGTTGTAGGCGTCATCGGTGAAGCACCAGAAAACATCACTCTCATCGAGTCCGCAGACGACGTTGACAACCTCGATTTTACGCCGTCAGCGCGTCTGGCTTATGTGACGCAAACGACGATTTCTGTTCACGATGTTGAACAGATAACTGCGCGTTTGCGAAAACGTTTTCCGTCGATAGTTGGTCAAGCGGCGGGGAGCGTTTGTTTTGCAACGACCAACCGGCAGGAAGCGATTCAGTCGCTGGCACACCTCGCCGATCTCGTGATTGTCGTCGGGAGTCGCAACAGTTCAAACAGTCGGCGATTGATCGAAATCGCCGAGTCGTGCGGCGTGTGTGCGTATCTTGTCGATGGGCCTGACGACCTCTGGTCGGGCTGGTTTGTCGGGCACGAGACGGTTCTCATCTCTTCAGGAGCCAGCGCGCCGGAACACGTTGTGCAGCAGTGCGTTGACGTTTTGCAGCAACGTTTCCACGCCGATGTGACGGAGCGTATCGTGCGTGAAGAACACGTCGAGTTTGTTCTGCCCCGCGAACTTACAGACGCGATTCCGGTGCAAACGCACGAGTAGTTCCGGTTCGGCATAGCACGAGTATTTCCGGTTCGGCATAGCCGAACCCTCCAGTTATCATACGCCGCAGGCGTTTGGAGGGTTCGGCTATGCCGAACCGCTGTGTGGGTGCAAGTTTCTGAACTGGTCTATTCACACGTCTCGTGATTCACGTTCCCAGTGTGCGATGTCGTCTTGGTCAAAGACTGGCGTTGCGCCTCGGTGTTGGCAGACGGCGGCGGCGTAGCGCGACGCGAATCGGTGCGCCGCTTCTAGTCGCCAGCCCGCAAGATGTTTCGCCAGAAACGCCGCAGAAAAGGCGTCGCCCGCGCCAACGGTGTCAACAAGTTTGTAAATCTTGCGACCGGAAAACTTGTCAAAATCGTCGTAGTGAACCACAACGCTGCCGTCCGCACCGCAAGTAACTATCACGGTCGGAACGTCGAATCTCTGCATCAAAAACCGCGACTGCGCCACGACCGAATCGACGCCGTGCCGAAACATTTTGGCGAGAATGTTGAGCTCGTCGCGGTTGAGCTTGACGATGTTCGCCGACGTGAGCAGTTCGCTGATAGTGTCTTCGTCGTAGAACGGCGGACGCAAGTTGATGTCACAAAACTTGACGGCTTGCGTTGGAAGTTTTTTGAGCAGGCTGCGGATTGTGTCGCGCGAGACGCTACTTCGCCACGCGAGCGACCCGTAGCAAAATGCGTCGGCACTGGCGACTCGTTCGATGGCGGCGTCGCTTGCGACAATGTAGTCCCACGCCACATTTTCTACGATGGTGTATGTCGCCTGTCCGTCGTGGAGCGCGACTTGCACGACTCCGGTCGGATGTTTTTTGTCTACGTCGATGAGGTCTGTCGCCATCCCTTTCGACTCGTAGAACGCGATCAGATTGCGTCCACGTTCGTCGTCGCCGACACGGGAAATCATCGCGGCGTTGGCACCGAGTTGTTTGGCGTGGAATGCGAGATTCCCCGGCGCGCCGCCAACCTGCGCCCCACGCGGCAGCAAATCCCACAGCACTTCGCCTATCGCAACGATATTTTTGGATTCAGAGTTCATTGTGTCGTTCCCGTTATGGGGCGAGTAGTTCAGGTTCGGCATCGTCGAACCCTCCAGCGTAGTTCCGGTTCGGCATAGCCGAACCCTCCAGTTGTCATACGCCGCAGGCGTTTGGAGGGTTCGGCTATGCCGAACCGATGTGCGAGTGCAAGTTTCCAGACAGGTCTATTGTAACCAAAGAGCAACAATACAGGAGGCGGGGTGGACGATACCCCCGCTTCACCATTTTTTCCCCTAGACACGCGGAAAATAAGTTGCTAAAGTTCCCCGCGTGTTGGGTGCCTGCGCGGTGTGGGTCTGCCGAACACGTCAATGACGGACCGTTCACAAGAACAAGAAAGGAAGGACGCTTTATGAAAGACCAAATCACCACATCAATCGTTTCCGCACTCGTAGGTGGGGCCGTGGCCGCGATTGCCATCTTCGCTGTAAAGGGGAACGAGAGTAAGTTCGACACACTCGAAGTCGGCTCGCTCAAGGTCACGAAAGACTTCACGATGCACCCAGACAAGGCCGAGGCTCCGCTCGTCGTCATCAAAGACGGCGGTACCGTCACCAGCGGTGCCCTCATCGCCAATCACCTGATGGCGAACCAAGTTTCCGGTAGCGTGCTCGTGGCCAACCGCCTCTTCACAACGCCCGACAACCTCGCCAATACACCGATGAACCAGTGGCGATTCTTCACCGAAATGGGCGCGTCGCCGACCGCCGGTGGTGAACTCATCGTTCGCAGTCCTCAAGGTGCGTTCATCGCGGGGAATCCGGCGGTTGAGAACGGACAGTTTGTCCGCGTCGGCTTCGATGCGAACGACCTCGTGCAAGTCTTCGCGGCGAACAACGCGACGAAACAGATCGCCCCGATTGCGGTTCAGCAGCCACAACAAGCTGCCGCCGCGACAGACCAAACGTCGGCGACACCCACCGACAGCACCGCACCCGCCGCACCATACGACACCGCCACCGCACCAACAGGCGGCGCAACTCGGTAGGACGTGTGAGTAGAGTTTATTGCAAGTTTGGCAATTCCGTCGTTTCCAGTTTTGTCGGAACGACGGAATTGCATGCAACTTCGGTGATGCGAGCCGCGATGGCGATGGCGGCGGTTTCGGTACGAAGTCGCGTCGGGCCGAGGTCGAGCGGACGCCAACCGTTTGCAAGTGCCGTCTCAACTTCGTTCGACGTGAATCCACCAGCGGGACCGATTATCACTTCGACATCGCTCCACGTTTGCGGTTCGTTCGTCGAATCTGTAGACGCTGCGAAAAAGTCTGCGAGTCGGCGTTGGCCGCATTCAGCGTCGCTGATTGGATGTGCGATGAGTCGCAGCGTTGTCGCAAGTGGTGTCGCTGCGTCTTCAGCGTGACTGTTCGCGGAAACGCAATCTTCCAGTCGCGTTTCGTCCGCGATTTCCATCAGCAGGCAACGCCAGCACTGTTTGGCCGCTTCGATCACCTGCCGCCGCAACCGCGCGACGACGCCCGCATCCGCCGCAACGTCACTCCGCGCCGACCGAAGCGGGACAAGTTTGTGACAACCAAGCTCGGTAAGTTTTTCGACGAGCCACTTCTGGCGATCACCTTTCGGAAGCGCAGTGATAATTGTAAGACGCGGCTGCGGAACCGGCACTGCTGGGAGTTTTTCAGTAATGACAATTTCGACAGCCGCTCCGCGACGGTCGGCTTCTGCGACGGTGCCGATCCATTCCTCGCCACAACCACTGAAGAGTGCAACTCGCGTCCCAACCGCCCCGCGCATCACGCGAACAAGATGATGCGACTCCTCCGCCGAAAGCACAACACGCGAACCAACTTCGCAACAAGAAGCATCAAGAAAATAACGATCAGTCATTGTGGGGATGATGAAAACAGTCCGCGAACGGTGACGGGCATTTGTACATCAGGACCAGTTCGGAAACGTTAATTTGGCGTTTTGGGTGGTTCTACCGGCGGGTTTATACTCAAGACGGTTTGAATTTCCCGTACCAAAACGGTAGCGGCCCATCGAGGCCGCGGTCTTATGGAGGGCGAAGCCTACAAATCTACCCGTAACGGGTATACACCCACCGCTCGCCGTCACCGTCCAATCATCTTGCGGCAGATTATTTTGAGGTTTTCGACCGAGAGGCCAACATCGCGGAGGAGTTCGCCGCGCTCGCCGTGTTCGACGTAAACATCGGGGATTCCCATTCGGTAGAGGCGTCGCGTGTCGAGATGTTCGTCGCACGCCGCCTCAAGAACTGCACTCCCAAATCCACCCGCCAAAACTCCTTCTTCAATCGTTATCAAAAACTTTCCGTCACGAAGCGGCTGCAAAATCGTTTCGGTGTCGAGCGGTTTGACAAACCGTGCGTTGATCACACCAAGATCAACGCGCCCGCGACCATCGAGATTCTTGCCAAGTTCCTTCGCCGCTTCGTCGGGAACCGCAAGCAGTCCGCCGCACGCGACGACCACGCCATCGTTCCCCTTTCGCACCGTCTCCGCCTTGCCGAACGCCAGCGGTTCCCAAACACGAACATCCGGCGGCACAACCGCCTTCGGATAACGTATCACCGATGGCCGACCAAAATCACGCGAAGTTGCAAGCTTAATCATCGCCTCAAGGTCTTCACCGTGCGACGGTGCCATCAAGACAAGATTCGGAAACGGACGGAGTGCGGCGATGTCGAAGACGCCGTGGTGAGTCGGCCCGTCTGCACCGACAATCCCCGCACGATCAATCAGCAGCGTGATCGGCAAGTTCGCCAGCGAAACTTCTTGGAAGACTTGGTCGTAACTCCGCTGAAGGAACGTGCTGTAGAGACAGACAACTGGCCGCATCCCCGCACGCGCAAGTCCGGCGGCGAAGTTAACCGAATGCGATTCGCAAATCCCAACGTCGAAGAATCTGTCGGGAAAACGCGCGCGAACCGGTTCGAGCATCGCTCCCTGACACATCGCCGCCGTTATGACGCAAACTTTTTTGTCGTGATAAAGAACGTCAAACAGTTTCTCGCGTGCAACTTGCGTAAACGTCGCTGCGGCAAATGCGTGCGACGGCGGCGCAGGCTCACTCGCCGTTTCTGCTACAAAGTACCGATTTTTCCCGCGAGCCGCAACCGGTTTCACCGCCGGTGCTGGCGGGTGTGAAATCGTCTCCGGTTCGGGGACGTGAAACGCCGTCGGGTTCTCTTCGGCGGGACGAAAACCACGCCCCTTTTCGGTGAGAACGTGAAGCAAAACAGGTTCGTTGTATGAACGAACGAGTCGCAAAAACTTTTGAAGCTGACCGATGTCGTGACCGTCTATCGGGCCGATGTAGCGGAAACCGAGTTCCTCAAACAACATCCCGCCGAGAAAACCAGCCTTGATCGCCGACTTCACGCTCCCCAAAAACCGCTCTGTGAATCGGTTGACGAGCGGGAGCGTTCGCACGCCGCTGCGGATGGTGTTTTTGAAACCGAGATAAGTGCGAGCCATTCGCAATCGGTCGAGAAAAATCGAAATCCCGCCGACACGCGGACAGATCGCCATGCCGTTGTCGTTGAGAACGACGGTCATGTTTTTTCTGAGCCAACCGCAGTGCCCCATCGCCTCAAAAATTAGTCCCGACGCAAACGCTGCGTCGCCGACAACCGCGACACTGTGTCTGTCGGTCTCGCCGAGGAGCGTGTCGCCGCACGCTAGTCCCAACGCCGTCCCGACGCTCGTTCCGGCGTGGCCGGTCATCATCAAATCGTATTCGCTCTCTTGCGGGTTTGGAAAACCGGTGAGGCCGCCGCGCGTGCGGATCGTCTCCATCTGATCGAAACGCCCCGTGAGCATCTTGTGTGGATAGACTTGATGACCGGTGTCCCAGAGAAGGCGGTCGCGGCGAAAGTCGAAGACGCTGTGGAGTGCTATCGCAAGTTCAACCACTCCCATATTCGATGCGAAGTGGAGCGTGCGCCGTTCGGAAAGATGGCAAAGCTCGTCGCGGATTTCCTGCGCGAGCTGCCGCAACTGCACAAGCGACAACTCGTGGAGCTGCTGCGGTGACTTCAGCGTCGGAAGCAGCAGACTCAAAGACGGCAGGAGACGAGGCATAGGGAAAGGCGAGGGATTAGAGGCTGGAGGCGAAATGTTTCAACTCGATACGACCTATATGACCTATAGGCCATATAGGTCGCATAGGATGTTGGGAATGTAACCGTGTACCGTATTGATTACTTGCTACTGGTTCCCGTTCCCGCTTCGGCATCTTCCGTTTCGTTGAGGCTGTCATCGGGCGGGTTGAAGATGTTGACAACGCCGTAGATTTCAATCGGAATACTTTCTGGTCCGTAGATGCCGACGGTGCCATCGAACTGCGCCCCTTGTCCGCTGCCATCGGGAGCACCGCCCATTCCGCCCGCACCGGCGCGTCCGCCCGTTCCCGATGCCGAACTGCCACCACCAGAACCGCGTGAACTCGAAACCATACTCGGTGAACGCGCACTCATTCCGCCACCGCCACCGCCGCCGCCCATCGGTGGCCCCGAAGACGAACCGCCCATCCCACCCATGCTGCCGCCCATCGACGCCGTTCCCAAGTGTTGCGACAAGTCGAATGACGGTGCCTCCGGTGAGTTGTACTTCACGAAAAACACGTCTATCGGCATCGGGCAGTTCGCACAGTTGACCAAGATGTCGGGGATGTAACGCTGGTCAACAACCAGACGCAACACGACCGGCATACGTTTGAACTGTGGAAACGGCGGCGTGTCCGACGCAAGAAGCGGCTGTCCTTTGAGGTCGATGTAACGGTAGTCGAGGATGCGAGTTTCGATAGCGTCGCGCGACTCTTTCGCAGTCGCCGCCGCCGTAGCACCGCCCATCCCGCCGGGGCCGCTGCCACCCATACCCATGCCGCCCGGCCCGCTGCTACCGCCCATTCCCATTCCGCCCGGCCCGCTGCCACCCATTCCCATACCGCCCGGCCCGCCGCCCATTCCCATGCCGCCCGCACCCATCGACATGTTGAGCGACTTCATAAACTGCTCCGCAACAGCGAACGACGCCGCTTGACCAATCAAGATTCCTTCGATCCGCTTGATCTTCGCGTTGTGCGGCCCCGTCGCACCGGCGTTGGACTTCACGACAACCGAAATGAGTGCGTCGTAAACCCACAGGTCTTCTTGGGCGTACCAAATTTCTTTCGGCGTCGGCGGCTGCGACAAGTCCCAACCGCTGCGGACACCGTAAATCTCAGGCGCGTCCCAATCGACGATCCCTTCCCATTTCTCGTACTGATTCGTTACAACATCGTTCATGTTGCCGCCAGCACCAGCACCGCCGCCCATTGTTGAACCGCCGCTCCCCATCGACGTACTACCCATTCCGCCACCACCCGGCGGACGCGACGAACCCATCCCGCCACTGCTCGATGGTCGCGGCGAACCCATCCCGCCGCCACCCGGCGGACGCCCCATTCCACCACCGCCCGACATACTGGAACCACCCGTCATTCCCCCGCTCATTCCGCCGGAGAGTGTGTCGATCATCCCCATCGTGCTACGCTGTTTGTCGGCCTCGGTCCAGCCGCTCTTTTTGGTTGGGTCACTTGGGTCGAGCGTCACTTCGTCTTCGCGGCACGACCTACCCGTTGGCAATCCTGTTGCGGGGTCGATCTCGCGCCAGCCGCCCGTTGCCTTACCGACCTTGAGCATCAGTCGTCGCCGCTGCGCAGTCACCTCCATCGCTGGCAGTGCCTTGTTGATAAATCCGCGATAGATTTCGCGGAGCGGGTGAGCGATGTCGTCGCCAAAACGTTTCGTGCGAATCGTTTTGAGAAAGTCTTCGCCCAAGTTCGCGGGCCAAGTGCTGCGGCGAATCTGGTCGGCCTGAAGCGTGACCCACGCATCACTCACACGGCGACGCAAGTCTTGCGTGTGATTCTTGATGTCGTCGATTGTTTTGTTGTTGGGGTGGGTCTGGTTTTGCGCGATCGACTCGGTAGATTTCTTCTGGTTCTCCAGCTCGCTCTTGCGTTTCTCAAAACTCGCGCTCACCGCCATCACCGCCATCACCGTGACACCAAACGACACCAGTACCACCAGCGGAATCACTCCCCAAAAGGCGTGCTTCTTGATCTGCTCAAGAGAAACTCCCTGCGACTTTGATTTGGCCATGATTAGCTCCTTGTGGTGATTTTGTATCGGTTTGCGGTTTACTCCGTCATTCCCGCGTAGGCGGGAATCCATCCTGACGGCTATTCGTGGACGCTACGGCCGCTCTCACGCGGGCACTCGCTTACACTTCGTGTTCTTATTCAGGTTGGGGCGTTGTCGTATCTTCCGGCGCATCGTCCATTGACGACGTGTCGTCGGCGGGTGTGGTATCGTCGGGGTGCGTTGTTTCTGACGGTGCTTCGAGGGTGTCGGTTGTGTTTGCCTCACCATCGAGCGAGAGACTCGTCGGTGCAGCAGGAACGGTTGACGTTGGCGACGCTGGTGAACCCGCAGTACCGCCACCTGAAGCGTCTGCCGCTGCGGCCTTCTGTTCCGCCTCAAGTTTTTTCGCCTCGCGTACACTCGGCGGCGTCTCGAACCACGCGAACTGAATCACAAAGTCGAAACGACGTACAACCACTTTGTCTTTCTCGTCGATCTCGTCAACGTTGATGCTCATGTTCCCCGCACCACCGCCCATTCCGCCGCCCGGCCCCATTCCACTGGAACCCGGCCCCATTCCGCCACTCTGCGACGACGACCGCAAACTCACCGCCGGAGGCGAGAACGGATTCGGAAGCGACATCATACCACCTTGTCCGCCGCCCATTCCGCCGCCAAACGAACCGCCGCTGCCGCCGAAACCGCCTGTCGCACCGCGTCCCATTCCGCCGCCCATCGGCGACCCGCCCATTCCGCCACCCATCGGGCCGCTGCCGCCCATCGGTGAGCCGCCCATTCCGCCGCCACCGGTGAGGGCGTTCGGCTGACGCTTCTTCATCATCTCGCTCGCCTTCTTCGCGTTCTCAATAAACTTCTCCAGCAAGACGCGCGGATTGATCATCTGCGTCTCGGTCACTTCGGGAGTCGAGAGGAGCGTCGGGTAGTAGATGCCGAGTTCACGCATCGAGACCTCTTCGGTCTTCGCCTGCGCGCCACCCGCTTGAAGCTGCGCGTTCATCCCCGGCGGGAGCTGAAGCTGATGGTACTTAAGATTCTTCAGGAACGTCTCGCGGAGATAGTGGGCACCAAGCAGAACCCCCTCTTTCCCGGTGATGTTCCCCGGATTGTGAAAGTGATAACCGGTGATCTGCACGATCTTCGCCGCACCCTTTTCAAGCGGCGGAAGCAGGGCGATGCGGGCTGCGAGGTCTTCCATCGGCGGGAGTTTTTCAGCCTCAACGCCTGCCTCTAACAGTTCGCGGTCGTCGGGGACGTAGAGTTCAAACGCCTTGATCTGGTCCCACCACTCGGTCACGTCTTCGATTGCAATCGTGTCGATGCTCGTGATGAAAACGCGGTCTTGGTTTTCAATATCCGAAATGTCGCGGCCATCGAGACGGTCGCGTTCTTGCGGGAGAGCTTCGTTGATCGCGCGAAAAAGTTCGCACCATATTATACGTCCCTCGACTGTGCCGGTGAGGTTTTTGCCGATGGTGTCGATCTCGGTGAACTTCGACTTCGCCGCCGAACACTCGCTCGTGAGTTTCGACGAACGGTCTTGTGCGGCCTTCGCCTTCGCCTCCGCCGCACTGTATTCGCCAGTCGAAACGCGACTCAACGCCCACGACGCACCTAGGAACTGCACGGTAAGTCCGAGCAGAATCGCCGCCGCCGCCGCGAGTGCCCACGGTTTTTTGCTGCGAATGATGCGGTCTACGACAATCTCTTTCGGGATCAAATTGATCGACAGCGACGCCTCACCAAGCATCTGCACCGCGAGTCCATACGGCACCGCAAACGCCGAGACGTTATTGCGAAACTCTGGATTGGCAAGCACGTCGTTCCCCGTTAGACGGTGGAAACTTTGAACGCGCTCGACTTCGATCCCCAAGTTTTGTCCCAAGAATTGCCGCAGCCCCGGCAACTTCACAGCGTTACCGACGGCATAGATTTTTGAAATCTCCGCACCTTTCTGAACGCTCTTGTAGTATTCTATCGACCGCTGTACTTCGGTGAGCATCTCGTTGAAGACCGGACGCATCGCTTGAAATACAGCCTTCGGGTCTTGTGCGGTTTGTGCGTTGCGTTTGAGATATTCTGCTTTGGAGTGCGTGAGCTTAACGGCCTTTATGAGAGCTTTGGTGAAGTTGTGACCGCCGATGGAGATGCTGCGTGTCCAGATCGAGAAGCCGTTGGTGACGATGATGTCGCTGGAGTCGGTGCCGACGGAGAGGATAGCGATTCGTTCGGGCGGGTTGTTTGGATCGAGTTTGTATTGGTGTTCGGCGCGGCGGAGGATGTCGAAGACGGCGTAGTTGTAGAGTGCGAGCGGTGCGCTCTGAACGCAATCGACGTCGAAGTCGGCATCGACATACGGTTTGATATGTTTGAAGGCGATGTCGCGTTTCATTGCGAACATCCCGACTTCGGCGTCGAAGAAGTCGTCGCCGGGGGTATCGGTATCGCCGATGGCTTGGAAGTCCCAGATTACTTCGTCCATCGCAAACGGGAGCCACTGCCGCGCTTCATATTTGATGATGTCGCCGACCTTTTTCGGATCGACTGGTGGCAGCCGCAGAAACCGCGAGATCGTCTGCTGACCGGAGACGGAGATAGCGATTTTGTCGCGGCGAAAGTCGTTGCGTGATGCGAACGTCTGAAACGTCTCGGCGAGAACGTCGGCGTGAACGACGCCGGGTTGCGAGAGCATTTTGGTATGTTCGATGAAGTCGCACGCGACGGCCTCGATTTTACCGTTCTCGCCGTGCGTACACCGAATCGCCTTGAGCGACGAGTTGCCGACGTCGATCCCCCAAACAGCCGATGTAGTAGCCATAACGATTCTCCATTCACGAAGTTTACGACAAGCCCAAAACGCAACCAATCCGCCGCGTATTATGCCACGTTTTGGTATCGTTGCAAGATATGTGGAGCGGATTGTTTTTCTGGGGTGTAGTAAAATCTGCTTGCACGAGAACATTGGTTGTCTGGTATTTTCGCCCCAACGGGGCGACAGAACTTAGCCGTGGGTGAGCGGTACTCCGCGAACCCACGGTACGCATCCACAACAAAATCCGTAGCCCCAACGGGGCGTAAGAGTTGTGTACGCGGTTCAATTCTTGCGCCCCGTTG
>JBOFSQ010000053.1:0-9269 GCA_051651625.1 Thermoguttaceae bacterium | reverse complement strand
TAGAGTTTCCATCGCAGAACATGGCATCGTTTGCGGCGTTTGAAATGTCCGAAGACGAAGTGAAAAAGCTCGATGGCATTTTGCAACCGTTTCTCAAGTCGAACACGAAAGCGGTAGTCGAGCCGGGAGAAGTGTCGGTGACAAAACTGCGCGACCTGCAAACGACTCTCGAAGCGCAAGTCCAAAACGTCTTGCCCGCGAACGTAAAAACCGCATGGAACGACGCGAAGACGTCGCAGAAGAAAATCTACGACGCCGTGAGGAAGTATAAGGAGCAGTAAGCGTGTGCCCGAATCGGACGCGAACGGAGCCGGTACAATGGCAGCCGGAAACGGAGCCGGTACTCTGGCGGAGTGACCGGTGGGAAGACGTCGCGCATAGTGAACGGTTTGAATAACGCGACATCGAACTACCGGTCACTCCGAAATCGGAGTACCGATTTCTCCGTTCGCGGCTGCCATTAGGAAGCGTAAGCGAGTGACCGCGTGGTGCGGTGTGTCCAATAGGACATATAGGCCCTATGCGACCTATAAGTCCTATTGGACTTGGGGTTGCACTGCCACTCGCTTACGCTTCCCGCTCTGATTCTGGTAGTGGAGTACACCAATGGCAGCCGCGAACGTAGCCGGTACTCCGGCGGAGTGACCGGTAGTGCGATGTCGCATTCAGTAGACCGATTTTCTGCGTTTCCGGCTGCCATTGGCGTGTTCTTATTCAGGGCACTCGCTCACGCTTCGTGTTCTTATTGCCCCAATGTGGGCGTGTGTACCAGAAAATCTCAATAACCGGCGGTGAGCGTCAACGAAGTGCCTTCAGGAGGATTCCCGCTTACGCTTCGTTCGCGGCTTCCAATGTGTCCGCCCTGCTCTACCGCAGAATCATATCGCGTACCGTTCCGCCCGGCGGAGTCATTGGCAAAACGTGTTCGCGGTATGAAACTGCGACGTCGAGAAGAAACGGCTTGTCGCTCTTGAGCATCGCTTCGATTCCAGCGGGAAGTTCACTCGGCTTTGAAACTTCCAATGCGTCCCAACCAAAACCGCGTGCGATCTCGACAAAGTGCGGAAAACGTACCGTCGGCGAAACGCCCGCACCCTTCCCTAACCACTCCGGCGCGTCAATCGGACCAAGATAAGTGTGCGCACGATTCGCTTGGTTAAAACGGTCTTCCCACTGTACAACCATTCCAAGATGCTGATTGTTGAGAAGCATAACCTTGACCGGAATCTTCTCGCAATGACACGTCGCCATCTCTTGAATGTTCATGAGAAAACTGCCATCGCCATCAATGTCGATGACTGTTGCGTTCGGGTGCGCAACCTTCGCGCCCATTGCGGCGGGGAGTCCGAACCCCATCGTCCCAAGTCCAGCACTCGAAAGCCAGTGTCGCGGTTTAGAAAATTTGTAGTATTGGGTCGTCCACATTTGGTGTTGGCCAACACCGGTGGCGATGTAGCAATCTTGTTGCCGCGTCATCTGCCAAAGCATTTCTATCGCCTGCTGCGGGACGATGTGATCACTGTACGTCTCAAATCCGAGCGGCATCACCGACCGCCACTCCGCAATCCGCTGAAACCACGGCTTCAAGTCGTTAGTCGGCTTCTTCACAACCTTGTTGAGTGCAAACAAAAATTCGTTGGCGTCCGTCACAATCGAGAGATGTACACGCTTGACCTTGTTGATTTCAGACGGGTCAATATCGACGTGAATGATGCGTGCGTTTTTCGCAAACTCTGCGACGTTGCCGGTGACACGGTCATCAAATCGCACACCGATAGCGAGTAGCAGATCGCATTCGCTCACCGCGTGGTTTGCGTATGCGGTTCCGTGCATGCCGATCATTCCGAGTGACAACTCGTGTTCGCCCGGAAAACACGACAACCCCGTGAGTGTCGTCGTCACCGGAATTTGGCACTTTTCAGCCAGCTCCCGTAACGCCGCTGACGCCCCCGAAGCAACGATCCCGCCACCTGCATAGATAACCGGACGCGAAGCGTGGGCAATCGCGTCGGCGACCGCCGCAATCGGATCGTTGAGACGCGGCGACGATTCCAACTCACGCTTGACCTTGCGGCTTGTACCTCGGCTGGATGTTGCGCCAGTCGATGGCATTACTTGGTAACCGGGGAGCGAAATCGCAACGTCAAAATCCGGCGCGCAAGACGTGACCTGAATGTTTTTTGGAATGTCAATGAGAACCGGTCCCGGTCGCCCCGTCGTGGCGACATAGATCGCTTCTTTGAAAATGCGAGCAACATCTTCAACCGCTGTCACCAAATAATGACTCTTCGTGATACTGCGACAAAGTTCAACGATAGGCGTTTCCTGAAAGGCGTCGCTCCCGATGGCTTGCGTCGTCACCTGCCCCGTGATGAAGAGGACGGGAATACTGTCGAGCTTGGCGTCGGCGATTGTTGTGATCAGATTGGTCGCCCCGGGCCCACTGGTCGCCATACAGACGCCGAGTTTTCCAGTGCTCCGCGCGTACCCGTGCGCTGCAAAACCGCCGCCCTGCTCTTGTCGCGGTAGGATGACGCGAATCTTGTCGCGGTACTGCGTAAGAACTTGATGAAGCGGCATGCTGAAACCGCCGGGGTAAGCGAAAATCGTATCGACACCGGCACGGGCCAGTGATTCTATCGCAATCTGCGCACCGCTCATCAATGCGTGTGGCGTTTGGGGTGTTTTGCTCATATCTTTTGTGTTGGTTTGAATTTTTGTGGCCGTTCATGGTTCGTTTCGTCATTCCTGCGAAGGCAGGAATCCATTCGGACGGCAATTCGTTGACGTTACGCCCGCTCTCACGCTGGCACTCGCTTACGCTTCGTGTTCTTATTCGGTGAGCGTTCACAGAACAGGAATCATTTTGGGTAATGGAATCTTGTTCCCGACGACGCCTCCGTATTTGGCTTCGAGTGTGGAGAAGTCGTCTAGCAAGAAATCCCACACGTCGGCAGGCGGGTCGGTGCCGAGCCATTTTTCGAGGAGCCGTCGTACTGCCGCGTCGTACCGTTTTTGCGAGGCACCGTGTGCGAAAAATCGTCCGCGAAACCTGCGGAGATCGCCGCTGAAGTCTGGCGCGATGTGGTACAACTCGTGGACAATCGTCTCCAATTTTTCGGTGAGACGTAAATCAATGAATCGCGGGACCGCGATGCTGATAAGATAAAGATAGTCAACTCCGTCGCTGCGGACAAGACGCTGAATTCGCCACCTATGACCGCGCCGCGTCTGTTCGGAGGAGCCTCCAGCGAATCGCAAAGGTACGGTCGATGCGAAGACGCCAACCGGTTCGGAATGTCGCGTCTGTGAAAATCCTATCGCTACTCGCGACATGTCGATATGCCGCAATTCAGGGAGACGAAAGCAGATGTCGCTACAAAGACGCCCTACCGCAGCAGTATAATCAAACGCCATAGGTTCGACCACACGTCAGAAACGACGAATTGCCACAGCCCGAACATTGCCGATCACCCCTCAATGAGAGGTTTGGTGGCTTTAGCACGCCGCCGGTCATTGACACCGACAAACTCAAGGATTGCGCGTATTGAAGCGTCACCGAGACGTGGTTTTGCCAGTCGCATAATCCGGGTATAACCACCGGGCCGGTCCAAGAAACGCGGCGCAATTTTATTGAAGAGGATCGACACCGCCTCTTTACTGCCAATCATCGCCAAGACACGCCGCCGAAGCGCAACCGCCGGGGCGATTGCCTTGTTCCACTCTTTCCACTGGTCGCTTGTACGCCACTGTTTCCACTGGCTTGAACCACGCGGGGCCGTCGTTGCCAGAGCCGCCGCAGCACGCAGATACGGTTGCGCACGCTTCGCAAGTGTGATACAACGTTCAACCAAAGGCCGAACCTCTTTGGCCTTAGTTATCGTTGTTACGATACGTCCGGGCTGCTTGGGCTTGTTTTCGTCGCCCTCGGCTTCGCGTTCCGTAAGGACAAGCGCAATGACCATGTTCTTCAGCAACGCTCGCTGATGATTCGGGTTGCGACCCAACTTCCGTCCGACTCGTCTATGTCTCATACACGCACCAATTTATCACTAGAAAAAATTTTCAACAGCACAACTCTTGTGTCGCATTCACTTCGGCTGCGCAGGAGCCGCCACCGCTGGTAGACGCATTCCCAAACGCAAACCCAAACTATTGAGCTTCTCTTTCACCTCGTTGAGCGTAGTCTCGCCGAAGTTGCGGAACTCAAGAAGCGCGTCCTCGGTGTGCGTTACCAAATCGCGGACAGAACGAATGTGCTCCGCCTCAAGGCAATTAATCGCCCGCACTGACAGTCCGATCTCCGATAGCGACAGTCCTAACTTGGACTCAACGGCGGGGTCGATCTCGCGTGTCCCAATCGTTTTTGGTCGCGCGAAAACTTCGGTTCCCAGCCGATCATACTGAACAAACGGATTGAGATGCTTCCGCAAAATCTTGGACGCCTCAACCAAAGCGAAATCAGGTGCAATCGAGGCATCGGTCCAAATCTGGAGGATGAGTCGGTCGTAGTTGGTTTTCTGGCCAACACGAGTCTCTTCGACCTGATATTGAACGCGGAGCACTGGGCTGAACGCCGCGTCGAGCGGAATGAACCCGACCTCGTTGCTCTTGTCACGCATATAGAGAAGCTGTTCAGACGCTGGCACATAACCGCGCCCATTCTCAACAACCATCTCAACTTCGAACGAAACGTTGTCGGTGAGCGTCGCGATGTGGTGCGACTTCTCGATAATCTCAACTTTGTCGTCGGTTATGACATCAGCTCCGGTTACTGGCCCCGCACCCTGCTTCTCGATGCGAATCACCCTCGGCTTGTCATCGAACGACTTGACAACGAGCGACTTAACATTGAGGGCGATCTCGGTCACGTCCTCAAGAACACCCTTGATTGACGTAAATTCGTGAAGGGCGTTCTTTATCTTCATCCGAGTTACCGCGCTCCCCTCCAAACTGGAGAGAAGGACGCGTCTCAGACTGTTCCCGACCGTCGTTCCGAACCCGCGCTCAAAAGGCTCGGCTACGAAACGCCCGTAGCTCGACGTGAGCACAACATCGTCACAGACCACCCGACTCGGTAACTCAAGACCTCTCCAACGAATACGCATAATCGGCTATCTCCGAAACCTGTTTCAACACCACACAAAAAGACCCGCCACACCAAAAACCAGAGGCGATCACCTTATTTAGAGCAAAGCTCGACGATAAGTGACGTCTGTACTGGGATCGAAACATCCTCGATCAACGGTTCGCGGAGTACAATCGCTTTGGGATGATCTTCTGCAACGCGGATGAGAAATTCCGGCACAGTACGCCCAGCTCTTTCGAGCGACTCTTGAACCAGCTTGACACTCTCTTTGCGGTCACGCACGGTCACAACATCGCCAACGCGAACTAGATAACTGGGAATATCGACTCGGCGGCCATTTACTCTGATGTGACCATGAGCGACGATTTGACGAGCATGACTCCGCGACAAACCGAACCCCAAACGATAAACGACATTGTCGAGCCGACGCTCCAGTAACGTCATCAGTGCTGTACCGGTATTCCCTTTGGCACGTTCTGCCATTTCAAAATAGCGGCGAAACTGCTTCTCAAGGACGCCGTAGTATCGCTTGACCTTCTGCTTCTCGCGGAGGTGAAGACCGTAATCGGTCGCCTTCGCACGCTTCATGCCGTGCATCCCCGGCGGGGTAGAACGACGTGAAAAAGCGCAGCGATCAGTATCGCAACGAGTTCCTTTGAGAAACAACCGCGTCCCTTCGCGACGACACATCCTGCAAACAGCACCAGTATTGCGAGCCATAAAACCTACCAAAATTAGAAAACGAACTTGCCAACAGTTTATACGCGACGACGTTTTTTGGGACGACAACCATTGTGTGGGAGCGGCGTTACGTCTTCAATCGACTTGACAAGCAACCCTGCCTGCTGGAGCGCGGTGATCGCACTCTCACGTCCGCTACCTGGCCCCTTGACACGCACCTCAACTTCCTTCATCCCAAACTTAAGGGCCTTCTCCGCCGCTTGTTGAGCTGCCATTTGACCCGCAAATGGTGTGCTCTTGCGACTCCCCTTGAAGCCAGACGTTCCCGAAGTGGCCCAACAGAGAGAGTCTCCCTTGCCATCAGTGATCGTCACGGTAGTGTTGTTGAACGAGGCCTTAATATGTGCCACGCCCGACGCAACGTTCCGCTTGATCTTACGCTTTTTTGAGGCCCCTGTTTTCGAGCCTGCCTTTGCTGCCGCCTTTGCCATAGCCCATCAACCCTTCCAAAAAAAACTCACCGTAAATCTTTGACGCCCTTCTTACCCGCAACGGTCTTTTTGGGACCCTTGCGTGTCCGTGCATTGGTTTTTGTCCGCTGACCACGCACTGGAAGCCCCTTCCGGTGACGCAATCCACGGTAACACCCGATTTCCTTCAGACGGGCGATATTTTGATTGACCTGCCGCCGAAGTTGCCCCTCGACAGTGTATTCGTTGTCGAGGAGTCCTGCGAGGCGTGCCACATCGGCCTCGGTGAGGTCCTTCGCACGGGTCGCGGGATTGATCCCTGCCTTCAGGCAAAGTTCCCGCGCCGTCGCCGGTCCGACGCCGTAAAGATACGTCAGCGAAATACCCGCTGGCTTGTTGTTCGGAATATCAACGCCCAAAAGACGCGGCATACACAACCTCTTCTCTTCGATTCAAGTTCAAATCGTCAACAAATGGAAAACGCCACGCACTAGCCCTGACGCTGCTTATGACGCGGGTCTACGCATATCACATAGACACGGCCACGACGTTTGACTACTTTACAGTTTTCACATATACGACGAACGCTGGCTCTTACTTTCATAGCCCCTCTCCCTTCTTCGACACCATCTACTCGCGCGACACACCCAAATCTTGAGGCACCGCTGCGCAGCGACAGGATCGTCTATCTGGCAACTCGCAGAAAACGGAAGGCGGGGATTCTAACACCAAGACGGCAAGCGACAAGCCCCCACCTTAATTTTTTGGTGACCACCGCCCCGGTCGGCCCGTCAATCTTGGGTTGGTGGTGGTGTGTTGCGGGTGCCAAGTTCGTCGCCGGTGTAGACTTTGTAACTGTGGTCGTCGAGATTCACGGTGACACGCCGCTGGAGTATTTCACAACTCACAACTCGCCCCGGACCATCTGGAGTTGTGATACGTTTCCCCACCGATGGCAACCCTTGCTGGAGTTCGCAGTAGAGATCGTACTCGTAACGCAGGCAACACTTCAGACGCCCGCATCGTCCCGAAATCTTGGTCGGATCGAGAGTTGCCTTTTGTAGTTTTGCCATCTTCATTGACACTGGCTGCATTTCCATCATGTGTGAATTACAGCAGACTTCGCGTCCACAGTCGCCGCAGTCGGCGAGGAGACGTGTTTCGTCACGAACGCCGATCTGGCGCATCTCGATACGGGTTTGAAACTCCGATGCGAGAGCTTTAACCAGTTCACGAAAGTCGATACGTCCTTCGGCGACATAGTAGACAACGACACGTTCGCCGCCAAACAGGTGTTCGATACGAACGAGCACCATTGCCATTTTCATGCGGGCCATCACTTCTTTACAGACGCGGAAAAGCTCTGGCTCACCAGCTTTGATGCGGCGCAGCTCGCTCTCATCGGCGCGAGTCATCACGCGAATGACACGGTCTTCGGGTGTATCAGAAAATTGTTCGATTAGCTCGTCTGTCGCCTCGCGGAGGATGGTGCCGACTTCTTGTCCGCGTCGCGTTCGCAAGACGACGCGACTACCGTGTCGCAGCGACATATTGTCGGCGGCGGAAAAGATGCCGAGTGTGCGCATAGCACCAAAGCGGGCAATATATTTTGTCACGCAGACCTCACCTTCGGACACGAATCCAAATCGCCAAGACCGAGAAGACAGGCGGCAAGCGTATCGAGAATGGTGCAGGCGTCAAGCGGGGGGACGGCTTCCTGTTTTGCTCCCCCCGTCCTTGTCACGTTAGGTTCGCGGCGGATAATCGGCCCCATGCTTACATCTGATCTCCAGCACAAAGATATGATTCCAGAAATCACGGCGCGGATTGTTGAGTCATATCTTCAAACGAACTCGCCGCATCATCTGGATCACTGCCCGCTTCCGAGTCTCGATGTTGTCACTCACATTACGGAGTGGCTGCGCGAGATACTCTTCCCCGGTTATCGGTACCGCGAGCGTTTGCATGCCAGCAATGTGATCTATCACGTTGGAGAGCTTGTAGACCGTCTCCACGACCGTCTTGTTGATCAGTTTGAGCGGGCGATCTGTCACAACCACGGTGACAACAACGCTCCGTGTTCGCCGCATCGGCGGAGCGAGATTGTACATCGTTCACACGAACGTGCGATTCGGCTTTTGGAGTCTATTCCGCAGCTCCGCGCAACGCTGATTACCGACATCGAAGCGGCAATTCACGGCGACCCTGCGTGCCGTTCGGCGGACGAGGTGATTTTCTGTTACCCCGGTTTTGAGGCGGTGACGATCTACCGTCTTGCACACAAGATACATACGCTTGGCGTCCCGTTGATTCCGCGAATGATGACCGAACTGGCCCACAGTCGAACGGGTATCGACATACATCCCGGCGCGACGATTGGTGATCACTTCTTCATCGACCACGGTACAGGTGTTGTGATTGGCGAGACGTGTGTGATCGGAAATTGGGTGAAACTTTATCAAGGTGTGACGCTCGGTGCGCTCAGTTTCGCACGCGACGAACAAGGCGAGCTTGTCCGCGACCCATCTCAACAGCGTCACCCAACGATTGAAGACAACGTTGTGATTTACGCCAACGCGACAATTCTTGGCGGCAAAACTGTAGTTGGTGAAGGTTCGGTAATCGGTTCGAGTGTGTGGGTAACAAAAAGCGTCCCGCCGAAGACGACCGTCACGATCAAACAGCAAAATCCGAACATCGGATAAAGCCGCAGCGGCGAGGGGCGGGCTACAAACCCGCCTCCTCTACATTTCATATTCTCTAGTACGGCAACGTCGTTGCAGTCTCTAACCCGTATAGTTTCCAGAACTCGTCTGCGGCTTTCGGTTTTTGGTTCACGGTTGTTGCCGAGCGTCTTCCGTTTAGCATCCAAGCGTCTGATGTTGTCGGAGAGCTATCGCCGAGATATGGCGTGTTTGCGTCTTCGTCAAGAGCAAACATCGCGTCCATCGTGAGTGGTGACGCTATTCCGGTGAACGAAGACTGCGGCGCAACATAACCGTCTTGACTCTCCTCAGTGAGCATCATCA
>JBOFSQ010000052.1:0-26865 GCA_051651625.1 Thermoguttaceae bacterium | reverse complement strand
TTTGCAATGTCGCGTGAGGCGGTTGCTGGGATTGCCCCGCCCGCGCTCGGCTGCAAGCCTGCACCGACGCGGGCGGGACTTCCCGCAACGCCTTCCCCCCCGATTACTAACAGGGGGGTGACATTGTACACCGATACCGTTCCCGCATCGGAGCCGGACGGTACAAATCCCGACGTTTCGCCCACTCCGCAACGCATAATGGGCGGGTATGATGGCGGCGTCGTTGTCGGTTTCGATGGCAGGTGGCGTGCATTTTTCCTCTTCACCTCTTGCCATATTTTCGATACACTTCTTGCCTCTTTAGCGTTACACTCATCGTGAACAGTTTCAGGGGCATTTTATGTTGGACAAAAAACATCTTCGCCAAGTACCGCTTCCGAGCGGACTGACTCCAGCAGCAATCTTCGAAGCGATGCAGAAAACGCAGGACTTCTTCGCACTGATTCGTAAGAAAACACAAATCAATTTAAGCCAAATTATTCAGTCGAATAATTTCAGCGGTGTTGTTTCTAACGTCTTCACGAAACATCTAAACGACGTAAGTCCATACAAGATTTTTCACGACCAAAGATACCCAGACCTGAAACACACAAAACTTGGGATTGGGCTTGAAGTAAAGGCGTCCAACAAACCAATGAAAGGTGGCGAAGGGCATAACGGTCACAGCGGATGGCACGTCATTGTTTGCTTCGAGACGCAGCAAAACGGCGACATCGAGTTTGTGCAAGTTGAGATTGCAGACTTGATCGGATTTGAACACGAAGATTCGTCGGACTGGAAATACCAAGGCAGCCAACGCAACGAAAACGCTTCACAGCGTACAGAAACATACACCACAACTGCAATCGGAACAGCCAAACTGCGCGACGGGTCAGTCTTCTTGAACACCAACAAGTGTCCGATCACTCCACAGAAGATCGCTATGAGAGCAAAAGTCGCTATTCCCATTCCACCCTTTTCGCCCTTTGCGCAAAAGTAATTGCTTGGGATAGAGAGCGGCCAGTTTTGGAATAGCGGACTCGCCGATTTTGTAGAAGTCGGCGTTGATTTCTGTTCCGATGCTATCGTATGAATAGTGTTCAGCGGCGGCAAGTGTTGAACCACTTCCGGCAAATGGGTCGAAGACGATCCCCTTACCGACAGGGAGCGCAGCGTATACAATTTTCCGCAGAAATGATTGTGGTTTAATGCTAGGATGATCGGCAATTTCTCGCTCTGCTGCTGGGACTTTGCCACCATCAATAATATCGGAGAATGGGATGTCAGCTCGCTCGCGGCGTAGCGCGCCAGTAGACCACACTCGAAGATTTTCGGCAACCGTTTTTTCGGCGAGTGGTTTGCGGTAGAGTCCCCACGGTTCCCACAACCCACGCGGGATCACCGAGACATCGTCGAACTCTCTTTCGGCTCCTTTTGGGCGATCTCCGCCGCGCAGCGTGCAAACAGTGCGGATGATTTCTCCACGTCGTTCAAAACCGATTTGTCGCATCGCTGTGCTGACAATGTCGGATAGCAGTGGCGTCGATGCGATGAAGACATGACCACCCGGCGTGAGAATGGGGTACGCCAGTTCTGCAAACGCGACAAAAAAATCGAAGACTTTCCGTCGCTCTTTTGGATCGTCGTTGATCACAGAGAATCGCGGAACGGGTTGCCTCACATGGCCATCGAAACACTGTGGTCGCCGCCAGATTCCACCTTGTCCGTCGCGCTTTTTCTGAATCTCAACTTGCGTATATTCTTTGACACCATAAGGCGGATCAGTCACGATAGCTGCAATACTGTTTTCGTTCATTGAAGTCATGAACGAAAAACAATCTGTGTTGACGTATTGATACATTGTCACACTTTGAGACTATAGCACGATTGTTTGTAAAATCGGTGTTACACCGCCTGTTTAACGCAGCAAAACGTGGGAACTGCCGCCGAACTCATACGTTGGTCAACGCACAATGAGCGGAGGCCTGTTCATTTCCCGCAGATTGCGATTGTCCAAGCACCAAAACGCCCGCCACGCCCCACGCAACGCAAGAGTCTAAACTATATCTCAACACAAACGCGGCTTCCTGTGAAAAGCCTAACGCTGCCTAACAATGAAGCGAATTTCAAACGTATCGCTAACGTCTCCTTGTCCGTTAGTATACTCAAGTTTCACAACTTCTTCCCCCACCATTTTTGACCGGAAAGTCCATTTCTCAATCCCGCCAACACCACACTGAGCCGTTTTTGCTTGCAAGTATTCATGTGTCTCTTCCACACAACCTGGACAATTCCGATCAACCCACTGCCACTCAAACCCAGTTGAACTATTCGACGAAAGCTCCTCGACGTGAATCCCCCTACTTTTAATGACTGGATTCAAAACCAACTCTACAGTTTTCATAGATGATCTCCTGTTTCTCGAATCGTATAAAACACCCTCATACGCCAACACAGTATATCGCCCTCTCCCACAAAGTCAATGGCACCGCCAAATTCTCCCATTGTCGGGTGATTTTCGATGTTGTTAGCCAAGGAAAATTTGGCGGCATCGAAAAGACAATCCGCGTTAGTGATAAGGATGTCAACATGAATGAAGAACGCCTCAGTGATTACGTCACGATCAAGCAAGCCGCAGAGATGCTGAATATCTCTGTCGGTACAGTCCGCAACGAGATCAAACGTGGCCGATTGTGTGTAGTCCGTTTCGGTCTGAAAGGGCGTGCAGTCCGCGTGATCCGTGAGAGCATTTCGGCTTTGATTCGTATCGCCAAAGGAGGGAACTAATGCCCAAACTTGAGAAGGTCAAATTCCGCAAGCAGTTTATCCATCCGAAAACGAAGCGGATGGAGTCTGTCTACTTCGGCGAAGTGTCGCCGTCGGACGCGGCGCGCGCGAAGGAGTACATTGAGCGTCTTATCACTTGTCGCAAGTTTGGTACGATGCCGGATCAAACGGTCGTCGGTTGGCTTGACGCCTTGAGTAACGAACGGCACGATAAACTCGCCAAGGCCGATTTGGTGAAGTCGCGTGCCAATACGACGCTCGGTGAGTTCGTCGAAAGCTATCTTGCCAAGTTAGAATTGGGCGAAAGTACGAAGATGATCTACGGGCAGTCTGCGGACAATCTGTTTCGGTATTTCGGGAAAGATTGCAACCCGCAAACGATTACGCGCGAGAGAGCAGAAGATTTCAAGCGGCATTTGGAGACGGAGGGGCGACTCGATGGCAACGGCGGCTATGGCAAAAACTCTATCTGGAAAAAGTTGCAGCACGCGCAGATTTTCTTTCGTGAAATGCTAGAAGCGGGCTTGATTCGTGCGAACCCGTTTTGTCGCGTTACGCAAGCGAAGGTCAACGAGACGGCACGCAAGGAGTACGTCTCCGCCGAGTACGCTTTGCGTGCAATGGAGTACGCGCCGTGTGCGGAGTGGCGGCTCATCATTGCGCTTTGGCGATTCGGCGGGCTTCGTCGTTGCTGCGAAGTTTTGCGGTTACGATGGACGGACGTTATCTGGGACAAGACGATGCTGCGTGTGCATTCGACGAAGACCAAGAGTGAACGCTTCGTGCCGATATTTCCCGAAATAATGCGTCCACTTTTGGACTGTGCGGAGCAAGCGGCGGTCGGTGCGGAGTGGGTGATCGAGAATCGCTGTCCAGCATACATCAGACGCAAACCCGACCGCAGCGGCAATCTCCAAGCGGCGAATTTGACGACGACGTTTGACAAGATTTGCAAGAAGGCGGGGCTGCCGATTGTTCCAATGATTGGTAACAATATGCGGGCGAGTTGCGAGAAAGACATGTACAGCGGCAAGTATCCCGAACTGCGCGGACGTGTCGATTTGATTGGCCAGATTTTGGGACACTCGCCACAGATTGCGTTGCAATACTATCAGCGATTTTCAACAGACGATTTCGCGCCGCTTGTTGCGTCGTTTGGCAACGTTGCGGAGGCGAATTCGGGTGTGAATTCGGAGAACAGGTGTGTGAAAAAGTGTGTGAAGCAGGGTGAAAAACGGGCACATTTGACGCAAGACGCGAAAAATGGACTTTCTGAAACCCCGTGTTTTACAGCACCAGAGACAACGCGACACAAGGGACGCAACCCTTTTTACCCCCTAGGGGAATCGAACCCCTGTTCCCGGACTGAGAATCCGGTGTCCTAGGCCACTAGACGAAGGGGGCCTAGCGAAAAGTTGCGGGGATTGTACACGCAAAATCGTCGCGTGCAATTCCCCCCAATTCTTTCACCACAAGTTTCTCGCTGTTGTCAGACGTAACGGGCCTATCGCCGTGCGATGTTGCGAAGGGCTTCGTAGAAGTGATCAACGTCGATTGGTTTGGTCAGATGTTCGAGCATCCCTAGTGACAGGCAACGTTCACGCTCCTCGGCGAAGGCGTGCGCAGTGAGCGCGAAGACCGGAATGTCTTTGTAGTCGCCAGTGGTCTTGATGACCTTCGTCGCTTCATAACCGTCCATCACCGGCATTTGCAAGTCCATCAGGATCAAGTCGAACGCCGGTTTGCCGTGCGTGCGAACCGCATCGGCTAATTTGTCGAGAGCCTCGCGGCCATCGACCGCCAGCGTTACGTCGATGCCAACCGACTTCAGAAGTTCGCACGCAATCATCGCGTTGATCTTGTTGTCCTCAACGATCAAGACTCGCATGCCGTGGAGTACGGCGTTTCGGCTGTCGTCGGTGGTGCCGATAAACTCCGCCTTCGCTGACGGCGACACCTCCAGAACAACCGCGTCTTCGGGAATCGCAAACGAACAGGAGAACGTGAAAACGGTTCCCTTGTCTTTTTCGCCATCGACCGAGATCGCACCGCCCATCATCTCGACCATTTCTCGCGTGATCGCTAGTCCAATGCCGGTGCCGCCGTATCGCCGCGAAGCGGAGTCGTCGATTTGCGTGAATGCGTCGAAGAGGCGACCCATCTGTTCCGGCGTCATTCCAATTCCGGTGTCGGCGACAGCAAACTCTATCATCACGTTGTTTGGGTCGCGCCGCGTGATGTTTGCACGCACCGTAATCGAGCCGCGTTCCGTAAACTTGTAGGCGTTCTCGATCAGATTTGTGAGAACCTTGCGGAGTCGCACGGGGTCGCCAAGAAGCGCGGACGGGATCGTGCTGTCAAGCTCGGTGCGTATTGCTATGGCAGAGTCGGGACGCCGCTGGTGGAAATCGGTGACGAGGTTTTCTAGCATCGTGCGAGGTTCAAAACGAACTCGTTCGAGCTTGACTCGTCCCGCTTCGATGTCGGTGAACTCAAAGATATTGTCGATGAGTTTCAGCAGCGACGACGCGGCTTCATGCATATTGTTGGTGTAGTCGCGCTGCGTGTCGTCTATCGACGTTTGCTGCAAGAGGTGTGTCATTCCCATAACGGCGTTGAGTGGCGTGCGAAGTTCGTGGCTCATATTTGCCAGAAATAGATTCTTCGCTTTGTACGCCGCGTTCGCCGCAACCATCGCACGCTTGAGGTCAACGTTTTTCTCTTCGAGTGCCTGTATTTGATGGCGTATCTTTTCCGCCATAAACTGAAACGCCAGCGACAACGCACCGATCTCGTCTTGAGTTTTAACGACAGGAATTTCGGTGTCGAACTTCCCTTCGCCGAGAAGTTTCGCGGCGACGGCGAGTTTGAGAATCGGTCGCGTTGCGTTTGCTGTGACGAAGTAGAGCATAATTGCGATCACACAGATCGCTATCGCCGAAGCTGCGACGACATAATTGCGCAGTGCATTAGCGTTGCCGAGCACTTCCGCCATCGGAATACTGACCGCAACCGACCACGGTTTCGTCGCCGCGCTGAACCGAATCGGGATGTAGACGGTGTAAAACATCTCGCTCTCGACGATGTATTGTTTGCCGTCTTTGATCGCCGCGCGTACATCATCGACGTGTGACGACCATTTCGGGTCGTCTTTGAACACCCCTTCGGCGATGTCTTTTCCGAGGAAGTCTTTGTTGGGGTGCGCGACGTTTGCTCCGGCGTTTGAAAAGATTTCGGTGATTCCGCCTTGACTTCGCGGGTTAACTTTCGACACCATCTCTTGAAGTTTGTCGAGAACGATGTCGGACGAGATGATACCGATGAACTTTCCCTCGTTAAGAATCGGAAATATCAGACTCGCAAGCAGTACCGGTTTTCCTTGGACTTGAAAAGGGTATGGGTCGGTGATGTATTCTTTGAGCGTGGCTTTTGGTTCGATGTACCAGTCGGCGGTGTCGATGTCGGCGAGTGGTTCGACGGCGATGGAGTCGCCGAGTTTGTTCCAGTATGGGGCATATCTTCCGGTGTCGTCGTATGCTGGTTTGACGCCAGCGAACGCGGTGTCGTTTCCGTCGAGTGCATTTGGATCGTATGCGATACAGAACGCGGTGATATATTCTTTTTTGGCGAGAGCGTTTTTGAGTATGCTGTTCATCATCTCACGGTCGGTGAGACTCATCGCTTTGAGCGTTTCAAATACCGTGGCGAGAGTTTCGGCGGTGATGCGTGCTCCTTGCAATTCGGCGCGGATTTCGTTTTGGTATTTGTCGGCGGATTCTTGCGCGAGGCTGAAGGCGTCGTGTTTCGCCATATCGAACGTCCGCTGCGAGACGATCAGCGTCAAGACCGCAAACGAAACGGCGACAACTCCCAAGACCGAAAGAAAAACTTTTGTGCGCAGACTAAAGTGCATGGGACGAATCTCCAGTAGTTCTAGGTTCGGCATAGCCGAACCCTCCAGTTATCAATGCCGTGGGCGTTTGGAGGGTTCGGCTATGCCGAACCGCTGTTTGGGTACAAGTTTCCGAACAGGTCTTGCCGGTCGCCCCAACAAAACCACTACCGAACTATTTCGGCGAGATACGGATTTTGCGATACGCAACTGCACCGTGGTCGCCTTGGAACATGAGCGGGCCGGTTGCCTTTTCGATTTTCTGTCCGCCCGTAACGCCGCCGTTCGTTGGAGCGTTGACGACGACGTTCTCCTGCACCGTCTTGCCGTTAATCACAACCTTGTTGACCTTGAGCGGCGCGGTCTTCGTGCCGTGGGCGTCGTACTGCGGTGCATCGTAGTCGATGAGAACCGTCTGCCAAGTTCCCGGCTCTTTCGAGGCGTTGAGTTTCGGGGCCGACGCACTGTAGATCGCGCCGAAGTCGCCTTGACCGAGTTTGTCGTCTGGTTTTCCGAAGCTGTCGAGGACTTGCACTTCGTATTCGCCCAAGATGTAGATGCCGGAGTTCGAGCCTTTCGACACCATCACTTCAAGCTCGATGACGGCACTCCCGAACTCTTCGTTCGTCCGCAGATTGACGCCGCGCGGCGTGCCGTCTTTGTGCGGACGCAGGTTGACAATCGCACCGTCTTCGCGTTTCCCGCCAGCGGCTGGGGCGAGTTGCGTCGGATCGTTCGGGTCGAGTGTTACCTCGCCCGCAGTTGTCCAGAAGATCACGTCTTTCGGATTAACATCTGTGGCGCAGATGTTCCATCCGGCGAGATTTTCGCCATTGAAGAGCGAACGCGGTTCAGCCGCGACACTCACAGAAACCGAAACGAGCAGAGCCACCACAAACGCGCGAACAGAAAACTTCATCACAATTCTCCTTGTGAAAAGGGGGGTACACCACACGCCCGCCGCAGACCGCAGCGAAATCATCGTGAGCATCGGTAGAAGTATACCCGCACCAGAAATGGCGTCAAGACACGAGCAGAATGGGACGAACGTTGGGGGCAGTCCACTAACAAAGTTCGCCAATCGTCCACAATTTGTACAACATCATTGTCTACTGGTAGTTCTTTTTTTTCACACGAAGGCACAAAGGCACGGAGAGGATAGAACGCGGAACACACGAAAAAAACGGAAGACGCGGAAGTCTGGATTCCGTGTCTTTCCGTCATTCTGCGATTTCCGCGTTAAAACTCTTCTTTGTGCCTTCGTGCCTTTGTGTGAGAAAAGGAAATGCCAATCAACGACGCTACTTGCAAACCGTAAACGAATACCTCACATCCCGCCTTGCGTGATGATCCCCTGTTGCAAACCGCTTGCGCGTAGGATGTTTGCACGCGGTTGGTACTCGATCCGTTTGAGTTCGATCTTTTGCGGAAGGTCGCCGGGGCGGTCGCGTTGCCAGAGAATCGCGTTCGCCATTCCGTTACCCGACATCACAAGCAAATCTTTCGACTGGCTGTACTGAATCGACTCCGCAGTACCGGTGTACTGTCCGCCGCGTCCCTCAATCGTCGCCTTGTCTTCGGCGCGAAACTCAATCTCGTTTGCAGTTCCATTCGGGTTTGCGGCGATAACGAGGCGTCCGCACGTTAGCAGTAAACCGCGTTTCACAAACGCCGCCGGATCAGCGGTGTCGATCAGTTCGTCCCAGCGGTTAACCGGCGTGTACTTGCAATCGACTTGACCCGCGAGTGTCACCGAACGACTGTTTACGTTCCCGTCGAGTCCGTCGTGAAACGTAACGTCGATGTAGCCGAGTCCGGTATCCGGTTCACTCGGCGCGGCGGCGTTGTCACGCATCGACGAAATCGACGGAATCGAAATCTGCTGGCCGAGAAACGTCGATTGGAAACGTCCGTAACCGTTCGCCATCAGCGAACCGCTCGGCAAGTGAAACGTGAGCGTAACGTCGCGCCCGAATTGTGCGCGGTCGCGCGATGTCATCACGCTCCCAGCATACTGCGTGTTTTGAATGAAGATGCTGCCGTGCGCTTCGAGAGTTTGAACGTCTATCGGCTCCGCCGCGCGTTCAAAAAACGACAGCAGCGACGCGAGTCGCACGACAACGCGGCGGGCCTGAATCTGCCGGTGTTCGTACAGAATCCGAACGCCCGTCTCCGCAGTCGAATCGCTCACGCCTTCAAACAAAAGTTCACGCCCGTTGAAACTCATCCCGCGATTCCAGTCGATAACAAGCGGCGCGTCGCTCGACGTTTGTACCGCGCCGAGCGGCGACGTTGTGTTCGCAAGCGAGTTTAGTGACAACGCCGATCCCCGCGCGGTGAGTCGTCCGATCCCTTCCGACCAAAGCGTATTCTGCTGGCGACTCACAACAAGATTCGTCGTAGTCAAAATAATTCCGCGTCCTTGAAACGTCGCCATCTGTTCGGCGTCGCCGCTGATGCGAATTTCCGTCGCCAGCGTTTCTGGATTCCAAATGTGAACCTCACGACCGCGAATCTCCAGCGGCGGCGACGATGGTACGCCAACTGTCGTTGCTTGCAACCGCTGAACGACGTGAACGTTTCCCGAAAGCCACACCTGACTGATCTCCGTTCGACCACTCGGCGTGAGAACGAGAATCTTCATCTGTTCGCCCGACACGTCAAACGGTGCGTTCGCGCCGGAGAGTTGGCTGATCGGCGTCAATCCGCCAGTCGATCCTCCAATCGGTGCGAGTGGCGGCGACGATGGCTCGACGTACTGAACTTGCCGAATCGGTGACAACGTTTGCGACGACGCAACACTCGTGACGACCGACGTTTGATACGGGTTCACCGGACGCGACAACAACAACTCTGGCGGAATCACGGTTTGCTTTAGCGGTCTCGTTGTTGCGGCGCGGAGTGGCGTGCTAACGTCGCTGAAGTAGACTTCGAGTCGTTTGACCAAACAAGTGCCGAACGTCGAAGCGAGTATGATTTCTCCCCACGCCCGCGCCGATTCTGGCTGGAGCGTTTCGATGCCGCCGAGTGATTTGTCTGCACCGTGTACAGCGTTCACGCCGCTGCGACGGCAGACGAGTTGAACGCCGTCGGCCCGCATTTTGCCGAGCGGATCGAGTCCGAGTTCTACGTTGTCATCGACGTTGAAAACGATTCGCGTCGGGTCATCGGAGTCGGTTTTGCCGGTAAGTTTTTTGTTCCACGACAGTGAAATTGGCGACGGTCTGTTGTCGCGGATGAGAGTGCTGCGGAGTTGTCCCGCGCCGCTGATTTCGAGACTTGAGAACTCGCCGTTTTCGTCCGCGGCGGCGTGAATGCGTCCGCCTTCGAGGTGGTGTGTTCCGCTGCGGATGTCGATTGTCGAAATCGCAACCGAGGTGTCGTCGCGTTTTTCGACCGCGATTTGGCGGTCGTTCAAACTGTAACAGAGCCGTTCACCTTGGACGACGAGATTGTCATACGTTGGAGCGCGGAGGATTGCGGGCTGGCCGAGCGCGAGAAGTTTCGACATCGTGAGCGACTGGAACCCAGCAACGATGTCGTCGCGCGGCGACGCTTCGCTTGACGGTGACGGCGTGAAGTAGACCCAGAGCGATTGTCCTTCGAGCGTGTCGGGCGGGCCGGTGGCGTTCGTGCGCTTTACGCGAACGTTGTCGTTGAACTCGGCGATCCAGTTCCCAGCGTTTAGCAGGTCGGGAATGAAACGGAAAATCCCGCGACACTGAATCGCCAGCGACGACTCGTTTGGTGCTGCGTTTACCGTCGTTTGCGGCGTTGTTTGCGGGCCGACTGGCAGTCCGGCGAATACGAGGTTGAGAAAGTCGAGTCGTTCAAACTCGACCTTTGAAAGCGTCTTCACGACCGACGCGTCGAGCGAGTTGCGTGAGAACTCGATAGTCAAAATCGTTCCGCGACCGACACTCTTACCAAACTTGAAATCGACGCTGCTGAGCGTCGTGATCGACGTAACGAGTGGCGACTCGGTGAAGGTGATGTCGCGGCAAGTGATACGGAGGTCGTCGTCGATTTCTGGCGAGCTGCCGTCGCTGGTGACAACGATGTCGCCGAATAGTTGCCCTTGTTTTAGCTGGATTGCTGTTGGTTGTGCAAGGTCGATTGCGCCGCTGAATTCGAGCAGTGCGTATTCGCGTGTCTGCATCACGACCGCTTGCCGCAACCGTTTTTGGTGACGTTCTTTCGCTGCGGTTTCGTCGGCGTCTTGCGTGCTTGCTGTTTCGTCGGCGGCGAGTTGGATGATCGTACACGGTGAGATTTTGATGACGCCTTTTACGGAGTCGTCGCGTTCTCGAAACAGAACGATTGTGTTTCCGAACTGCATCCGTTTCGGACTCGTTCGTTCCCACGCACCTTCGGGAAAGAGGTCGGCGTATTCGTCCCGTGCGACGGAATCGCCGGGCGACGCTAACAGCGTCCCGCTCCGCGTTTGGCTGAACGTCCGCTGCGGCACAACGAGCGGCACCACCACCCAACCATAAAACAGGTAGAGGGCAAACACAACGCCCAGACTGCTGAATGTGAGTTGGTTTTTGGACATGAGCATGACGTAATCGTTCGCGTTCTCTTCCGTTTTCCCACACAAAGGCACGAAGTCACAAAGAAGAATTTTAACGCGGAAAGCGCGGAAGGACGGAAAGACGCGGAAGTTCAGAATTAGACCTGTTCGGAAACTTGCACCCGCACAGCGGTTCGGCTATGCCGAACCGCGAACTACCCAATCGCCCTAATTCGATGTTTCCCTACGCCACCACTCTCAAAAACTCAACAGCCTTCTCTTCGTGTCGCGGGATGAACGCGACGAGGTCGGTGATGTCGAGTAGGCCGTGCGGGAAACCGTCGTCATCGACCACGGGGAGTTCACTAAACTTGCGTGCCGCCATCAGTGACACCGCGTCGATTGTGCGGCTGCCAACGTTGACGGTCGTTGGTGTCGTCGTCATCAGACAGCGGATCGGTTCGTCGAGAAAGATTTCATTGCGACTCTCGAACAGTCGCGCCAGATCGCTGTCGGTGAAGAGACCGGCGAGGCGTCCGGTTTCGTCGAGAATCAAGACCGCACCGCTGCGGCGTCCGGGGATCGAGTGACGAACGAACACTTCGCGGACCGTTTCGTAATCGGGGGCCGTGCGACACGCCTTCAGCGGACGCATCTGCTCTTCGACCTTCGCAAGTTGCCGACCAAGCGCACCGCCGGGGTGACACCGTGCGAAGTCTTCACGACGGAATCCACGCTGTTGACTCGTCGCGAGTGCGATGGCGTCGCCGAGTGCGAGCATTGCGGTTGTTGTCGTTGTCGGCGCGAGTCCGTGCGGGTCGGCTTCGCGGAGTTCGCCGAGGGTGAGCGTGAGTGTTGCGGTGCGTCCGAGGGTGCTCTGCATCTTCGCGGTTATAGCCACGAGCGGTACGCCGAGCGAACGAATCATCGGTAGCAGCCGCGTCACTTCTTCCGACTCGCCGCTGTGCGAAAGCATCAGCACGATGTCGTTTTTCGTGACGCGACCGAAGTCGCCGTGAATCGCCTCGGCGGGATGCAAGAAATGACTCGGCGTACCGAGTGACGCGAGCGACGCAGCAATTTTCTGCCCGATATGCCCCGCCTTCCCGACGCCGCAAACGATGACGCTCCCGCGACAACGTGAAAGCATCGAGACCGCTTCGACAAAGTTTGTATCAAGCGTCGCGGCGAGACGCGACAATGCGTCGCTCTCGTCCATCAAGACGCGACGTGCAAGGGAAAGTGTGGTGTTCATGAATGTGTTGTGTGTGTTGTGATGTGTGAAAAACTGTAACACTTGTCTTCGTCCCGATAGGGACGTGATTTTAATAACCGTGGGTAAGCGGTATTCCGCGCAACCCACGGTAGCGACCACCTCAAAATCGAGCGTCTGTAAGACGCCACCGACCGCACGGTTGACTCAAACATTTTTGGTAGCGTCCTACAGACGCACCGAATTTTTAGTCGTGTCACCGGCGGTTACGTTTGCCGCTATCGCGGCTGCACTTACCGCCGGTTATTGAGATTGCTGCCCCGTTGGGGCAAATGTGATAGCGTCAACACAAGTTCTCTCATGATGGCTTCCCGCTTTCGCGGGAATGACGAAACGCGGTGTCGGTGTGTTCTACGGTGACAACGGTGCTGATTCCGCCGCGTGGTGTGAACGATGCGGTCAGCACCAAATGACGCGGCGACAGCAGTTTCACCATCACGTCGAGAATCTGATTCGTGAGACTCTCGTAGAAAATTCCTTCACTGCGAAATTGTTGCAAGTAGAGTTTGAGACTCTTGAGTTCAACGCAAAGTTTGTCGGGGACGTAACGAAACGTGAGCGTGCCAAAGTCGGGCTGGCCAGTCTTCGGACAGACCGACGTAAACTCCGGGCACACAATCTCAATCGTGTAATCACGCCGCGGTTCGGGATTCGGAAATGTTTCGAGAATTGATTGATCGATGGGCATTTGGTTCTTCACTCGCTTCGCGTTCTGATTTCTGGTTGGCAGTTCAATATGACCTATATGTCCTATAGGACGTATAGGTCATATTGAGATTCGGGGTTTCATTCTCTCGCGCCGCTGACTTCGCGGGCTAGGTTTCGGTAGTCTTCTGCGCCGTTTGATAACGGGTCGTAGTCGAAGATCGGTTTGCCAAAACTCGGTGCTTCGGCAAGCCGGACGTTGCGGCGGATGCGAGTCTGAAAGACCCGCGCCGCACTCCACGGCGATGGCGCGTCGCTACGTTGCTGCTCAAAGAATGTACACACGTCGCCAGCAACTTCCGTCGCCAACCGCGTTTGACTCTCGTACTTGCATAGCACAACGCCCGAAAGCTGCAAACGATTGTTGAGACGTTTTGAAACGAGTTCGATTGTGCGAAGAAGTTTTGAAAGTCCGTGAAGTGCTAGAAAATGCGGCTCCAGCGGGATGAACACCTCGTCTACCGCCGTGAGCGCGTTGACAGTGAGAATCCCAAGCGACGGCGGACAGTCGATCATCAAATAATCAAACGTAAGCTCGTCTTCGGCGAGTTTGTCGCGGAGAATGAGTTCGCGCCCGACGACGCCAGCGAGTTCAACTTCCGCCGCCGCCAAGTCGAGGTGCGACGGGACAACCCACAGATTCTCCGAAATCTGTCGCCGAACCGCAGCAAGCGAAAGATCGTGAACCAGCACATCATAGAGCGACTTGTAGTCGTTCGCCGGTTCGATCCCGAAATGGAGCGATGCGTGTGCCTGCGGGTCCATATCGATCACGCAGACCTTCGCCCCAGTCGCGGCAAGCGCGGCAGACAAGTTCACAGCGGTAGTCGTCTTACCGACTCCACCCTTCTGATTCATAACAGCAATCGAACGCATAGAAACTCCTCCTCGTATGGGGAGTTTACACAATTTCCACCAGCGAGACAAGAGCGGTTTTTTTGATGGGTGGCGATAGGACGAATAGGCCCAATGCGACGAATAGGCCCTATTTGTCGTATCTGGCCTATCCGTCTTATGGAAACCGTTTCACGACCGCAGCGAGTCAACGGGGTGCATTCTCGCCGCGCGGAGCGCGGGCAGAACACCCGCAGCGACCGCGATCCCAATCGCGCCGGTCACGATCCAAAAGACTGTCCACGGCTGAACAATCGTCGGAATCTCGTAGAACGAATAGATCGACGGGTCAAAAACATTGTGACCCGTAACGCGCGAAAGTGTGTCGGCGATCTGTTGAATGTAGGCGACGAATGTCAGACCGAGAATCATTCCGCCACCGCTCCCAACGATTCCGAGTGCGAGGCTGTAGATCAAAAAGATACGCATCACTCCAACGCTACTCGCGCCGAGCGACTTCAAAATCCCGATGTCTTTCGTCTTCTCGACGACGATCATAAAAAAGATTGCGAGAATTCCAAACCCCGCAACAGCGATGATCATAAACAGCAAAACGTTGAGCACCGCAACTTCCGTGAACACCGCCGCAAGTAACGTTTCTTGCACGTCTTGCCACGTCTCGATGCTGTATTGGTACGGCGAAAACGTCGCCTTGAGTTTGTCACGCAGTTCGGCGATGTTTGCGCCGGGTTTGGCCTTGATGAGAATCTGCGTCACCATTCGCTGACCCGTTTCGGGGTTGACCATCCCGCGCAATTCCTGAAGTTTTTTGAGCGGCACAAACACCATCCGCGTATCGTACTCCATCATCTTGCTCTCGTAGAGATCGACGACGGTGAACGAATCGCTTCCACCTTTCGGCGGCGACGACGCAGTAGGATATGTGAGCATCACATCGTCGCCGGGGATGATCGCAAGTTCATCGTAGACCTGTTTCTTGCCGGTCTTTTTGTCTTCGCCTTCGTAACGGTCGTAGCGTGAAAGACCGATCCCGATGATGATACCGGTGTGCTGCTCGCGTGCGGGATTGAATGTTGAAGGGTCGTCGTTTTCGCTCGTCACTGCGAACGGATTCGCTGGTGCTTCGTCGCCCGTTACGAGTTGGCCATCGGCGGCGAGTCGCGCGCGGCGGGCCGCTTCGGCGGCGGCGTCTTGACGACGGAACATCAGCTCTCTTTCAGCGACCGAGTTTCGCCGATACAGCCAACCGGCGTCGGCCATCCGTTCGCGTATTGCCTCTTTCGGACCGGCGTCGGCGGCGTGCGTTGCGTAACCGCTGTCGTGGAGATTAAACGAAATCTCGCGGCGATTTTCGGGATGCTGCAAGAACTCGGCCATCTGACTGACCTTCCCTTGCGTAACCTCGTCGATACCGATTAGCTCGACCGGCTGGTGATAGTAACTCCCATCGACGCCGCTGCGAAACGACATCATCGCCGGAACAACGACCGTTGGCGTGAGGGCTTCGATCTTGTCGCCCGCGACGCGCATCATCTCGGCCATGTGTCGGTCGGCGTCGGGGAACCCGCCGAGCGAACGCGACTTGAAAACCACGTCCGAGAGAATCCCGTGAATCCGGTCTTGCATCTTCGTCGTGAAACCGAGCATCACTGCGTTTACGACAATCAACGTCGCAACGCCGAGCATCACACTCACGACCGAAACGAGCGCAATATACCGCGTCAAAAGATAACGCCAACTCAAAAGAAATGTATACATCGAACGGCTTCCTTACCGTGTGGGGAAATGTGGATTACTGCGTCGGCGGTGGTGGGAGCGGCTGCCGTCGCTGCGGAACCGAACGCTTCGTCGCATCGACCGTGGGCGGCGCAGGAGGCGTGGTTGGGAACGCTTGTGTGGCAGACGGCGTAGATGTTACTGCTGGCGGTGCCACTGGTGGTGTGACCGTTGGAGTCGTTGGCGTTGCCGCTGGTGGTGTGACCGATGGTGTAGTGGGCAATGCTGGCATCGCTGGCCGCGCTGCTGGTGGTGTCGGGATTGTGCGCGACGGTGTTGCGGATGGAGTTGTCGCTGGTATTGTTGCCGGTGGCGTGACCGCAGGCGGTGTCTCGCCTTCGCCTTCGACGCTCAAGTCGAGCGACGGCGCAGCCGGAGCCGGTGTTGCTACTGGTGCCGTTGCTGCTGGCGGCGGCGTGGGTGTCGTCGCTGGTACAGTTGCGTATGGAGCAACCGGTGCTGGAGGTGTCACGGGCACCGCTGGTGTAGCCGGCGCAGCCGGTGCGACTGGCGACGGTGGCATCGGTCTGGCTGGCGGTGTTTCGCCCGTGAGTGCAAACGTAGCCTTGATCGCCTCATCGTAAAGAACGAAAGCCTCGTTCTCGTACTCAATTTTGTCTGCGAACGACTCGGCAAGCGAACTGAGTGCAATCGCGCGATCCACGTCATCGAGTCGCGCGAGCAACACGAGGCAATAATCGAGTTGCTTTCGCTTAACGAGAAACTTTGCGAGCATCACCAAACACTCACGCTGCGCTTCGGTGACACGCTCTTCTTGACTCACCGCCGCCGACTTGGCTTGCGTCGTCGTTGTTGTCGTTGCGGGCCGCGCCGGTGGGGAAACGGGTGTCACCGCTGGTGCGGCTGGTGCTGTCAAGACCGGCATGGCGGGCGCGAGCGTCGGCTGCGGCGCAACTGTTGGTACAGCGTACTGAACCGGCTGCGGAACAACATATTGCGGCACCGCTGCCGTCCCCGGCGGATACGCACGCACCGGAGCCGGAACGTATTGCTGCGCAAAAATCGCCGTCGCCCCCAGCACGAGAACCAAAACTGCAAACGTGAATTGTGTTTTCATTATCTTGACCTCAAACAACAGTAGACAAAGACACGGACACACGGACCGACACAGACACACGGACAAACACGGACCGACACGGACGAACACGGACAAAACTAGCCCCTCACCTCTCGCTGAAGCGGGAACAGTATCACTTCGCGGATCGATGACGCATTCGTAAGGAGCATCACAAGACGGTCAATCCCGATACCGAGTCCGCCCGCGGGCGGCATTCCGTGACGGAGTGCCTTCACGAAGTCGGCGTCCATCTTCGCCATTGTATCGTCTTCTTTTTGACCAGCAAGTTGCTCGGTGAAAAGACGTTCCTGCAAGTCGGGGTCGTTAAGTTCGGTGTAGGCGTTGGCGACTTCCATTCCGCGAACGAAAAGTTCAAACCGCTCCGCAATGTGCGGCTGACCAGCTTTACGCTTCGTCAGCGGACAAATCCGCGCCGGATAATCGTAAACGAAAATCGGCCCAACAAGCGTGTCCTCGACCTTCTCCTCAAAAATGTCGCTGCGAACAAGATCAATGTCGCGCCCCTTCGTTTCGATGCGACAAGTCGTCGCATACGCAATGACGGCGGCCTCGTCGAGCGGGTCAACGCCAGTCACTTCTTGGAACAGTTCAAAATAAGTTTTGCGTGCGAACGGCGGCGTGAAGTCAAACGTTGCATCGCCCCAAGTTAACTGGAGCGGTTGTCCGGTCGCGCGAATCGCACCGACGATGATCGACTCGGCGAGGTCCATCATCGAACGGTAGTCGGCGTAGGCTTGGTAGAGTTCGAGCATCGTGAACTCTGGATTGTGGCGGACGCTGATCCCTTCGTTGCGGTAGACGCGGCCAAGTTCGTAGACACGTTCAATTCCGCCGACAAGCAGCCGCTTGAGGTGAAGCTCAAGCGCGATTCGCAGCACGAGCGGCATGTCGAGCGTGTTGTGGTGAGTGCGAAACGGTTTCGCCGCCGCACCGCCCGCAATCGTGTGGAGCGTCGGCCCTTCGACTTCGACGAAACCTTCGTCCGCAAGTGTCGCACGCACCGACTGAACAATCTGCGAACGACGCAAAAACCGTTCGAGAACGCCGTCGGTGTGAACGAGGTCCATGTATCGCATCCGCGCACGCAAGTCGGGATCGGTGAGACCGTGAAACTTCGCTGGCGGCGTCTCAATCGACTTCGACAAGAAGTGAATCTCTTCGGCGAAGATTGAGAGTTCGCCGGTGCGTGTGCGACGGAGTTCGCCGTCAACGCCAACGATGTCGCCGAGGTCGAGACACTGTGCGAGTTCCCAGTTTTTCTCGCCGACTTGACTCGCACCGATGAGGATTTGAATCTGTCCCGACCAGTCCCAGATGTCGAGAAAGATGAGTTTTCCTTTTTTGCGTTGGAGCACGATTCGTCCGGCGGCGCGGACGCGCGGCCCCGTTTGCGGCGGCTCTTTCGGACGTTCACCTTCGACCACCGGCGGCGTTTCGCCGACGACGATTTCGTTTTCTCTCGCACGAATTGTGGCGATGGCGGCGTGATTATCGAACCGGCTCCCCCACGGGTCAAACCCCATCGCCTCGATCTTGCGGAGCTTCTCCCGCCGCGATGCCTCAAGCACCGCGCCGCTGCTGTGTGTTTCTGATTGTGGCTGTTCTTGCTGTGTCATGAGTTTGTGCTTGAAGTGTTGCTATTTTTTGTTGTACGGTCAAGAGTGGAAACGAGGTATCTGTCAATTTTCGTGACCGAACATATTTCTTTGATGATTCTCATATTCTCGAATGCCGGTAGGCATTCCGTTATGGTAGCACGCCCCTAGCGGGGTTCGGATTGCGTTATCGCACGTTTTCTACCATAACGAAATCCCTACGGGATTGAGGAAATGACGCCACCGAAGTATGCGGTCATGCGAATCGTGAACGGTTACGCCGTTTCCTTCGCGTGAAGTGTCGCAAAACTTGTGTGGATGGTCAAGAGCAGCACACGGTTCTAATCCGCGTGCCCGAACAGTTTCAAAATCGAGATGTCTTCATCGAGTTCGTTCCAGTGTATCCCTTCGCCTGCCCCGATGAAACGCCAATCTCCACGCTGCTGCGATGTCGCCTCGGCAAGTTTCGGGAACCACACTAGCGGCACCGATAACTCACGCCCATCGGTGATGTCGATCTTGAGCATGCCACCAGCGAAGCTGATGTTCGTTGCACAAGGTTCATGAGCGATTGGTAATGTGCTCATCCCATTTCTCCTGAAAGAATGGTAAGCGTTCACGGATTTTGCGTTTGCGAGCGTTTCTTTTTTTCACACGGAGGCACGGAGGGGAGATGAATCCGCAGATTGTCGCAGATTTTTTGTACTTGGTTGGCAGTTCCTTTTTTTGCGCACGAAGGCACGAAGTACACGAAGAACACAAAGGACGTTTTCAATTTCAATCCTCTTCGTGTTCTTTGTGCTCTTTGCGCCTTTGTGCGCAAAAAAGAACTGCCAACAAATATGCGGAAATGGAAGACAAAATCTGTGTGAATCTGCGAAATCTGCGGACAACTCAATCCTGTATTTTTCTCTGTGTCTCCGTGTGAGGCTCCTAAAAAATCCGTGTGCGGTTACTGAAACCCTTCAGCTACACCCCATACTCTTTCCGCAGTTGTAGCAAAGGTAGCAGTTCCCCGCGCGGACGCCGATTGCGCCGCAGTCGTGGCAGAGTGGGGCGTCAGACTGGAACGCCGCGTACTGCGACTCCGCCGATTCCGGTAAGACCGATGCGTAACTCTCAACAAGCATCGAAGTTTTGAGGTCGCCCTCGCCCCGAAAACGCGGAACCGATGCCATCGCAGTACCACCACCGGTCGAAGCAACCGCGACCGCTGTCGTCGCTGTTGCAGTCGCCGCCGCTTGCGACACTGATGACGACGCTCCGCCGCTCGGCGCAACATCCGGCGCAGCGACCGGACTGTCGAAGACCGCAACGGCAACGTGACGCTGCGAATCGCTTCGCTCGGTGGTTGACTTCGGTGCGCGTTCGAGTGCAATCGCGTGCGGACCGGAATGTGTACCGCTAACGTGCGACGAAGACGACATCTGCCCCGGTGCTTGAATGTCAAACGTCTGACCGAGCCAGCGGAAAATGTAATCGACCAGACTCTTCGCCTGTGGAATGTCGGGGTTCCGCGTGTGACCCATCGGCTCAAACCGCGTGAACGAAAACTTGTCAACGTAGATGTGAAGCGGGACGCCGTATTGCAGCCCCATCGAAATTGCGGTGCCGAAACAGTCCATAAGTCCGCCGATGGTGCTCCCTTCTTTCGCCATCGTGATGAAAAGTTCGCCGGGGCGTCCGTCGGCGTAAAGGCCGACCGTGATGTAACCTTCGTGACCGTTGACGTTGAACTTGTGAGTAATCGACTGCCGCGTGTCGGGGAGACGTTCGCGTCGCGGCGAAACGTCGCGGCGTCGCTTCTTGCTGTCGGCCTTCGACGACTCCTTCTCTTCTTTCGCGTCTTTGTCTTTGGTTGTGGAGAGCGGCTGCGCCGACTTGCTGCCGTCGCGGTAAACCGCTATCGCCTTGAGACCGAGATTCCAGCCGAGCATGTAAACGCTGGAGACATCTTCGACCGTCGCGTTATTCGGCAAGTTAACTGTCTTTGAAATCGCGCCCGAAATAAACGGCTGCGCTGCGGCCATCATTCTGACGTGTGCCTCCCACGCGATACACCGGTTGGAACCCGGCGTCGGGAACGCACAATCGAACACCGCAAGATGCTCCGGCAAAACTTCCGGCGCACCGGCGATGGTTCCGTTCTCTTCAATATACTGTGTGATGTCGGAAATATCGGAGTCGGTGTAGCCGAGTGTTTGGAGTGCAAGCGGGACGGTGTTGTTGACAATTTTGAGATTCCCGCCGCCAGCAAGTTGCTTGAACTTAACCAGTGCGATGTCGGGCTCGATGCCGGTCGTGTCGCAGTCCATCATGAAGCTGATCGTTCCGGTCGGCGCAAGGACGGTTGCTTGCGCGTTGCGGAAGCCGTGTTTGCGGCCCATTTCGAGAACGTCGTCCCAGAGTTCGCGTGCGAAACGTTTGAGTTCTTTCGGGCAGCCAGAAATTTTGTTAACTTCGCCGAAGTGCATTTCCATTACGTTCAGCATCGGTTCGCGGTTGGCTTCGTAGCGGTCGAACGTCCCGACGACCGATGCGAGTTCTGCACTCGTTCTGCACGCCGCACCGTGTAGGAGTGCGGTCAGGACGCTGCAAAGGCCGCGTGCTTCGGGCGAGTCGTAAGGCATGCCGAGACTCATCACGAGGCTACCAAGGTTTGAATAACCGAGTCCGATGGGGCGATATGCGTGACTGTTTTCGGCAATTCTTTTGATGGGATAACTTGCGCGGTCAACGAGAATTTCCTGCGCGATGAAGACGATTCTGCACGCCTCAACGAACCGTTCGGCATCGAACGAACCGTCGTCACCGCGAAACTTCATTAGGTTTATGCTGGCGAGGTTGCACGCGGAGTTGTCGAGGAACATATACTCGCTGCACGGGTTCGAGGCGTTGATGCGGCCATCGTTTGGACAGGTGTGCCAGCGGTTGATGATTGTGTCGTATTGAACGCCGGGGTCGCCGCAGGCCCACGCCGTCTTGGCAATTTTGTCCATGAGGTCGCGTGCTGGCATCTCGGCGGCGACGCGGTTTGAATCGGTGATCCAGCGAGTCTTCCAAACCTCTCCCGCCTCGACCGCTTCCATGAACTCGTCGGTGAGACGCACCGAGAGATTGGCGTTCTGAAACAGAACCGACGAGTATGCGTCGTCTTGAGAGAGGCCTTGTGCGACGAGGATTTTCGCCTTTTCTTCTTCGCGGTATTTGCAATCTATGAAGTCAACGATGTCGGGGTGGGTAACTTTGAGCGACTGCATCTTCGCGGCTCGTCGCGTCTTGCCGCCGCTCTTGACGACAGCGGCGACTTGGTCGTAGACTCGCATAAACGAGAGCGGCCCCGACGGTTTTCCGCCGCCCGCGAGTTTTTCTTGGCACGAACGGAGCGTCGAGAGGTCGGTGCCGGTGCCGCTGCCAAACTTGAACAGGAGAGCTTCCGATTTGGCAAGCTCCATAATCGCCTCCATATTGTCTTCAACGCTTTGGATGAAGCAAGCGGAGGCTTGCGGATGTTGGTAGGGGTTTTCGGGCTGCGTTGCTTCTCCGGCGGACTCGTCCCAGTGCCAGCCGCACGCGGTGCCGGAAATGCCGTATTCTGCGAAGAGGCCGACGTTAAACCAGACCGGCGAGTTGAACGATGCGTGCTGGTGAAGAAGGAGCCAAGTGAGTTCGCGGTAGAATGTTTCGCCGTCGTCGGTGGAGAAATAACCATCGGCGACGCCCCAATCGGCGATGGTACGGCTGACGCGGTGAATGAGCTGGCGAATACTCTTTTCGCGGGCGGGCGTCTTCGGTTCGCCGTAGAAGTATTTGCTGGCGACGACGTTTACCGCAAGCTGGCTCCACGTTGACGGAAACTCGCAGTCGGTCTGTTCAAAGTAGACGTTTCCGCCGTCGCCCTTGATCGTCGCTGACCGCTGCACCCAGCTTACGGTGTCGAACGGTGATGCGACGGCGTCGGGACAAAAGACCGGTTCGATAGGGAGGTTCTTTGTTCCGAGGTGCGAACGTCGCGTGCGTGCGGCGACGTTTGCATTGGCAGCGGCGGGGGAATGCGCCTTCTTGCTGCGAGCGGTGGACGAAGAAGCAGGCGAAGAGGTGGCGGCGGCGTCCGGGCGGGGGCGAGTCATAGCGAACTCCATTTTGCTGTTATAAACGGACAAAAACAGGCTATCTAGCGTCGGTTATAGAAAACGGGTGCTAGATATGGCCGTGTCAAAGAGGGGCGTCATGGTAACGCCCCATCCCAAACCGTCAAGGGAGACCGGAAATTAGACCGGAAACTTCACTCGCCCTCTGTTTGACAGTATCTTGTCCGCTGCGTGTGGTGTGGTAGAATGTGGGCCAAAAGTTTACGCACTTTGGTCTATTTTAGAGCGAACCAACAGGCAGCTCAAGTCTACCATGACATCAAAATCTCTTTCTCGGTTCATCATCACCTTCTTGGTGATGGTATTGTTTCTGATCGTGCTTTTTGCAATCCACTGGTCGCAGCAGGAAAATGTTCGTAAGCTCGTTGCGCTTGAGGAGTCGCGTAACTATCAAGAATTGAAGTACGGTGATTATCCGAACAGCGATGTTCCCGACAGTCAGTACGATGCGATCCAGAGCGAAATGGACACCACCAACCGCGCCATCGATCAGCAAATGTTACGAGTGAAGCTGTTCGAGTCGGCCTTTCTGATGGTGCAATTAGTGGAGTTTGCCGTACTCGTGCTTTGCGGAGTCGGTCTCTTCACAATGCAGCGACGCGAGGCCATCAAGGAAGAACGCGAACGCGCAAAACTGGTCAACGAAAAACTCGATGGACAGCTAGACAGCATATTCAGCGCAACGAACGACGGGATTTATATCCTCGACAAAAACTTTGTCATGAAGCGTGCGAGTACGGCGGCGGAGAAAACATTTCGAGAGCGCGGTATACTCAAACTCGTCGGCGAGGTCTGCTACAAAAACATCCACGGCTGCGATGCCCCGTGCGAAAACTGTCCGACCGCAGAAACTTTCCGAACAGGGAAAGTCGCCCAAGGTTGCGTGTACAGTCTACGCCACAATGCGTGGTTCGAGCTGACGACCTCGCCGCTTGTCATTTCTGATGCTGGCGAAGTAACAGAAGTCCTCGTCAACTTTAAAGACATAACAGAACGCAGGCGAACCGCCGCTGAACTGGAAAAGTATCAGGCCCAACTGGAGCAGACCGTCACATCGCGTACACACGAGCTTCAGTGGAGCGAGGCGCAGATGCAGGCGATATTGAATGGGAACGTTGCGATAGTATTCTACCAACCGAACGGGGGCATAGTAGACGTAAACCAAGCATTTATTAATATGCTCGGTTATGAAAAAGATGAATTCATTGGACACAACGTCACCGAGTTTTACACCAACGGGTTTTTGGAGGCAAGTATCGCCGCGCGGCAAAAGGTGGTGGAAGGAAGCATCGACGAGTTTCGCATCGATCTCGCACTTCGTCACAAAGATGGACGCACGATTTGGGTCGATGCGAATGCGGTTGCGATCAAGAACAACCAAGGTGAGGTCGTGCGACTTGCGGGGATATGTCTCGACATCACAGAGCGTCGGAAAATGATCGAGGAAATTCAGGAGACGGACGAACGTGTTCGTATCCTATTGGACGCGACACCACTATGCTGTAATTTTTGGGATTCAAACCTCAACAATCTCGAATGTAATCTCGAAGCCGCACGTCTTTTTGACTTGAAAGACAAGCAGGAATATCTCAACCGATTTATGGAACTTTCGCCGGAATACCAGCCGGATGGGGTGCCGTCTTCCGAAAGAGCAGTAGGAAAAATTAATGCGACGTTTGAGACCGGCTATCAGCTATTTGAGTGGATGCACCAAAAATTAGACGGAACCCCAATGCCGTGTGAAATCACTCTGGTGCGCGTCAATCGTGAACACGATGTCATCGTTGCAGGGTTTACACGCGATTTGCGGGAACTCAAGAAAAAAGAAGCGGAGCAAGAACGGAATCGGATGCGAACCGACTCGCTACTGAAACTTGCTGAAATGGCAAAGATGTCGGAGCAGGAAGCGATTGATTTTGTGATACAAACCTGTGTCACCTTGACCGCAAGCGGTATGGGCTATTTTCTGTCGCTTGATGCAACGGGGGATGTCATTCCGTTTCGCTCTTGGAGCGACGGCAGACAGGAAACCTGTAGCATTCCGAAAAATCTTGCGACGGAGGCACATACGCTCGCAAAAACATTGACGACCTGTTTGAGTCAAAAAGACGCCGTCATTCACAACGATTTCGACAGCCTGCCCGGAAAACGAGCGTTTCCCGAAGGGCATACGCATATCCATTCACACATGAACATTGCGATTTGGGACGATGCGCAGCCCGTCGCTATTATCGGTGTGGGAAACAAGGCTGAACCTTATTCTGAATCGGATGCGAAACAACTCGCACTCTTTGCACAGGGGATCGGTCATATACTCAGTCAGCGACGTCATGCTGAAGCTTTGGGACTTGCGAAAAAAGTCGCCGAAGATGCGAGTTTGGCGAAGAGTCAATTTCTTGCAACGATGTCGCACGAAATTCGGACGCCGCTCAACGGCGTCATCGGGCTTTCGGAACTCATCCTGAAGACGGAGCTAACTCCAAAACAACACGAGTACGCCTTGCTGACGAAGGTATCGGGCGAGTCGCTTCTCTTCCTCATCAACGACATTCTCGACTTCTCGAAGATCGAGGCCGGCAAGATCGAAATCGAGTCAGAAAACTTCGACCTCTTGAACACAACAGAATCAGTGCTTGGGATTCTTGCGTCGCGTGCGCAAGGGAAGTCGCTGGAACTTTGTGCGACGTTCCACAAGGTTTTGCCGCGTATTCTCCGTGGCGATGCGGGGCGTTTGCGGCAAGTGCTAATGAATCTCGTTGGCAACGCCATCAAGTTCACGAACGTGGGTGGCATTCAAGTCAACGTAACGCCACAAGGCTGGAATGGTGATCGGCTCTCGATTCTCTTTGAAGTCAAAGACACGGGGATTGGGATTCCAGAAGATCGCCTCGACCGACTCTTCAAGGCGTTTTCGCAGACCGACATTTCCACCGCGCGTATCTATGGCGGTACGGGGCTTGGGCTGGCGATCTCGATGAAACTTGTGCAGCTTATGGACGGCGAGATCGGCGTTAAGAGCGAACCGGGTAAGGGGTCAAACTTCTGGTTCCGCTTGCCGTTTGCGTGTGACCGACATGTGAGAAAGTGTATCACGTCTGGCAAGTTTGATTGTCAAGAGCAAGACCGGAATAATTGTGTGTACTTGGATTGCGGGTTGTGTGTTGGTGTTGGTTATGCTGGCGTGAAGGATCGGTTTACGGTACGCGAAAAGCGTGTGATCGTGGCCGCCGAGAACGAGACGATTCGCAACTCGTTATCGAAGCAGCTTCGCATTTGGGGAATGGACGTTCAGCAGGTCGATTCCATCGAGGATGCCATGGCTGTTTTGAAGTTGACGGAGCAACAGCAACTAATCGACATCGTGATGATCGACGAGAATCTCCGAGACGGATCGGGTTATGAACTCGCGGAACAGATCGACAGAAACACTCACTGGCACAAGATGGGCGTGACGCTTCTTTTGCCGATCAATTCCGACATTGAAAGCGGCATTTTCAAGCGAGTGAAGGTGATGCGTGTAACGAAGCCGATAGCGTACTCGCAGCTTTTCGACACGACGATGATGCTGCTTTACGATTCCGATTGGAGCGACTTCTTGACGGAATTGCGTGAGGAGCGGACGACGAAGTCTGGTGTTCACCGGATTCACTTAGCGAGCGAATATGAGGCGCAGTGGCGTGAACTTGCGAAGAACTGTCGTGTACTTGTCGCGGAAGACAATCGGGTCAACCAGATTGTGATCAAGAATCTTCTGGCGGAGTCGGGGCTGAAGTGTGACCTTGCGATGAACGGTCGTGAGGCGTGCGACGCGGTGATGACGAAGACTTACGACCTAATCTTAATGGACTGCCAGATGCCGGAGACGGACGGTTACGAGGCGACGCAACTGATTCGTGACTGGGAACGTCACCATCGCAACCAGCGGATTCCGATCATCGCGCTTACTGCGAACGCTACGAAAGAAGACCAGCAGCGTTGTTTTGATTCTGGAATGGACGCATACTGTAGCAAACCTATCGACCCCAACCGACTTCTGAAAGAGATTCGCAAGTGGCTCGACTTCGAAGCAACCCTCGCCGCCAACCAGTCCGGTGCTGCGGCGACAAGCTGAATGGGGAAGCGTTCACGGTTTGTTTCGTCACACCAGAATAGACCCTGTTTGGAAACTTGCACCCGCACAGCGGTTCGGCATAGCCGAACCCTCCACGCCTGCGGCGTATGACAACTGGAGGGTTCGGCT
>JBOFSQ010000051.1:0-1679 GCA_051651625.1 Thermoguttaceae bacterium | reverse complement strand
GTGCGTATCAATCGAGTTTTATCCCCGATGCAACGAGAAACTCTCTGACACGCGGTTCGTCGCACGCGGCGAATTCTTCGGAAGTACCGCTGAAGACGAGTTGTGGTTCGTCGTGTAAACGTGCCAGCGGTGCGAGCATCATGATTCGGTCAGCGACTCGCATCGCCGACGCCATGTCGTGTGTAACGAGAACGCCCGTCAAGTTGTGACTGCGATGCGTGGCGATCATCAAGTCGTTGATGATATTGCTCATAACGGGGTCGAGTCCCGTCGTCGGTTCGTCAAATAACATTACCTCTGGCTGGAGTGCGAGTGCGCGTGCGAAGCCGACACGTTTTCGCATCCCGCCGGAGAGTTCACCCGGCTTCTTGTGCATTGCCGCAAGTGGCAGACCAACTTCGGCAAGTAGTTCTTCGATGATTGCGAGGACTTCGTCTTCGGCCTTTGCGGTGTGTTGTTCGAGTGGGAAGGCGATGTTTTCGCCGATGGTCATACTGTCAAAAAGTGCCGCCATTTGGAAGACGAAACCGAAACGCTGTCGCTGATTGGCGAGTGCGTCGTGATCGAGTGTTGTCAGGTCTTGTCCGTCGAACCAAACGCGACCAGTTGTCGGCGGAATCAGTCCGATGATCGACTTGAGTAGCACGGTCTTTCCGCAACCGCTCTCACCGACAATCGCCACCAGTTCGCCCCGCGGAATGCAAAACGAAATTGCGTCGAGAATCGGTGCCTCACCAAGAACGACACTCAAGTCTTCCAGCTCGATGATCGGCGACTCATCGACATTCACAACAACCGTTGCGTTGTCGTCGTAGCCGTCGTCGTTGACGTAAACGTCGCTGGGGGCGTCGATGGTGATGCGGTGTTTGGAGACCATTTGTGTCGATGTGTGCGTTACGCTGCGGGTTTGACGCGGTTTTTGAATTGCGTTGCGATTTGTTGTTTTAGGAGTGTGAGTTCGCGTTCGGTTTCGTCTCGTTCTTGGCGGCAGCTTCGGACGAGGTTGTCAACGGTGAACTGGCGTTGATCGATCTCCTTTTCGCGAAGTTTGAGTTGTTCGTCGCGTTGGATGAGAACGTCTTCGCTCTTTGCGGCCCACGTTTCGAGTTCTTCGCGGCGTGCGAGGAGTCGTTCGTGCTGCTGGACGATTTGGTCACGAGTTGTGGCCAGTTCATTCTTTTCGCGTTCGATTTTGGCGAGACCGTCTTGGTACTGGTCGGCGAGTCGTGAACGAGTTCGGGCGAGTGCTTCTTTGAGTTGGTCTGGAGCGGAGTCGCCCGCGAGTCGCACCCAGAGTTCTTCGGTTGCCAAACGAACTTCGAGAGTTTCGCGGTGCATGCGTCCGAGTTCGTCGCGTGACCGGTCGATGGCGAGTCGCATCTGTTCCAGTTTTTTGTTGTGAACGGCGAGGTCGCGGCGTTCTTGCTCGATGTGGCGAACGGTCATTTCGTGCGACTCGCGGAGCCGTTGACGTTCGGTTTCGATACTCTTTTGGAGTTGGTGCCGTTCGCGGACAAGCCCTTCGCGGATGCGTGTTACCTCGGCCTGCGCACCGGCTACGGAGCGTTCGAGTTCTTTGAGCTGCGCATATTTTTTGGCGTCTTGTTCGCACTGCTGCTGCGTCAAACAAACGAGGTCTTCGCGTGCGGCGAGATTGTGTTCGCAGTCGCGTATCTGCT
>JBOFSQ010000050.1:0-37424 GCA_051651625.1 Thermoguttaceae bacterium | reverse complement strand
CATGGTGTCAACGGCAATGTTAAGATAGGGGGGGGGGGCGGGGTTGATAAACTTTGCGGTTTCTTTGGCGTCTTCTCTGACGCCGCTATTCCCGCCTCTTCTCGACGCCGCTCTCGCGGCTTCACTCTCGTTGAACTTCTGGTTGTGATCGCCATCATCGGCGTTCTGGTCGCACTCTTGCTTCCCGCCGTCCAAGCCGCGCGAGAAGCGGCAAGAAGGATGACGTGTACGAACCATCTCAAACAAATTGGATTGGCTGTTCACAATTTCCACGATACAAGGAATGGGTTGCCGCCAAATCTCATTCGCGATGGTTTAACGACGACGTTCCCATTGGTCTTTCCCTATGCGGAACAGCAGGCCCTTTATGACCTCACCCAGCAGATGGTTGCACTGTGTCCCAACACTCGCTCTTGGGCAGATGTTCGTCTGCAAAGAGAGTGGTGGAATGGCACTGTCGAGACTGGTGGCGGAACATATACAGCGGGGGACACTTGGAAAAAAGCGTTTTCGTCTGTGCCGTGGATGCGTTGCCCCAGTCGCCGCGGTGGTGGTGCGCTCATGACAGGCGATGATACATACGGCGGCTGGGATGGTATAAAACCCGGTCCGCAAGGCGATTATGTAATTGTGATTTCTTTTTGGCCATCAATGGCTTCATGCCCGTCAAACTGGTGGGATGCTTATGATTCCGCCGATCCTGGTAGTGATGGTGATAAACGTGTTTCTGGTCATCGTGGGCCGTTTCGTCCCACCAGCTTCGATGGCAACTGGTGGGAGGGGTATAAGTATAACCTTCGTGACACAATGTCTTGGTTGCGTGATGGCACCAGTAACCAGTTTTTGATTGGGGAAAAGCATATCCCAAAAACCATCGGTGTTGGACAATGTTGGTTTAATGGCCAACCGGGTGCGCCGACGTATGACAATTCTACAACTGGTGATTGCTCTTATCTTGCAGCATCGGGGACTGGGTCTGGTGCCTCTCATTGTCGTCTTATAATCGCTGGTGATAACGGTGCCTCGCCACCAGCACCAAATACCAGACCGATCAGTTATGGCGATGATTATCTCGGTAGCAATAGCCTCGAACTTGGATTCGGAAGTGCGCATCCGGGCGTCTGCCATTTTGTGATGGGGGACGGTGCAGTCAGAGGTGTTTCCGTAACAACGGCTGGTTCGATTCTCGCTGCATTTGGAACGGTGAATGACGGCGTGAGCGTTTCACTGCCGTAATGAGGTGTTGTAGCCACGTTCCGTCAATCCCGCGTATTCGGCGTTGTTGTAGTGAACGGATTTATCCGTCCCATTTTTAACACATCAAGCAGACTCGGTAGCGTTGCCCCAACGGGGGCAGCAATAGCTTAGCCGTGGGTGAGCGGAGCGAACCCACGGTACAGAATCCCAAATATCTGAAAGCCCCAACGGGGCGCAAGAATCTGGGCTGCATCGTCTCTTTCGCCCTGGTGGGGCTACGGATTTTTGGGGTCGCTGACCGTGGGTTCGCGGAATACCGCTCACCCACGGCTAAGTTCTTGTCGCCCCTTTGGGGCTTTATTCGATGCAACGGATGCAAGCGTATCGACGATGCTTGCTCTACATAACGGATGAATCCGTTCCCTACGATTCGGCTGGTGCAAACGGTTACGAAGTTTTGATCAAAGATTAGAAAGGTATTGTGTATGCGTTACATTGCGTTGATGTTAGTAGTGGTGTCTCTGGTAGTTTGTGGGTGCAACAATGGAAAGGTAAGTCTTGGTGGACAAGTTACTTACCCCGATGGCTCTCCGCTTACGCAAGGGACAATCTGTTTTGAAACAGGTACTTACCTTGCGCGAGGGGCTGTTGGTAAGGATGGTAAATATACTGTTGCTTCGGTGAGTACAAGAGATGGTCTTCCACCCGGAACCTACAAGGTTTATCTGACCGGAACAACACTATCTGAGAGGGATGGCCCGAAGTTGAAGATGACCCCATTGGTCAACAAAAAGTACGCATCGGCAGAAACTTCTGGTCTAACAGTTGAGGTCACTGCGTCAACGAAGACGTATGACTTTAAGGTAGATCGTCCGTGATTCTCTGCCACTCGCGTGCTCTCACCCAAAAGCCGAAGCATCGCGTCGCGTTGTTTCGGCTTTTTTGTTTTGGTTTTTGGGTTAGAATTGTGCGATGGACGTTATGGACAAAATGGACGGAAGTTTCAAAACCACAGTCCATTCTGTCCATCGCGTCCATCAAGTCCATTGTGTCCATCCAGTTAATCAGCTCTCACACTTCCCACCAATGAAAACCGATCTAAAACTCTCGCTCGTTCTTTGCATCATTTTCTCTTGCGGCTTACTTTGTGCAGAAGAGTTGCCGTGGTGGGACGACTTGCCGACGTTTGTGCAAACGTCCGATCCGGTGAAGGCGAAGGAGTCGCACGCGACCATCGTTTTGTGTGGCTCCGCAGACAACCCAACGTGGGGACTATGGCAACAACTCGAACGAATGGTCGATGGACGCAATAAAATCGAGACGATTCACGCCAACGGTCAAAAGTCGATTGTTTGGTTTGAAGGTTATGGCACCGCGCAGGCAAACGTCGTCAGCATCGAACGAGGCCCCGATGGAGCGTTTATCAAAAATCACAAAGACAACACGATCAACGCCACACGATACAGCCATTGGTCGTGGCAACTTTACGACGGCAAAGGCGAACCACGCTGGCTCGGTATCGCCAACTATTTTGACGAAGACGACTTCGTAAAACCGTGGAGTCGCAGCCATCCCGAATACGGCTGTTATCCGATGACGTATCCCGACGGCACCGTCGCCACCGGATACGTTGACGACAGCGATCCGCGCACAAGCCGCGTCTTCGATGCTGGATGTTCCAAAGACGTTCTCGGCAACGTCACCTTTGAATACAACTTCAACGACGCCGTTAACAAAATCGATCCGACGACGAAAAAAATCGCTGGCCCAATTACCGGTCTCGTCCAAGTAACAACGCCGAATCTCGGACCACCCGACCCCGGTTTCACCCCCGAAGAGTGGAAGCAACTCAAGTCCGCGCAGTACGCGGGCGTCATATCGGCAGGAAAAGATACGGCGTGCCCGATCTGGAACGAGTACACCGCTTCGGCGTTAAAACTCGCACTCTCCGCCGACGTTGACGGCCTCTGGGTCGATAACTATTCGCCGTGGGACAATTTTAACGCGCACCCAAATCTCAAGTCGTTCGGTGAGTGGTCGGTTGCGAAGTTTCGTCCGTTTCTCGCCGAACTCGAATCGAGCGGCGCAATCGAATCGGGAACACTCGCAAAACTTGGCATCACCGATCCGGCAATGTTCGACGTGCGAGAATACTTGAAAGAAAAATGCCGCGAGTTCGGCGGCAAACCGGAGAATCTTTCTGATCCCGTTTGGCGTGATGCACGCTGGCAAGACGATCCGATTTGGCGTGCGTTCTTGGTCTACAAACGTCGTCTGGGAACAGAAACGTTTGACACATTTTATTCGACGATCAAACGTGTTGCCACCGAAGCGGGCAAGCCAGATTTTTTGATTTCGGGAAACGACATTCCGTGTTTTTCGCTCGGCTGGATTCGCGGCGAACTCGACATGGTTAGCACGGAACTTTCGTTGGGCTGGCACTTGACGACGGGGCCACGCGGGATTATGCCACCGCCGCTCGGCAGTTACGTTCCGATTGCAAAACTCGCACGCGAACACGCCAAGAGCCGCTTCGTCAATGCGTGGTTCTATTCGCCGAAAGACCAAGAAGGAAAACCACAAATCGGCGACGTGATTCATTATCAAGGACTCGCCAATCATCTCATGCCGATGCCGCAGATGTCGTCGCACACGCTCGGTACACCGGAAACGAACGCTGCGTTCTTCGCGTTCGTCGCGCAGGTGCGGCCACAACTGCGGCACCGACTGGCGTATGACGAAGAGATCGGAATCTATTATTCGTCGTCGTCGCAGTTACTTGAGATGATGCCGGGCGGTTTCCGCGACCACAACAATCAGCCGCACAGCTTCGCCGTATACGGATGGGGAACGATCTTGAGCGGACTTCATCGCGGCTGGCGTGCGGTGCCGCAGTGGAAAGTGTCCGCAGAGACGCTCGCGCCGCTGAAAGTTTTTGTCGTTCCGAACGTCTCGGCTTTTGATCGTTCGCAACTTCCGATTTTGCGTTCGTGGGTTGCAAACGGTGGTACGCTCGTTGTCACCGGCGCGTTCGCCGAACGTAGCGACGAAGAAAAGATTTTTGAACGCGCCACTCCTCTCAAACTGACCGAAGTGGCGGATGCGTCTGCAACTTGGAGCGAGAAGAAATATCAAAACGGACGCATCATCTACATCAAAAACGACCCCGGATACGACTTCTACAAACTCGACAAAGAACGCCCCGAACGACTCGTATCACTCAAACCGATCATCGACAAAATCACAAAAGGTCACACGTTTCGTCTCGACGCACCATCGGTGCCGTACACTGTCGGCATCACGCTCTACAGCGACGATGCGTCGCTCTTCATCGACGTCAACAACACCAACATCGACACCGCGTCCGACAAAATCACTCCAACGCCGCCGATAACTTTTGACGTTGTACTTCCCGAAAGTCTGCGGGAGTGTAAACTTCGCGTTCAAGTTCTTTCGCCGACAAACGCCCCACAAGTCGTGACGCAAACTATCGACGTGAACACGCTCCGCGTGACGCTCGAACCGTTTGAAGTTTACACTTGTGTTGTCGTGACGAAAGAATAGACCTGTTCGGAAACTTGCACCCGCACATCGGTTCGGCATAGCCGAACCCTCCACGCCTGCGGCGTATGACAACTGGAGGGTTCGGCTATGCCGAACCGCGAACTACTCTGATTCGGCCACTCGCTCACGCTTCCCGCTCTGATTCGGGCACTCGCTTACGCTTCGCGTTCTTATTCACGCGCTTCGCGCTCTGATTTTATGAACACACTACTTGTTCTCGGTCTGTCGTTCGCGGCACTCGTTGCGGCGTACAGAATATATGGACAATTTTTGTCGCGGGTCGTCTTTCGTCTCCGCGACGACGAACCGATGCCGAGCGTCGTTCAGCACGACAACATCGACTTCGTTGCCACGCCGCGTTTGGTCTTGTTCGGCCACCACTTCACCAGCATCGCCGGAACGGGGCCGATTGTCGGGCCTGCAATCGCCGTCATGTGGGGCTGGCTCCCCGCACTTTTGTGGGTTGTCTTCGGAGCAATTCTGATCGGCGGCGTTCACGACTTCGCCGCACTCGTCGTCTCAATTCGCAACCGCGGAAAGAGCGTCGGCGACGTTGTTGGCGAAGTTATCTCGCCCGCTGCACGACTCGTGTTTCTGCTGCTGCTCGCGTTTCTGCTTGCGCAAATCGTGGCGGTGTTCGCAAACGTCATCGCAACAATCTTCGCACTCTACCCGAAAAGTGTGCTGGCGGTGTGGGCGTCGCTGCCGGTGGCGATGGTGCTCGGAATCGCCGTGTACCGTTTTCGCGTTTCGCTCACACTTGCGTCGGTTGTCGGACTCGTCGCGCTCTACGCGGTCGTCGTCGCCGGAACAATTCTTCCGCCAATGACGATGCCGAAGTTCGACGCGCCGCTTGCCAGTCCGGTGATGTTGTGGACGGGCGTTTTACTCGTTTACTGTTTTGCCGCGTCGGTCTTGCCGGTTTGGCTCCTGCTTCAGCCACGCGACTACATTAACAGCCAACAACTTTACATCGCCATCGCACTTGTCGTCGTCGGGATTGTCTACGCATCGGCGGTGACTGGCAAGGCCGACATCGTTGCCGCCGCACCAGCAATTCGTCTCGACGCCGCGACCGCGCAGGGTGTGCCGTCGCTCATTCCGTTTTTGTTTATAACGGTGGCGTGCGGCGCGGTGAGTGGTTTTCACGCACTCGTCGCCAGCGGAACGACGAGCAAACAGATCGCGTCGATGCGCGACGCACCGCTCATCGGTTACGGTGCGATGCTGGCGGAGTCGGCACTTGCGGTGGTTGTGATCATCGCTTGTACGGCGGGGATCGGTCTTGGTCACACACTCGAAGGACGCAGCGAACCGAGCGGGCACGTCGCCGCGTGGACACTCGAGCCGCACGGCACGCTACAGTTTGGCCGCGCGGCGTGGGAAGAATGTTACAGCGAACCGTTTTCAAAAATGAACCTCGCCGTGCAAGTGGCGACGTTCATTGAAGGTTGTTCAAACTTTCTCGAAGGGATCGGGATTCCGCCGACGCTCGCGCACAGTTTGATTGCGGTTCTCGTTGCCTGTTTCGCCGCGACGACTATCGACACCGCGACGCGACTTTTTCGTTACATTGTGCAAGAGATTGGTGCGAGTGTGCGTGTGCCGGTGATGGAGAATCGTTATGTCGCAACGCTGCTGGCGGTTGCGAGTGCGGCGGGGCTTGCGCTGATGCGTCCGCCGCTCCCAGACGGTTCGCTCGGCGCGTACGGAACTGGCGGAATGATGTTCTGGCCGCTCTTTGGTGCGGGGAATCAACTCCTCGCCGGAATGACGCTGCTGGTTGTGCTCGTGACGTTGATTCGGTCTGGAAGTCGTTGGCGAAACGTCGCGCTGACGATTGCACTTCCGGCGATGGCGATGCTCGTCGTACCGGTTTGGGCGATGGGAATTCAGGTGACAACGTGGTACACAAAGTCGCAATATATTTTGATGACGTTCGGAATTGTCTTGATGACGTTTGCACTTCTGCTCGTAGTCGTTGCAGTTCGCGCGATGATGCGGCATTCCACCGAATCAGAACGCGAAGCGTAAGCAAGGCAACGTGACGTTGCATCCGATAGCCTCTCGGCAACTTCGTTGCGGTCGGCAAGCAATCAGAACACGAAGCGTAAGCGAGGCAACGTGACGTTGCATCCGATAGCCTCCCGGCAACTTCGCTGCGGGTCGGCAAGCAATCAGAACACGAAGCGTAAGCGAGTGCCCGAAGCAGGACACGCCAAATGCGTAACCGGTGTAGTAAAATCTCTTGCTGCCCCGTTCGGGCGAAAACTCGGACAACCAATTTCATAGTGCAAGCAGATTTTACACACACGGGCGATACCGTTTTTGAAACCGTTCGCGGTTACATTTCGTCATTCCCGCGTAGGCGGGAATCCATCCAGACGGCACTTCGTTGATGCTATGTCTGTGCTGATTCTGGCACTCGCTTACGCGTCGCGTTCTTATTCACTCGCTTACGCTTCGTGCTCCGATTGGGCACTCGCGCAGCGTGAACGGTTCAAAAAGTCCATAACTGATTGTGTCGTAGGCGTTGCCGTCGGGTTGGGTTTCGGGGGCGTTCCAGAACATTCCGGGCCACGCCGTCCCACGCGGACTACCGTTGTGGTGCGGCCCCAAAAGATTCTTCGGCGTCCCAACAACGACAACCGTTATCTCGTTCTCGCCTTGCTTGATGTGCTGCGTTACGTCGAGAGCGAACGGTGCGAACGCGATGTGGCCCGCGGATTTTCCGTTCACCAAAACCCGCGCGACACTGCCGTACCAGTCGCCAAGTTGCACCTCGTACTTCGCGCTTGCGGCGATTTCGGGTACGCTAAACTTCTCGGTGTACGCTACGCCGCCAGCGTAAAACGGCATCCCTTGTTCGTGCCAACCGCGACGTTCGCGCACCGCGAGTCCCGAACCGTCAACAATATACGCCGACTTGCGGTCGTGACTGCGAACGACAAGTTCGCTGGAAGCTGCCGCAACTTTTGCCGCAAGCTGTTTGCCGCCAGCCGCGAAGAACTGCACTTCCGCGAGACCGACCAATGCGTTGTCGTTGACTTTCGCATCGCTCGCCACCGGATACGTCGCGTCATCGTGATTCGAGAGAATCTCAAACACAACGTAACGATGCGGCTTCTGCGGAGCACCGGTGAATGGGAGCGAGAAACTTTGCGACCCACCACGCGGATTCTTGCGCAGCGTTACTGTGCCAAGTAGCGTTCGCGCGTCGCTCTTCGGATCGGGCGACGACGAAACGTAGACGTTCATCTCTTTGATTCCACGCTGCGACAAGTTCGCTTCGCAGTAGTTCCAAATCTTGATCGTCGTGAACGGCTCCGCAGCGTTCCCCAAATCGAAAACGATCCATGGCGAACGGTCGTCTTTGAGCGGCGACTCCGGCGCGAAACCGATCCCCGACGAGAGCCACGAGACGTGTTCGAGTTCCGTCGTGTGCGATTTTTCCGCGTGCTTCGCGTCCGGTACGACGCCGAGCGGTCCCGCCGGATACACTGTGAAACCGCGTTCGGTGGTGGTGAGCGAAAAGTCGCCGATGAGGTACGCTGATTCGAGTTCGTGCCAAATTGTCATCGGCTTTGCGGTGAGCGTCACTTCGTTCTCGCCAACGCGAACCGCATCACCAATCGCAACTTTTCCGAACGACTTGTCTAACCACCAGTCGCCGTCTTTCGCCGTGACAGTTTTTCCGTTGCAAGTGATCGTGTAAATGTCGGGACGTTCGATGACGACGTACAATGATTCTGTGACGGGCGATTTAATTTCTGCGCCGAGTGTGAAACGATACGTCGCACTAAATCCGCTCTCCGCAGGGAACGTCTTCGTGATGAGCGTGTCACGAAACTGCACGCCGTTGTCCCACGGATTCGCGCCAAACCCGTGCTTCTGGAAAATCCACCGATTCGCCGGATAGAAGTAAATCCCGTTCTTCTCCTCGTCACCGATTTTCACGTCAACATAATCGAGAACGAGAACGTTCGGCTCTTGCCGAACAATTTGCGGCGGCGCGAGCGTTGTGAGCGTGCGTGGTGTTCGCTGTTCTACAGATATTATTTCCCTAGCGGGGAAATGCAGCAGCAGACTTCCGCACGGCGGAAGGTCGTAGGCGACGCGGAGCTTCGCGGTGTGATACGCAGTTGGCCACGTTTCGTCTCCGGGTACGCGGGAATGACGGATGAAGTTTGTATACGGTCTGATTTCGCCAGTGAACGGGTCCCACTCCTCAACTTGCTCGTGAACGGTGAGGAACTCGCCAGCGGCGTTTTCCGTCATCGACGTGTTGCACAGGAAGAGAATCTCGCCGCCATCGACGATTCGGCGATGACGAAACAATTTTCCTGACGTTTCCCCTGCGTTAGTCGTTGCGACTTCGTTGCCGCGCGTACCACTCACTTCCGACGCGATGTAGCGCGCGTCTTCGGTCGAGACGGTCTTCACATCGCCGAGATACTTCTTGACTTCATCCGCTGCAAGAACGCCGTCAATCCGCGTCGGAAAAGTTTCGCACGCAACAACGATGCCACCTTGCGCAACAAACTCACCGAGCAAGTCAAGCGTCGTGCGCGAAATGTTCTCCATATTCTTGGGAAGGATCACAAGATCATAGTTGCGCTTGCCAATGGTTAGCTTGCCCATATTGTCAGAGATGATACTGATTTCACTCGAGAATAGACCTTTGAGGGAGAAACTGAAATCTAAAGAACTTTTCTCCGACATCACCCCGCCGTGCCGCGCAATAATGTCTTCGCTCCCAAGATCGTACTCAACCTGCGAGCGTTCGAGTTCATGCACAAAGTTCTGGAAATCGTTGCCGATTTTTGCCAAGTGCGGGTGTCCTTGGTACATCCACGCAGTTGTTGTCGGCTCGATGACGAGAACGCGGTTGACTTGTTCACCGCGCGTGAGGGCATAAGAAATGCGGGCGTGGTAGTCGGCGAGGAGGTGATAGTCGTTCCACCACGAGGCGTGATACGAGAACGATTGCGGATGGTCGCGTTTGCGTGCGCCGCGGATCGTGACATACGAGAGATGCTCGTTGGTCGTGTTGACGCCGAGTGCGTATTGCCAGTCGGCGATGCGTTTCATGTCCGCAAAACGCAAGTCCCAGCCGCCCGCGCCGTAGGTCTCACTGAGCGTGCGTTTGTAACCCATTTGGTTTGCGACCGACGACAATTCTTTGACCGCGCGGGCGTTGCCGAACTGCGCGTTGACGCCTTCGTCGTATTGATTCATGAGGATGTCGATTGCGGGCCGCTGGTGCCACGCATACATCGCCATATTGTCGGGGCCGTGCCCCGCGCCGGGCCAGCCGTGTTCCCAGTAGTGCCCCGTGAACTCCAGATTGTTTTTCTCGCAGTATTCAAAACACGGTTTCGCCCAACGCTCGATGAAGAGGTCGAGTAGCAGTTTTTGGTAGTCGTGACGAACTCGTTTCCAGTCGCCGACTTCGTTTGTCATTGACGGCAGATTTTCAATGAGCGAGTAGCCGAACGTCTTCTCAAACAGAACTGGGATTTCTTCGTTCCAAGTGAGTCCGCCGGCGGTTTGCAAGTGTGGTTCGTCGGTGAAGATGCCAAGAATATGCTGTCCGAATTCGTCGCCAAAATGTTTGCGATACGCTTCAAACGTGATCTCGATGAACTTTTCGGTGACGCCTTTTTTGAGCAAGTCAACGTACCACCAGCCGCCAAACCAGCCGCTCGAACCGGCCCACGCGCGGCGGAAGACGAGCCAGTCGCCGTCTTGCGGAAGCTCACCGAGTTTCGTCAGAATGTCGGTACGATTCGTGAACGTCTCGTTGCCTTTTGCGTCGCGAGTGACTTCAAAGACGAAGAGCGTGTCGCCGTCGATGTTGTCGAGTTTTTTGGTACGCTGCGCGTGCAGTCCTTGTCCGCGTGAATCGGGTAACGCTTCGGGGACGAATCCGCCCGCGAACCCGCTTGGATACGAGTTCTCGTCGTAAATCCAGACGTTCATATCGAGTTTTTGGGCTTCGTCGAGCGCGACGCCCCAGAGTCGAAACCAGTCGTCGGAGAGGTACGGCGTCATCAGTCCGGGGCGCGGGTGAACCCAAACTTGCTTGACATGTTGCGCTGCCATGTCTTGCATTGTGGAGCGGATTTGTTCTTCGGTGAGCAAATCGTTCCACGTCCAGAGCGGCCCCGAAGTGTAGTCGCGCGGCGGATTTTTGAACGCCGCTTTCATCTCTTCGAGCGACTCGCGCTTTGGCCCGTCGGCGGCGAGTGCGAACGCCGCAAGACAACACAACATCATCGCAGCAAACATTGTTGAACGTTTCATTTGTGGTTCTCCTTTGTGGGGTTTTTGGTGTGTATTCCAGCAAACCATTGTTCCATAGGACTTATAGGTCCTATATGACCTATAAGTCCTATTGACTGCGACGCCAAAAACGCGCCGTCACCGCAGTTTCTTAATCGCTTCGCGGGCGAGGCGGTCGCATTCTTCGTTTTCGGTGTGGCCCGTGTGGCCGCGAACATAAGTACACACAACACTGTGCCGCGAGACAAGCTCGTCGAGGTGACGCCAAAGCTCTTCGTTTTTGATCGCACCACCGGTGCGTTTCCACCCCTTCGCCTTCCACTTCGGAAGCCAGTCGCGGATTCCGTCGAGGACGTACTTGCTGTCACTCACGATTTCAACGTTCGTGTTCCGCGTCAGCGACTCCAGCCCGCGAATTACCGCCAGCATCTCCATGCGATTGTTAGTCGTCGCGCGTTCGCCGCCAGAATCGACTCGCTCTTTTCCGCTCGCAATATGACGCAAGATAAACCCCCAGCCGCCCGGGCCGGGGTTCCCGCTGCAAGCACCATCGGTGTAGAGAATGACTTCGGCAGGTATGTGTGATGTGGTTTTTGGTGGCATTGAGTTTTTCGGTGATGTTCAGTTTTCGCGTCGTTCACATGTTTCGTCACCCCCGCGTACTCGGCGGGGGCCTAGGGAAAGCGGCCAAAGTAGACGCGATAGCGACGTTCGCGCAAGCGAACTACACGGCGTTAGCTCTAGATTCCCGCCGAGTACGCGGGAATGACGGCTCCCTACCTTCGTCGCAACAACCTGTTTGGCGGCGTCGGTGCCGACGGTTCAACGCGAAGCGTAACCGTCTCGAACGGCACGAGCGAAACTTTGTTCGACACCTTTTCGACGCAATCTTCGAGCGGGTTGGAGGTCCAAACTGTCGCCTTCGTGTCGCGGAAAGTTAACGTCGCTTCTTGCGGTTCCTGCGACATGTTAAACAGTCGCACCAAAACCGCACCACTCGCGTCGCGGCACGGACGCAAACTCGTTACGCCGATGAAACCGTTGTCGGTCGTGAGAAAACTGGCAACGTTATCACACGCCGGCATCAAAAGCGGCGGCTGATGCACACTCCGCGCGAAGAGCTGCGCTTGGGCGTTTTCGTAACGATTGACGTAACCCCAAACCCAATACTCAAACCGCAACTCGCCCTCTTGACCAGCCTTGTAATTCGTCTCCCAATGATTGTTGCAAAGCCAGCTATACAGCGTGCCGCCGGGGCCGTGCTCGCCGAATGTTTCGCGCCACTCCTTGAGTCCCCAAGCCTTCGTGAACAGAATCGGTGCAAACTGCAACATGTTCGCGTCAATCGTCACCCAGTTGACGCCGAAGTCGCGCGCCGCAAGTGTGCAATAACGCTGAACGGTGTAGTAGTTTTTATTCGCACCAGATATTTGATCGCGTTCAACTTCGACCATCGCCCACGGCGTATCGACTCGCCACGTTCCGTCAGGGACGTTGAACGGAAAACCAAAGAACGTCCCTTCAGGACGACGCTCCATCTCTTTGTCGAGTACGTTTTCGATGTGAATCTTTTCGCTGTCGCAGAATACAGTAACGCGACGCCGCAACGTCTTGCAGTTCGGCGCGGGCGACTCAATCAGCATCGACGCCGCCACGGGGCCGCGCGCGAGAACCGTGAGTTTCACATCCCCCTCGACACGAGCACGATTTTCGCTTGCATCGCGTCCGAGAATGTAGAGATAATCGTTGATCCCGCGATTGCCGTCGTCGCCCGCTTTCACGAGGTCTTGCTCAATACCAATTTGTTTGATCGACGAAATCGCACCACTCGTCTTGTCGATGACGAGCTTCACCATGTCGTTCCCCATCTCGCCCGTTTCGGCGTTGATGAAGAGCGACGAGATGTTGAGCGACGATGAGAGCGATATGGCGGTATCGTTGGATGGCGTCAACTTCGTCACACTCATCGGCGGCAGCGGTTGCGCGAAGAGCGCGTATGCAGTCTTCGTCACCACGCCGTCTTTTGGCAAACGCGCCGTCGGCACGGTTTGAATCGTCACCGTGTTTCCAGCGGCGTCACGCCAGTACGAGAGTTCGGGGAGATTTGATGCCGCCAGAAGATCGTCGCCGAGAACGCGAACGCCTTTGAGGTCCCAGTGGAGCGTGTTGGCGATTGAGAGCGAAGTCATGTCGCTGCCGGTTGCGGGCACTTGCTTACGCTGCGTGTTCTTATTGGGCGTGCTCTGATTGGGCGTGCTCTTATCAACTGCACCTTCGAGAATTTCCGCCACTTCACGCGCACCGCGACTCGCGTATTCTTGTTTGTAGTCGTCTTGTTGTTTGACGAAATCACTGTCGGGTTCGGAGATGCTGTTGTGCGCGCCCCAAGTGTGTTCGTCGTACATCATCAGGTCGATCCACGCAGCGTCGCTCGCACCAACCGGAAATTTTTTCGGCTTTTGCATCGACCAAAGAGTGAGTGCTTGCAAGAGCCGCTCTTTCGCGCGGCGATTGATCGACGTTGCCTCGCTCGTGCTCGCACCGCCGTCTTCCCAGTACGGCGTGAAGTCGCCGCGGACGACCGGAATTGTGCTGCCGTAACGCTCTTCAAGAATCCGCATCACGTCGGAGTTGCGAGAAATGATGAGACGCGGATACAGGTATTCTTCGTTCCATTTCTTGACGACATCGGAGACGACGCGGTTCGGTCGCCCGTTGTCGCCCTCGATTCCGTAGCGAACGACGACGAGGTCTTCGTAGAGAAATGCACGCTCATCGCTGCGTTCGCGCGGGATTGTATCTTTCCCCGACAAGATGCGAAAAATTTCGTCGGCGGAGATTTGATGACCGAGTGGTTTGCCGTGAAACTGGTGATAACCGGTGTCGAGAAGCCAGCACAAGACCCGCTCTTTTCCCGACGGCGACTCCCACCAAAACGGCTTGTCGCCCCACGTTTCGTAGAGCCGTCCAACGCGGTGCCCGCAGTTCGGCCCCATCGTGAGATACTTGATTCCGTTTTGTGCCATCGCTGTTACGAGTCCCCAAGTGTAACCGGGAACATCGGTTTGCATCGCCGAATCGAGCGGAATGTTTCCAATGCGACAAAACCGCGCGGCGTCGGCGAACAGTTGAAACAGCTCTTCGTCGCTGTACATCGCCGACATCGCTTGAGCGTACATCCCGTCGATGTGAAGATTGCGTTCGCGCGCGACGCGAATGAGTGCCTGCTTCTGCTGCGGCGTCGCGCGGCGGAAATACTCGTCAAACTGCCACATCCCTTCGGGGTGAAACTTGAACTTCGCATCTTCAGGATAACTCTGCGTCTCGTCAATATATTTGATCGCGTCGTGAAGTGCCTGTACCTGACGTTCAAGAACGTCAACCTGCGTGTGCGTGAAACCAATATCGAGATGCGTTTGGTGAATAAGATAAACCTCCCACTTCTTCTCCGGCGCGAACTTCACTTCGAGAGTTGCGGAATCTTGCTCGTTGTTCTCGCGGGAGATCGTGAGCGTCGTCTTGAGCGGTTTGCCGATCCAGTCGTCTGGAATCGGGATGAGAAGTGAAATGTCATCGAGCGTTGGAGTTGGTTTGACGAGTTGGACGCTGGGAGGTGGTTGGATTCCGCTAGTGTCGCCGTCGATGCAAGTAGCGGCGGTTATCTGAACTGGCGTGGCGATGTCGCGGAGAACAACCTTCCGCGCCGCTGGTGTTGCACCACCACGAAAGATGCCGCGCAGCGGCGTTGCGGTGACTTCTGCGAGCGGGATGTTGCCGTCGCGGGCGACGAATTGGAGAACGTCGTAGACGAACCACGAACCAGATTTGGTTGTGATTGTGAGGACGTTACCGGTCGGTTTGACGACGTTTGCGGCGAACCGAGCGCGATACGATTCCGGCGCGACACCTTCGGACGATTTCAAAATCTTGTCGCCAGCCGGATTGCGTTTCGTGACAATTTCGGTCTTCTCGCCGTTGAGGTCGATAGCAAGAACCGGCGGCGCGGAACCTTGTCCCCAGCCTTTGATCTGGAGTTCGTAGATGGCAGCGTCGCGCGGCATTTCTTGCGGTGCGTCCGACAAATCGAAGTTGACTGTGAACGTGTGCGACTTTGCACCTTCCCACGCATCGTGCGGTCCGGGGTGGACGAACGGCCAGATTTTGCTGGCGTCGCTCGTGGCAACATCGTAAACGACGCCCGCCTTGAGTAGCGGAATCGCGTCGCTGTGATTCCCCGCAGCAACGAACTCGGCAAACTTGCCGTCATCGCTACCGATACTCCAAAACAGAGCCGACGCAAGTAACAGATTGGTCAGTGTGGTCATCATCAAAAGGTCTCCTTGAGGAATGGGGGAAATGTGTGTACGTTTGATTCTTACGCTCAACCACTCGCTTACGCTTCGTGCTCTGATTTGGGCACTCGCTTACGCGTCGCGTTCTGATTCACTCGCTTACGCGTCGTGTTCTGATTCGGGCACTCGCTTACGCGTCGCGTTCTGATTTGGGCACTCGCTTACGCTTCGTGTTCTGATTCGGGCACTCGCTTACGCGTCGCGTTCTGATTCACTCGCTTACGCTTCCCGCTCCGAAACCCAAACGCTGGTAGCGTTGGGGTTAGCGGGGTTGGCGAGGAAGTCGAGTAGTTCGTTTGCGCCTTCCCAAAACGTGTACATCGTTGCGCGGCGTAAGTGTTCTAAAAGCGCGACGCGCTGCGGACGAGTGAGTGCGACGGGGGCGTTGAGGTCGTTCAGGATTTCGTCGTCGCCGCGTCCGATAGCGGAGATGCCGCCGCGTTTTGTGATTCCGAAAAACCGCATCCCACGCGGCGACATTCCAGAATCGGTCGGCGCGACGACAAGTTCAACAAACGCGAAGACACCTTGGTCAGGGATTGTCGCCGCGTTCCGCCGCGCCGAAGCGAATCCGTTGCCGACGCCCACCTGCCACCCTTCCTGATGTTGCCACGTTGCAAGTACGCTGTCGGCACCGCAGATAAAATACCGCGAACGAAAATCGAGCTTCGTCGGGATCGCACTCTCCGGCGGCGACGGTAACGGCTCGTCGCTCGTGACGGTTGCACCCGTTGACGCGGCCAGCGGCACTGGCGGTTCTGGCGGCGGCTCGACAATGTGTACTGGCGTCTTACACTTTGGGCACGGTCGCGTCTTGCCGACAAGCTCCGGCTTGGCAACGAGGCGGCTCTTACACGATGGGCAAGCAACAATGAACGTCATGAAGTTTTCCGAGACCACGGTGACAGTTCTGGTTCGGCATAGCCGAACCGCTGTTCGGGTACACGTTTCCGAACAGGTCTAATCAAGGGCGAAGTATACCGGCGTGTGGGTGAGTGTCAACGCCTCGAAGGTGTACCAAACGCCGCGCGGCGTCGATTCCCCTCCTTGTTTGACGCGGTTTTGTGCCTACAATGCCGAGTCGGTTTTCGTCACCAATTTCACCCACCGTTTGAAGGAACCCATAATGTCGATTGCAATCTCGCGTGTTGTCAACGCCCTCGAACCTTCCGCCACGCTGGCAATGGCGGCCAAAGCGAAAGAACTCAAAGCCGCCGGAAAAACTGTGTACGACTTGAGCGTCGGCGAGCCAGACTTCGTAACGCCGTCGCACATCTGCGACGCCGCCGTCGCCGCAATGAAAGCAGGTCACACAAAGTACACCATCGCCAGCGGCATTCCCGAACTCAAAAAAGCCGTCGTCGAGACGTGCCGTGAACGGTACGGGTTAATTTACGACATCGCACAAGTCGTCGTCGCAAACGGTGCGAAACACGCACTCCACAACGCATTCTTCTCCACACTCAACCCCGGAGACGAAGTCGTAATTCCCGCACCGTACTGGGTCAGTTACGCAGAACTTGTAAAACTTTCCGGCGCGGTGCCGGTGATCGTCTCGACGCAAGAATCGAACAACTTTCGCCTCACGCCAGACGAGTTTCTCAAAGCAATCACACCCAAAACTCGGATGCTGCTTCTCTGTAGCCCGTCGAACCCGACCGGTGCGATGTACTCGCGCGACGAACTTGCACAACTCGCCGACATCGTAATCGAAAAGAATCTCTTCGTCGTCGCCGACGAAATCTACGACCGTCTCGTCTACGGCGACAATAAGTTTGTCAGTTTTCCGACGCTGCGTGACGGTTTGCAAGAACGCACGATTGTCGTAAACGGTGTGAGCAAAACTTACGCGATGACTGGCTGGCGAATCGGTTGGACGCTCGCGCCGCTCCCCGTCAGCAAGAAGATGGCGGAGCTTCAAAGTCAGGAGACGAGCAATCCGTGCAGCATCAGCCAGTACGCGGCGGTTGCGGCACTTACGGGCGATCAGAAGTGTGTCGATGTGATGCTCGGTGCGTTTTCGCAGCGGCGCGACTACACCGCAAAGCGAGTCACCGAACTCGGTCTTTCGTTCCCAGAAATGGGCGGCGCGTTTTACGTCTTCTTCAACATCCAAAAACATCTCGGCAAGAAATACGGCGACAAAGTTATAAGCAATTCTTCTGAGTGGTGTCTCGAACTTCTCGAAAAAACCGGCGTCGCAACCGTGATGGGGTCTTCGTTTGGTGCCGAAGGTTACGCCCGCGCATCGTTCGCCACCGACATCATCACGCTCGAAAAAGCGTTCGACGCCATCGGAAACTTCATCGCCTCGGCGAAGTAGAGATGTGACACCGCCCCCACAATCCTCCCAAGGAACAAACAATGAGCGTAAGCGTTCACGGTTTGTTCCGTCGTGGCACAAATTCCTAGTCGCGTAGCGACGGCCTTATTGTAGCCGTGGGCAAGACGTACTCGTCGCAGCCCTCGGTTAGCGTAGCCGAATGAAATGAAGTCCCGTAGGGACGACCTTATTCCGAATCAATAGAGTTAACGTTTTCGATGCGTTCAAATAAGGCCGCTCCTACGGAGCTACCGACTTCTTTGGTGTCATCAACCCACGGCTGCGGCGAATACGCCTTGCCGTGGGCTACAATAAGGTCGCCGCTACGCGGCTAGGAAATACAGTCGCAAACTTTCCGTGAAAGGTTACCCATGAACAACATATTTCGTCTCGCACAACTCGGTTTTGGAATCGCAACGCTTTTCGTCGGCATGTTGCAAGCGGCAGATCGGCCCAACATTTTGTTCATCTTCACCGATGACCACGCCTATCAAGCGATCAGTGCTTATGGCTCGAATCGCAACGAAACGCCAAACATCGACCGGCTCGCCCGCGAAGGGATGCGGTTTACGAACTGCTGCGTCACCAACTCGATCTGCGGCCCCAGTCGCGCCGTCATTCAAACAGGGAAGTATTCGCACATCAACGGTTTCAAAACCAACGACGACCGGTTCAACATCGTTCAGCCGACCGTCCCCAAAATGATGAGCGAAGCTGGTTACGCAACCGCCGTCATCGGCAAGTGGCACCTAGCATGCGACGTGAAAGGGTACGACTACGCAGAGACACTCATCGGTCAAGGGCCGTACTTCAACCCCGTCATGATCAAAAACGGTGAACGTGTTTCACACACCGGTTACACGACCGAAATCATCACGCAACTCTCACTCGACTGGCTCGAACGCCGCGACAAATCGAAACCGTTCTTCCTGATGATGCAGCACAAAGCTCCGCACCGCGAGTGGACGCCGACGCCGCGTTACTACGAACGGTTCCGCAACAAAGTTTTCGCGTACCCCGAAACCTTTGGCGACGACTACACCGGTCGCGGACGCGCCGCGAAAGAGCAAGACATGACGATTGCCAAGACGCTCACTCCGCACGATCTCAAACTCGTCGAGCCAGATTTTTGGAAGACACTCAACGCCGAACAACAAGCCGATTGGCACACATTGTACGATAGCCGCAAGGCCGAGTTCGCCGCCGTCAAAGACGACCCCGCCGCACTCAAACGGTGGAAGTACCAGTGTTATATGCGCGACTACTTGAGCTGCGTCGCCGCCGTGGACGACTCCGTTGGCGAGATGCTCGAATATCTCGACAAGAACGGACTGACCGAAAACACCGTCGTAATCTACGCATCAGATCAAGGTTTCTATCTCGGCGAACACGGCTGGTTCGACAAACGGTTTATGTACAACGAATCGTTCAAGACGCCGCTGATCGTTCGGTATCCGAACCACGTCAAAGCGGGGAGCGTGAACAGCGACATCGTTTCAAACCTCGATTTTGCCGAGACATTTCTCGACTTCGCCGGTGCAAAAATCCCCGCCGATATGCAGGGGCGTTCACTCGTCCCGCTGCTCGAAGGGGAAACGCCGAGCGATTGGCGAAAGACATTCTATTACCACTACTACGAATATCCGGCGGTTCACTCGGTCAAAAAACACGAAGGCGTCTACGACGGTCGCTACAAACTGATCCACTTCTACGACGACATCGACGAGTGGGAGTTTTTCGATCTCGAAAACGATCCGAATGAACTGACGAGTGTCTACGGCGACGCGAAGTACGAGTCGCACCGCAAACGTCTCGCCGCAGAACTTGAGCGGCTCAAAGATGAACTCAAAGTGCCGAAGCGTTAACAATGACCGCCGACATAGTTTTGTTAACGCCGCCCGGTCGCGGTGCGATTGCGACAATCGTTGTCGTAGGTGAGGCGGCGAACGAAGTTGTCGCGCGTGCGATTCCGTCTGTGCGCGGGAACGAACTGAACCGTCCGCGACTTGCGCGAATTGCGATTGACGGTGTTGACGGCGATGTGAGTGAAGGCGTTGTCGTCTGTCGTGTTTCGTCTCTGGCGATTTCCTCTCTGGCGAACGCGCCGCGCTGGGAGGTTCACTGTCACGGCGGCACCGTCATCGTCGAGGCGGTAGTTGCAGCACTTGAAGCCGCTGGCGGAACAAGACGCGACGCGAAAACATGGCGAGACCCAGAATTGTCGCCGTTCGCCGCTGAAGCCGTACTCGCACTCGCCGAGTGTCGCACCGAACACGCAGCGAAAATCTTGCTCGACCAATATCACGGCGCGCTCGAATCGGCACTCAAAAACGATCCGGCTGGAGTCGCCGCGTGGCGCGAAGTTGGCGAACATCTCACCAAACCCTGGCGCGTCGTGATCGCCGGACTTCCAAACGTCGGCAAGAGCAGTTTACTCAACGCCGTCGTCGGCTTCGACCGCGCAATCGTAGACGCCGCTTCTGGAACGACGCGCGATGTCGTCACACACAACACTGTCGTAGACGGCTGGTGGCTCGAACTGTGCGACACCGCCGGACTCCGCAACAGCACCAATCAGATCGAGTCGGCGGGAATAGAACTTGCACGCGATCTTGTCACGACTGCCGACCTTGTCGTCGAAGTAATCGACGCGACTGCGCCGCACCGCGACGCGACGCTTGCAAACATTGTGAAGCGTCGCGTGATTCTCGTCGCCAACAAGGTTGACTTGCTCGACGACGCCGCGTGTGCGTCGCTCGCAAACATCGGTGTCGATTTGTGCGTCAGCGCAAAAACGGGGCACGGTTTACCCGAACTCGCCGCGACGATTGTGCGTCGTCTTGTCCCACAAGAGCCGCCGCGCGGTGCGGGCGTGCCGTTCGGGGAAGTGGTGGGCGTTGTGGACTCAACGGACGCGCCAGTTCGCTAACAAGTTTCAAACTGGGGGTTCTAGCGGAATCGCAGTTCAATTTTAACCACGAACGTCACGAACAATTTCGCGAAAACTCACGAAAGACCGTTTGTGTATTTCGTGCGGATTTTCGTGTGTTTCGTGGTTAAATTCAGCAAAGAGGGCACAGAGATGATGAAACTCCGTGACATCTGCGTCTCTGTGGTGAAAAGAAGAACTTGTTAGCGGACTGGTGGAGACGCAGGGTACTCACTCTCACCGCGCGATGACCCAGTTTGCGTGACCGGTATCACGCTATCGTTGATCAAAACTGTTACCAGCCATACAGCGAGACGACGATGAATCAGCAACGATTCGCGGCAAAATACACTGTAATCACTCTGTAATCTGAACGGCACCAAACTCTCCAAACTTCGCACTTCGTTACCCTTGACTACTTCATCATCTTCACATAAGCGCGTCGCACCAAAAACTATCGAAGCCGTTCTCGCCGAATACGCCGAGGATGTCGTTGCGGGCGGTGTGATTCCGCTCTCGCATCCGTCGGGGCTTGGCGGTGCCGATCACTGGTTTGTCGAAACACTTGCGGGACCGCTCTGTCTGCGGCGAACGTCGCTCGCCGACAGAACTCTCGAACAAGTACAGTATTCGCAGGCCGTTCTCTGGCACGCCGTTTGGGAAGGGTTTGAACTCGTCCCGCTCCCAATCGAAACACGCGACCAACACGGATTTCTCGTTCGCGGCGACGACGTTTGGGAGGTTCTCCCGTGGTTCGATGGCGAAAAGGAAGAACTGCGTCATCAATTTGTTCCGGGTTATCCGCAGCTTTCCAAAAACTCACCGCCGTCGCAACAAATGTCGCCGTACCGCGCGGTCGAGACGGCGCGAATCGTTTCGGCGATGCTAACGCTTGCGCAGTTTCACGGCGCGACCGCAATGTTCCCACTTCCGCACGCACCGCAGACTCACTCACACGGACTCGCTGACGCCCTCAATCAATGGCGTGAATGGCTCGATGGCCCGCTCGAACGGCTCCGTCATACTGTCGCCACGCGCCGCGACGAAAACAAACTGCTCCACGAAATCGGCGTCCGCGCCGATGCGTTTTTGCAAAGTCTCGAAACGATTTTGCCAAGCGTTGAACTCCATCTGACTCGCGGTGCGCGGCTTGCGGTTGCGATTCAGCCGTCGCTTGGCAACGCACATCGGCGTCATTTGTTGTTTGACGAAAACGGCGTCTGCGGACTTCTCGACATGAAGGACTTGTGTGCCGACAGTGTTACCCGCGATGTTGCGTCGCTTCTCGGCAGCCTCGCCGGTTCCGACACGATGCTCTGGAACTACGGGATGCTCGCCTACGAATCGATCCGTCCGCTCGACGACGACGAACTCTACATGGTTCACGCCTTCAACATCGCGTCGCTCGTTTTGACGGGGCTGAAACTTCTGGAGCGTGTTTACTTCCGCAACGAGTCGCTTGCGAGTGAACAGTACGACGCCATCGCCAGCGAACTTGCGTGGCAAGAACACCGTCTCACCATGCTCCGCTACCGTCGTACCGGCGGCGCAGCAGCGTGAAGTAGTGGTCAGTGGCTAGTGGTCAGTGGTCAGTTTTTCTGACCACTAGCCACTGACCACTGACCACTTCCTTTCAGCGGACACGTCGCGCAGAGCGGTTTGTTTTTGGTACAGTGTTCTTTGCACAGCCGCACGAAGAGGCCGTGATATTCGCCGTAAACGTGTACATCGCGCGGGAGGTTGTCTTCAAAAACTTTCTGCAAGTCGTCGTATGTTTCGTCGCCGTTCAAGTAGCCGAGACGTTCCCAAACGCGGAACGTGTAAGCGTCGATGACGAAGATCGGAAGACCGACGGCGTAGAGAATAATCGAGTCGGCGGTCTCGCGTCCGACGCCGTTTACTTCGAGCAATTCGCTGCGTAACGTCTTGACATCGCGCGACTGAAACGCTGTCAAATCTTCGCCGCAACTGGCGTCGAGAAACTCCAGCACCGACCGCAACCGACGCGCCTTGACGTTGAAATAACCGGTGCCGTGCAAGTGTCCGGCGAGCGTGTCGTGGTTCATTGCGAGCAGTTTCTTGAGCGAAAGCAGATTCGCCGACTTGAGTTCAGCAATCACCTTGCTGACGTTCGACCACGCCGTATTCTGCACGAGTACCGCACCGACGACAACTTCAAACGGCGTCTCCGCTGGCCACCAATGTTGCGGGCCAAACTTCGTGCGAAGTTTGTTGTAGATTTGTTGGACGTTGTTCATGAGTAAAGTGGTTGATGGTGGTAATGCAATTCCCACTCCTATAGGACTTATAGGCCCTATATGTCCTATAGGGCCTATAAGTTCTATAGGGCACGCGGCAACCACGTTACACGGTCGCAGCAAAAGCGAGAAACGCAACGTAGCACAAATAACTTACGAGCAGGAAAATTCCTTCGCCGCGAGTGATGCGGTATCCGGTCCACGCGATCACGAGGCACGCAAGCGACGCGACAATCATCACCGGAACGTCAAACAGCATCGCTTGATTGTTAACTTGAATACCATTTCCGCGCGAGCAGCACGTCGCAATTCCGAGTACGCCAAGGATGTTGAAAATGTTGCTGCCGACGACGTTCCCAACAGCGAGGTCTATCTTTCCACGAATCGCTGCCAATACGCTCACCGCGAGTTCCGGCAGCGACGTGCCGACAGCGATGAGAGTGAGACCGACTATCAGTTCGGGAATCCCAAGCGACTGCGCAACTTCCGTCGCACCTTGAACGAGCATGTCCGAACCGAGTACGAGAAGTCCCGTGCCGACGACGACGCCAAGAATGTCGTAAACGTACTGCCAAGCACTGCGCGGCGCGGCGACGAGCGTTTCGTCTTCGCGTGGCAACGGAGTTTCGGCAGCCGCGTTTTCGGCGGCAAGATTCGAGACGCGCGTCGTCACCATTTCGCTCATTTCGCGTGTGATCGAAACATTGCGGTCGCGGTGGCTAATCGCTTCGTAGACTGTCCAAGATATGTATGCAGCGAGTCCGAAAACGAGCACACCACCCGCCATTGGACGAATCTGGCCGACCAAGTCGCTGGAGAAAATATCGGTGAAGTAAACGGCGTTGCTCCCCGCGAGTGCGAAGAGATAGACGAGAATCGACAGCAACACCATCACCGGAATTTCAAACCGTATCAGCCGCGACGTGACCCAAATCGGATGAATCACCGCCGTACAACCGAGAATGAGGAGAATGTTACTGGTACAGCTTCCGACGACGTTACCGATAACGAAGTCTGGTTTCCCTGAAAAGACTGCGACGACCGAGACGAAAAGTTCTGGCGCACTTGTCGCCATTGAGACGACTGTAAGTCCGACGACAATCGGTGGAATACGCAGTCCGAGTGCAATCCCCGACGCACCGCGAACGAGCGTCTCACCGCCTCCGATGAGGAGTGCGAATCCGCCGAGAATTAACACCGTAACGCCAAACGGGCCGAGCGAGAGTAGAAAGTTAATCATCGTGCTGTTTGCTTGGGTGTAGTAAAGTTTACTTGCAAGTTGCAGATCGGATGGCGGTTTGCGACGGTGTTTCCTAGCCCCAACGGGGCGACAAGAGCTTAGCCGTGGGTGAGTGGTACTCCACGAACCCACGGTAGACGACACCAACAGAATCCGTAGCCCCAACGGGGCGTAAGAACATTTGTGAGCGGCCCAATTCTTGCGCCCCGTTGGGGCTTTCTGGTTTTTGGGGTTCGCGTACCGTGGGTTCGCTTCGCTCACCCACGGCTAAGCTCTTGCAGCCCCGTTGGGGCAAATGCGTCATCAACGAGTGCAAGTGGATTTTTCTACACCCTGTTTGCTTGAGTTACGAGAAATGGGGGTTGAAGTTGTCGCCAAAGAGTGGTATAATTGTAACCGCATTGAGGATGTTTCCGAGGTGTACGGTGGAAAAAATTGTTCCAATGAAGAAAGAGGAGGTGTGTGATGACAACATTTGTCAAGCTGATGAGTGGAGTTGCGGTGGTTGTTGTGGTGGCGTGCTGGAGCGGCTTGGTACGGGCCGATGTGCTCTCACCGCCCGCTGCTGATACCGGAGGTGCCTCTCTTGGTGCGGCATTTTCGGTAGAGTCACAAGACGCCAACCAAAGCACTTGCGACAAGAATCCGCAAGAAGGTGGGCCAGACGACAAAGGGACGCTCCTCGAACGCCAGTTGTCGCCAGTTGAAGAAGAGCCTCGTTTTGAGGATAACACTGCCCCAGACCGCGCAGTGCCAGCACAAGCCCAGCGGGCAACGCCGCCGCAAGAACAGTTTTACAACAACAATCCGCCAACCACGTCGGTCGTTCCGGCACCAGCAACGCTGGTCGTCGTCGCCTTCGGAGCTTTGGGAGTCGCTGGCATGTACTTCTGGAGACGGAACCGCGAAATCAAACGGGCGTAGTAGTTAAGGTTCGGCATAGCCGAACTCTCCAGTTGTCATACGCCGCAGGCGTGGAGGGTTCGGCTATGCCGAACCGCTGTACGGGTGTAAATTTCCGAACAGGTCTCTATTGAGGATGTGCAGTGAACACAGAATCTCTTAAACTCCCGCAAGGTTTTTCGTTTGCGGGAGTTCACGCTGGACTCAAGAACGATCCAGCTCTTCTCGATCTTTCTCTCATCGCAACAGATTTTCCCGCAACTGCGGCGGGAGTTTACACGACGACGGCCTGCCCCGGTGGACACGTCCAGTGCGACCGCCAGCGGACGCCGCGCGACGGATTCCGAGCCGTCGCGATCAACTCGCGTGTCTCGAACTCGTGTACGGGCGAACAGGGGTACCGCGACGCAATCACGATGTCACGGCTGGCGTCGAACGCCGTCGGTGGCGGTGACGAAGACGGACTTTGTATGTCAACGGGCGTCATTGGTGTGATGTTGCCGATGGACAAGATCGCCGCCGGTATCGCGGCAGCCGCAGAAAAACTCGCCGCAACTCCCGAAGCGTTTCTCGATGCCGCACGCGGAATGATGACGACCGACACGGTTGAGAAGTTCGTCAGCCGCACAGTTAAGTTGCCGCGTCAAGGACGCGATGTCGCACTCGCAGGGATGTGCAAAGGCGCAGCGATGATCGGTCCAAACATGGCGACGATGCTCGCCATCTTCATCACCGACGCAAAACTCACACCGCAAGATTCGCAAACAATTTTGAAGCAAAGTGTTGATGTCTCGTTCAACTGCGTCAGCGTTGAAGGCCACATGAGCACCTGCGACACCGTTCTTTTTTTGGCGAACGGTGCGGCAAGTGACGTGCTCGATGGCGACGACCTTGCAACGTTTTCGGTAGCGTTGAAAGAACTGTGCATCGAACTTGCCAAACAAATCCCGCAAGACGGCGAAGGCGCGACGCACTTCGTAACGATTGACGTTAACGGTTGCCGCACTCGCGCCGAAGCGCGACAGATCGCCAAAACTGTCGCCGAGAGTGCGCTGGTGAAGACGGCGATTTACGGAGCCGACCCGAACTGGGGCCGCATCGTTTCGGCGGCGGGTTACGCGGGCGTTCCGTTCGACATCAAGCGAGTCGGACTCGTTCTCAACGGCATTCCACTTTTCCAGAACGGTGCGCCGCAGCCGTTCGACGCCGCTGCCGTTTCGCGTTCGATCCGCGAACACCGTAACACCGACATTCTGTTGACGTTCGGCGAAGGAGACCAGTCTATTCGTTTCTGGACGACCGACCTCACTCCCGAATACGTTCACCTCAACGCAGATTATACGACGTGAACGAATAGACCAGCGGTTCGGCAACGCGATAGAGCAGCGGTTCGGCATAGCCGAACCGCCGTACTGCGTGCTTCGTCTCAACGCAATACGTTTACGCGGTGCGGGCCATCGGTGGTCATGGGCTGGAGAGTGCGCGGGTCTTCCATCAAACGCGCATAGACAGAATCGTTTTCGCCGGTGGTTGCGACGACAGTAGGGAAAACGGGAGCGGTGTTGTTCGGCGTTGGTGAGAGTCGCGTTGTGACCCAATCAGTCCACCGCAACTGGAGTTCGCCGAGGTCTCTGACGCCGTAGACTTCGTGTGCCGCACGCGACCAGTCGCCGCTTGCGAGAGCCTGTTCTCCAAAACGAACGTAGTCGGCGGGCGAACCGTTTTCAAGCAGAAACTCCGCGACGGAAAAACCTTGCGCGTAGAGCGGCATCACGTCGCTCGGATACTGCATCATCGAGACCATACGATTGAACGGCAGTCCGCGCCGGACGTGTTTGCTCAAGAAGTCGCGGAGCATTCGATTGTAGTTTGCCTTTTCTGAGTCGTGCTCCATACACGTCGCGGCACCTTCGTCGAACCACCTCGGCAGCGGCCTGCGAAAGTGCATCGCCAAAAGTGTGTGCGTGATCTCGTGTGGAATAACGGAGTCGCACAGCCGCACCAGCGACCCTTGCAACTTCATCTCCCAACCGGCGACGTTTCCGTTTTGGAAGACAAACGAAGTCTCGCCGCCCGGCGCGAGGTCGTCGCCGACTTTCACACGAATCGGGCATACTTCGCGCCATCGTGGTACGTTCGCACCGAGCCAATAGACAGCAAGTTCGGTGCGGCACCGTTCGGCGGTCTCGGCAATTTCTTGCGCCATCGCTGGAGTCGGCGCATCGACGACGACGAAGTTTTCCGTCTCACAAGTCGCTGCGTTGGCAACGGAAATCGCCAGCGTCAAGAGCGTAAGAACAATCGCTGCTTCCAAAAGACGTGTTCGCAAAGTCGTCGTTGACATAGACAATCCATTCACACAAGATTCCGTCATCCAAACAATCCAGACGCGAATCGTAGCAAAAACCGTGTGTGAATGGAAGAGGAAAAAATATCATCGGTTCGGCATAGCCGAACCCTCCAGTTGTCATACGCCGCAGGCGTTTGGAGGGTTCGGCTATGCCGAACCGATGTGCTTGAGTTTCCCTCTTGTCGCCGTTGCGTGTTTTTGGTACGCTTCGAGTGTGTCGAAGTGAAAACCGTTCCCCCAAAACACGCCTCAATATATGATGTTCGGTCAGACCGATTCTGATTCACGTCTTCAGACGTTTTTCGCCGCCGCGCCGCCGCAGCGGAGTACCGCAACCACCACCGCCGCACGCGAGTCGATTGAGCACTCACTCAGTCTCGACGGCCCGCCCGATGCCTACATCCGCGTCGGCGGCAGGGCGTTTCAATATCACGCCGGAAGCGGATATTTCGGACTCGCCGCAAACGCCGAAGTCCTCGCCGCCGCGTGCGAAGCGACGTTGCGTTACGGCGTCGGCACCGCGACAACACGTGCCGCACTCACCTCGCCGCCAGTATTTGAAGTCGAACGAAGAATCGCAACCATCAGCCACACTTCGCGTGCGTTCTACACCGCGTCGGGGTATATGGCAAACCAAATTCTCGTTGACGTTCTCGTCGGGACGTTCGACCGCGTATTCATCGACGAGTCTGCACACGCATCACTCTACGACGCCATCCGCACAACTCGCGGCCCGCATCTGCGTGCGACAACATTTCGTCACAACTCCGCAGCCGACCTCGAAGAAAAACTGCGAGACGTGCTGCGTCCGTCCGAACGCCCGCTCGTTCTTACCGACGGCGTTTTCTCGATCTTCGGCGACATCGCACCGATCCGCGACTACGAACAAGTCTTGAGTAATTATGGCGACGCCTCACTCGTCGTCGATGACGCTCATGGATTCGGCGTCTTGGGACGTTCGGGGTGCGGGACGCTCGAACACTTCGACTTCGATTTGACAACCGTTAACCGCACGGTCGAAGACGACGGCGATATGTTTTGTGCTTCGGTCGCGGAGTCGCCGGTGAGAATGTATTGGACGACGACGATGAGCAAAGGTGTTGGCGGTTACGGCGGCGTCATCGCGGGGACGGAGCGATTCATCGAACGTCTCACGGAGCGTTCGCGTGTCTTCGCTGGGGCCAGTGCGCCGCCGACACCGATAGCAGCGGCGACCGCGAAATCGCTCGCCATTCTCTTCGACGACGACTCGCTTCGCGGACGCCTCTACTCTAACGCACGTCTCCTCAAAGACGGACTTCGCAACATCGGCATCGAGACGAATTGTTGTCCGCTACCGATGGTTTCGCTGGTTGTCGGCTCGGCGCTTAACATGCGACGTTTGCAAAAAGAGCTTTCGCAGCGTGGTATTTTGATTGCGTATTTACCGCGTCATCCGGGGCTGGGTTCGGAAGGTGCGTTACGCATCGCCGTCTTCGCAACGCACACGCCAGAAATGATCGAACACCTGATCGATACACTGGCAGCGGTGTTGTAGTCAGAACGCGAAGCGTAAGCGAGGCAACGTGACGTTGCATCCGATAGCCTCCCGGCAACTTCGTTGCGGTCGGCAAAAGCAATCAGAACACGAAGCGTAAGCGAGTGCCAGAAGCAGGACACGCCAAATGCGTAACCGGTGTAGTAAAATCTCTTGCGGTCTTGCTGCCCCAACGGGGCAGCAAGAATCCGGGCCGCATCGTCTCTTTCGTCCCGTTGGGGCTAGGAAACACCATCGCAAACCGCTAACCGATTTTACACTTGCAAGCAAACTTTACTACATCCGTCACTCCGCCGGAGTGCCACCGCGTCTCTTGCGGACGGCGGATCAAACGTTACAATGACGCAAAGTTTGTGTTCGCTGGAATCACCATCCCCACAGAAAGGAAACCGCACGATGAAAACTTCTAATGCACGAATCGGACGAGTGATGTTGGTGTTGTGTCTTGTTGCGCTCTTTGGCGTGATCGCAGTTGTACGGCAGCAGATGTCGTCGTCGCTCTTGGCCGCCGATCCCGAAACCGCCGCGACGCACAAGTTCGTCAAGACCGTCGCCATCCCGCAAGAAGACAGCGAAGCCGGTACGCAAATTCACACATTTTGCGTTGACAAAAAAGGGCGACTCCTCGCATCGTCTGGCGGTGCGACGATTGAGTACGGTGCCGACGAAAATGGCAACATCGGTGTCAGCGAAAAAATTCAGCCCGCAGCGATCTACGTTCTTGCCCCAGACGGAACGCTCGAAACAACTTGGAAACTCGACTTCGCTCCGAAGGCGATGACGGTTGCCGCCGATGGTCGCGTTTACGTTGCGGGGCAAGGGAACGTCTACGAGCTTGACGAGAACGGAAAGGTCGTGAAGTCGTTTGAGAGTCCGCACGTTAAGTCGCTCCCGCCGCTGCCGGAAATCCCCGAAGACGACGAACCCGCCGACGCCCGCGAGGCGCGGCAGAAGCGAATGAAAGAACTCGCAGCGGAGATTGAGAAGGTCAACACCAAGGCGGAACCAATCGTTGAAGCGTATCAAAAGGCGAAGAAGTCGGGCGACGAAGACGCCAAAATAAAGGCGATGACCGCAATGGAAAAGATTCAAAGCGAGATCATGCCGCTCTACGAAGAGCAATCAAAGCTGCAACTCGGCAAGCGGCAGGCGGCGATGCAAGAACGCGCCAGACTCGTCGAAGCGAAAGACGTGAAGAGCCTCGCCGTTTCGACCGACGCAATTTATCTTTGCACGCCAGTTGCAAAAGGGTATGGCACGGAGGTTTGGCGAGTTGACTTGAACGGCGAAAACCCGACAGTCGTTGTGAAAAATCTTTCGGGGTGTTGCGGACAGATGAACATTTCCGCAAGTGGCGACAAACTTATTATTCCCGAAAACGGGAGGATGAGTGTTCACGTCTGCGACCGCGATGGCAAGAAACTCAAAACGTGGGGGAAAGGCGGCGGCGACGATGGCGACGTGACCGGATTCGGCAGTTGCTGCAATCCGATGAATCTCACGTTCGACGCCGACGGAAATGTTCTCACGTCGGAAGCGAGTGTTGGCGTGATCAAACGGTTCACGCAAGACGGCAAGTACATCGAAACGGTTGCGGCGTCGAAGATTGTTCCGGGCTGCAAACACACGCCGATTGGTCTCTCACCCGACGGAAAAACGGCGTACATGCTCGACATCTTCCAGCGGCAGATTCTGCTGTTTGCGAAGTAGTAGACTTGTTCGGAAACCTCAAATTGGGGCGATTGGGTAGTTCGCGGTTCGGCATAGCCGAACCCTCCAGTAGGCGTTTGGAGGGTTCGGCTATGCCGAACCGATGTGCGAGTGCAGGTTTCCGAACATGTCTAGTGAACGCAAAATCTCGTCATGCGGCGGGCATCTAGACAATGCGACAGCGACGTTCGCGCAAGCGAACCTCACATCGTCAGCTCTAGGCCCCCGCCGAGTACGCGGGGGTGACGGAAGAGATCGCGAACGGTTGCAAAATTCTCACACCAACTCTACCGTTCCCCACAAACTTGGGTCTTGGTCTTGCGGCATTACGGGCGGTGTTAGCCAGTAGCGGTTCCCGAGTTCGCGGTCGATGATGGCGTAGTGGAATCCGAGTCGCGGGTACGATGCGGGGTCGAATCCGGTGAGAATATCTGCGGGGAACGCGGCGGTGAGCGAGTAGCCGTCGCGGCTTATGTTGCTACGGATTTTAATTCGCGCGGCATCGACCGCGTTCGGCACGCCTTTGGCCCGCGAAATCGGAAGCCACAACACTGCGGGCTGGTCGCCGTGTGAACTGGCACCGCACGGCGCGATCAGAAACCGGTGACAAAATCGCGTGGCGCGGTGGACGTTGCGAACGTCGCGCGTGTCGATACAAATCTGAATCCCTTCGCACTGTTCTGGCGACACGAGCGAACATCGCGTCGGCGTCTTCTTCCCCGTTACCGAGCACGAAACAACGACGCCTTCGTCGCACCACCCGAGTTTGACGATTGGTCGCGTCGCGTTACCGCTACCGCTCGCGGTGATACCGCCTTCGAGTTCGTCGAACGCGGGGAGCGTGTGTGCGTCGGTGAGGGTGTCGGCGGTATCGCTCCAGAGCGTCTTCACGCTCGGACACTTCACCGAAAACCGGAAACAAAATCGCTTGGGGAGAATCGCCATAAATTGAAAAGTTTTGAGAAACGAGCAGCAAATAAGAACACGAAGCGTAAGCGAGTGCCCGAATCAGAGCACGCAACGTAAGTGAGTGGTGTCAACCGTCTCACGTCGGCGGCGTGATTCTGTTGCCGCCTGCATCGACGGCGACTTCATAAGCGCGGAACGCATTCATCATTCGGACGAGGTCACCGTCTTCAAAAAGTTCGGTGCCGCCGAAAAATGTGTCGCTGAGATGCGCGAAGACGAGTTCGCCTTCGACGACAAGTTTCCCGTCGAGAAACGCTTTCACGTCGGCCATCGCGCCATCTTCGCGGAGCGCGTTTATCGTCGCAACATAAGTAAGGCAGTCGCCCGGACGGAACGAGACCTCGTGAAACATTATCTTCGGAATCTTCGCCAAGACGACCTTCTTTTGATAGCCGCCCGCTTCTAGCACCAGCATTCCAGCCGTCTGCGCCAGTCCCTCAACCACCAGCGACGCTGGCATCACCGGATAACCGACGTAGTGATCGTGAAGATGATCCTCGGCGAGCGAAATCGCCTTGATCGCCTCCGCACTCTTGCCACTTACAAATTTGGTGATTCGATCTATCCAAAACCAACGCATCGCATTAATTCTCCATCAGTAAACAGTGCGTACCAAAACGCCAATCGGAACGCCGCCAAGTATAAGGCGAACAGCCGTTTCGTCAACAAGACCCACGAGAGGGATGTGTGTGGTGTCGTTGCCGAGCAGACCAAAGCAAAAGCGACAGCAAAATCAAACTGGAACCGTTCAAACTTTTCAAATCCGCCTACCGGCCTTGAGTACATCGGTGACGAAGCCAGCGGGGTCTTTGGTTCTGTCGAGCATGTGCGGCTCAATGCGGTCGTCAACGTCGTAAGACAAACGCCAAAGACGCGCCGCCGTTTCCAGCCACGCACCGCGAAAGTCATTAAATATCACCGCGATGTCGATGTCACTTTCCTCACGCGGAGTCCCGTTAACATACGACCCAAACACGACAATCGCGTCGGGAGAAAACTCCGTTCGTACTCGCTCCGCGTATTTCGTCGCATGTTCTAATGCTACGTTTTGATCTGTGCCTTGATCCATGAAAACAACTCCGTAGTGCCGCTAAAGAGTCTTAAACCTTCGTCTTTGTTGAGCATTGCCGCGATTGTACTTTTGTACTCCGGATACCGCGTTTCGATTTGCATCGAGTCGAGCGTTGTCATTAATCGCAGTTGCTCGTCGTTGAGCTGATCTACAACGTCGGCGATTCTGGCGAGCCGACGCAATGCGTGGATTTTCGGCGGGACTTTGTCGCCCTCCGAAATCAACGCCTTGAATCCTTTTTCAATGACCAAGTGGCAGATAAACCCCATCCAGAGATAACGCCGTCCATCCAGCATCATTTTGGCGACGCGTAAATCGTCCTCTGCCATGTCAAACCAGTATCGTACTTTGTCGTTCAAGGCAATTCTCCCACTTGCGTTTACGGTTGCATCACCGCCTCATATCAGCCCATTGGCGGGCGAGGGCGAGGGTGGCGGCGGTGCGTTCGGTTGGGTCTTCGATTGTTTTGACGAACGCGATGACCGCATCAAGTGGAAGCGTCATGTCTTTTGGATCAAGACAGTCACTCGCCGCCGATGCCAAATACAGAAGCCCCGCCAAACGCTGGTTATTGTCGATCCCTTGCAAGTCGATGATCTGCTTCACCGCACCGTTATAATACGCGAGAACCTCCGTTCGAGGCTGCAACTTCACCAGCATCGAGAGCGTCTGAACCAACACTTCAAAACGCTTGTCAACATCGGTACAGAGCGGGAGCGATGCGAGAATCTGGTTTAGCGTTGCGATGCCACCGTCGATGTCGCCCAAGACAAACTGTTGCCCAAACAAGACACCGAGTTCGTCAATCCGTGCCATCACACTTTGCGGGTCGTTTGCCTTGGCGAGAACGGCGAAGCTGTCGCGGAGTTCCTTCTTCCGCGTTTGGGCAACGGGCGAGTCGAGCATCGCCGAAACTTTCGCAAAGACCGCAGCGTCGGCGTGACGCCGCGCCGCGACGAGCAGTCCTGCCAACGCCTGACCGCGACGTTCGTGAACAGCAAGCTCACCAGACTTCGCCACCGCCAAATCCCACTTCATCGTGCGGACCAGCGAGTCGATTTCCATCAAACGGATCGAATCTGCAAGGTCGGTGTCGGTAGTCATGGTTGCCAAAGTCGCGGCGTCGGCAAAACGTTTGACATCAAGCAACGCATCGGCGGCGGCTGTTGCGATGGCGATTTTCGCTTCTGGAGTTTTCGCATTATCGATCCAAGTCGCAAGCGCATCACACGCCACGTTTTCGCTGACAAGTCGCTGGATGAGCGTTGAGATTGCGACCGTGCGAATGTTGTCGTCGGTGATCGCCGCAAGACACGCGGCAAACTCTGCGTCGCGCTCGGCGGCTGGAAGTTCAATCATCGTCAGGGCGAGCATTCCGTAGAAATACTGCTGCTGCGCTGGCTGCTTGTGCGCCGCGACGAACGCCTTGGCGTCGTCGATCATACCGCTTGTGACCTCCAGACTGATAATCAGTCCGAGGATGTTCTGCTCTTCGAGTGCTTCGAGCGTGGCGGCTGTCTCGATGGCCTTCGCAAACGCTGCCGCTGCGGCGGTCTTGTCGCCTTTGAGTGCGTAAGCCTTGCCGAGAAGTACAGACGCAAGCGACGTGAGTGCAGGCTGCGTTACCACCTCCGACATCACCTTCTCAAAACGCGGAACGAGATCGACTGTCTTGCCACCGTCTTCGGCCAGTATCTTGCCGAGTATGACGATGGTTCCGCGGTTGCGATACGGTTCATCGAACTTCTCCGTGAGGGCGAAGACCGTGTTATAGTCTTTGAGCCGCAGCGCGACATTGACCGCCGCATCGAGTAGCGACATCCGCGTAGCACTATCGTCGATAGTCGAGACGATTTTGTCAAACGCTTCGCGGTGACTTTTGAGCGTGGCGTCATCAGCGGGTGTTTCGGGGGCGAGCGTGAGTTGTAGGTCGATCAGTTCCAACAACCCTTCAGCGCGGGCAACCGGATTTTCCATCGCCTCAACAGTCTTCGACGCCTCCGCCACCAGCGACACAATCGCCGGACTCGGCACCTGCGGGGGCGGCGTTTCCGCACCGCGTAACACACCACACAAAACCACTGCACAACAAACAAACATCGTCGATCTCATTGAGTTAACCTCCTGTAAAGTTTTTTGGTAAGCGTTCACGTTCCACGGAGCCAATCTTATAGGACATATAGGTCCTATAAGACCTATATGTCCTATTGAACGCTCACCTATGTTCTATTGTACGCTCACCACGAATCACTTGTATTCCGTCTTGAAGAAGTCGAGACTTCCTTTCGGGTCGGCTTTCATTCCGCGTTTCCCTTCTTGCCAGTTCGCGGGGCAGACTTCACCGTTCTTCTCGAAGAACTGCAACGCCTTGACCATCCGCAACGCCTCGTCGACACTGCGTCCGAGCGGGAGATCGTTGACGACTTGGTGACGGACAACGCCGTCGCGGTCGATCAGGAACAGTCCGCGAAGTGCGACGCCGCCGGGGAGGAGAACGTCGTAAGCCTTGGCGATTTCTTTCGACAAGTCTGCGACGAGCGGATACTTGATTCCGCCGAGTCCGCCTTGTTGACGCGGCGTGTTTACCCACGCGAAGTGTGAAAACTCGCTATCAACACTGCACCCGATAATTTGCACACCGAGTTTCTCAAACTCGGCAGCCGCCTCCGAAAACGCGATGATCTCGGTCGGGCAGACGAACGTGAAGTCGAGCGGGTAGAAAAAGAGGAGGACGTGTTTCTTGCCGCGATACTGCGCGAGCGAGACATCCTCAAACGTTCCGCTTGGCATAACGGCCTTGGCGGTAAACTCTGGAGCTTTTTGTGTGACTAACATTGGTTCTTCCTTTCACAAAAGATTGTTTGAACGTGGAAACGGTGAAACCGTCTCACTCACGAACAGGCAGCGATTATACCCGTTCTCACCATCAAGCAAAGGAGAGCCGCTTGCCTGTTCATAAATCTAACGCATCAAGTATCAAATGGACGCAACAGACATTGCCCCAACGGGGCAGCAAGAGCTTAGCCGTGGGTGAGCGGAGCGAACCCACGGTACGGAAGCCACAAAATCCAGAAAGCCCCAACGGGGCGCAAGAATTGAACCACGCACACAACTCTTACGCCCCGTTGGGGCTACGGATTTTGTTGGGGCCTGCGTACCGTGGGTTCGCGGAATACCGCTCACCCACGGCTAAGTTCTTTCGCCCCGTTGGGGCGAAAACGCGGATAACCAATGTTCTCGTGCAAACAGATTTTACTACACCCGCCACACCCCTCGACAACGCTCCACCCTTCACACGGTAGCAACGTCGGTTATACTTCGCCGATGCGAAATCTGCGAAACGTATCAGTTCTCTTTCTCGCCGTAACTACACTGTGTGTTTTCGGACTGTGGGGCGATGTGATTCTCACGTCGTTCAGCGGCGACGCCGCGAAACAAGTTGCGTTCCGCGACGCTGCACACTTTTATTATCCGCTCCACCAGCGTCTCAAAAATGACTGGCAACGGGCGACGTTTCCAGCGCGAGATGTCGTTGCCAATCCGACCAGCGGCGTTTTCTATCCGCCTGCGTGGATTTGTTTCACGCTGCTGCCGACGCCGCTCGACGAACACGTTTTCATCATCGCGCACATTTTTCTCGCGGCGTGGACAACGTTTCGTCTCGCACGGTCACTCGGCTGCTCGTCATACGCCGCAACGTTTGCGGGTGTCGCATACGCATTCAGCGGCAGCGTCTTGTTTCAGCAGTGCAACATCGTCTTTCTCATCGGTGCGGCGTGGTTCCCCGAAGCGGTCAGGCTCGTTCTGCGAATCATTCAACGGCAAAACGTGAAACACTTTCTCGCACTCGCAGCCGTCGTCTCACTCATACTATTCGGCGGCGACTGGCAAGCGGTTTACCATGTCGCACTCTTCGCGGTCGCGGCGTTTGTTTGGTCGTTGTTCGGACGAACGCAGACGACGTGGAGCACACGCACACACGCCGCGTCGATGATTTTGTCGGCGTTTCTCATCGCGGCGACTGCGACGGTTGTGCAAACAGTCCCGACGCTCCGCGCCGCCATAGAATCCGACCGCACCGGAGGCGACCACATCGCACGCATCGACAACTACAGCATTCATCCGTTGCGACTGCTTGAACTCGTTTACCCGAACTTTTCGGGAGACCAGTTTCCGCAACACCGCCGCTGGATTCTCGCCGCCGAACCGCGCGGCATCTGGACACCGTCGCTCTACGCGGGAATGATTCCGGCGGTGCTGGCGATGGCGTCGCTGCGACTTTGGGGGAAACGTTGCCTCGTCGCGCTGACGTGGTGTCTCATCGTTGCGGTTGTCGCGTCGATGGGGAGTGCGGGCGGCGTCTACACGATTCTCATGCAGTTACCGTTTTACGAAATGTTTCGTTATCCGGCGAAGTGGTTCACGGTCGCCGCGCTGCCGATTGCGCTGCTCGCCGCGCACTCGCTCGACGCACTCCAATCGCAAGCCGCCATCGTTCGCCGCATCGCTCTTGCGACGGGAATCGTCATCGCAACGACGATGGTCGCTGTGCCGCTCGTGTTTTGGCGCGACGTTCCGGCGTGTCCGCTCTTCGGCGTGTTCGACGCGGAGAATGCGTACACGGCATTCGTTTTTGGCGGCGCGTGGGGAGCGGGGATTGTGCTTGTTGTGGCGGCACTCTGCGTGCGGTTCGGCATAGCCGAACCCTCCAGCGTGTGGTTCGGCTATGCCGAAC
>JBOFSQ010000049.1:0-6226 GCA_051651625.1 Thermoguttaceae bacterium | reverse complement strand
TGCAGCGTTCAGCGGAGCGAAGTGCCGTTCACAGAAAAATGGCACCCCGTTTTACGCGGCACCGTTTACGCGATGATGCTCTTCCTCATAATCTTCATTGGCGAAGACGGCACACAACCGTTTATCTACTTCCAGTTTTGAACCAGTGACATCAGCGTTAAGCAGCAATAGAAGAGTACAGCCATGAAACATACTGATCAAAACGAGAACGAACATATTTGGTCTTCGTTTTATAAATATCTCCAAGAGCGAGTTGAACACCTTGAGACGAAGTATCCCAGTCGCCCAAAGGCGGCACTTTTGAGTTTGATGTTTTGGAGTTTCAAGCAGTTACTTCGTTCTTCAGATTCGCTATTTGCAGCGGAGATAAAAAGAAAATCTTGGTGGAGTCGTGCAAGAAAATCGTTTGATGAAACACCAAGGATTCTCTTTCAACTGAAAGGCGGCGTAGGTGATCTGGTTATCTCGTGTACCTACTTGAAGGAGTTCTATAAGTTTATTGGTGGAACACATAAAGTTTCTATCTGCACCGATGAAAACATCAAGATTGCGGAAGCGATTTTCTATCAAAGCCCGTGGGTAGAGCGAATCTACAGCAGACAAGAGTTGCCACAGTTTCATGAATATGATGCTGTCATTTCATTCTGTACTGTACCATCGTTAATTTATAGAGCCCAAAAATCAAAGCGAATTAGCAGTCCACAGCTTGACGAACTGTTGCAGCTCTATCAATCGTTTAAGCAAAATAGGGGGCACCTGTGTTCTCTCAATCCCGCTTACGCTCCATCAACCGCCATGTACTTCCTGATGAACGGACACACACGTCACAGTCAAACGGATGTAGGACACTTGCTCGGTATATCAGCGGACACCCGTCCAATGTTGGTTCTGGATGAAACGTCATGTGAAATTTTAGAAAAAACAGGTTTGGGAAATCGAACATACATTACAGTTCAGCGTGGAGTCCACGAATTAAATCGCGGTAATACGCATACAAGAGTATGGCCCAAAACTTACTACAACGCCTTGATTGCGAAGATTCATTCCGAATTTCCATCGCTTACAATCGTTCAGGTAGGTAGAACGAATTCCGACTCAGATTTAGTCGGCATTGATGTTGATTTGCGTGGCCAGACCAGTTTTGAAGAGTTGAAATTTGTTCTCAAAAATTCAGCCTTGCACATTGACGGTGAGTGTGGAATGGTTCACCTGATGCACTCTCTAATGGGGCGCAGTGCGGTCTTTTTCGGGCCAACTAACATTGATTTCTTTGGTTATCCAGAAAACATAAACGTCAAGGCGAAGGATGCTTGTCCTTTGTGGTGCGAGTGGGTGACTGGCGATTGGCAGACACGATGTCTGCGTGGATTTGACGTGCCGCCGTGTATGGAACAGTTGACACCGGAACTGTTTTTCGATGCGATTCACGAGCATTTGCAAACTGTCGCAAACGAAGAGCCGAACGAGTTGCGCGAGACCGCAGAGATGGCGATTCCGGCTGGAACAATACTATTCATCGGCGACTTTTCTGACGAGGTGATCGCCGAATCGGTGCGTACTGAAAATAGAGTCTTTCAATTCTCGATGAATCTGACACCAGCATCAATCCGCAACAAAGCTGCCTCACAGATTACGGCAGATTATGCGGGCGTGTTGAATATCCCGATGAAAAAAGCAAGTTGCGATGCAGTTTTCTGTTCGCAAGCGACACATCTTTCACAACCTGCAATGCGTGAGTTAACACGGATACTCAAAAGCGGCGGAGTGCTACAAACATCTGACGAACGTTATTACGTTAAAGAGTACGCTCGCGGGTGATGTCGCAAATATGCTGGAGTTCACCTCTCACTCATCGCGTCCGATTTCGGCGATTACTTCGACACCGTCTTCGGCTGAAAACTTTGCCAGCAGAAGTTCGCTGACGAGGTTGTGACCAAGCACAGTGCGGTTTCGCTGCTCGGTGTGAGAACGGTAGAGAAGAAATTGATCATCACCGCAGGCAAGACGATAACCCGACGCCTCGTCGCGCGTCACCGCACGCAAGTTCTCGCCGACAGTCAAGTGTCGCCAAGTGTACGGACGCTTGAGCCGCGTCTTGTCGAGATCGATGACGACCGGCAGAAACGCCGTTCCACGCGGGCCGCTCTCGCTCGCTTTCCACTCGATCTCAAGCGACTTGTCGCGTGCAACGGAAAACTTCCCCACACTCGGCGACTTCTTCCACTCCGGCAGAAATAACGGAAACACGCGACTCTGAACAGCAGCAGGCGAAGTCAAAACAACTTCATTCGCGTCGCGGTCGTCGCACTGGATTGTCGTGCCACCAAAGCACGCAACCGGAAGCGACGACGTGTAAACGAGCGGCACCGCGCCAGACTTTTTGCCCGACGCCGGAATGAGCGTGTCGGCAATAAGCAGAATCTCTTCGTTGTGTGCAAGTACAATCTGTCGCTCGATTCGCACGCCGCCTTCGAGCGTGAGTTCCCATTCGAGGTAGTCGTATCCCGGTTCGGAGACGGTTCCTGTTTCCGTCCAGTGCGCGGTTGCGGCGAGCGGTTTTCCCGACGCCGATTCTGTAACGCCAACTCGCCACGCGCCCGAAAGAAGTGTTGCACCGCGAACGTTGAGTTCGATCTGAAACAGTTCGTCGCTCCAGCGGTCGCGCGGCGCGACCAGCGGCGGCATAACGTCCTCAACGTAAATCGCAGGCGTCGCAACCGCAACCGATGCCTCGCTGAAGTCCCAACCGCTTCGCATCACCGATACGCAACTCCATTCCGAAAGATACGACGAGTCGGGGAGTCGCTCGGCGCGAACACCATCACGACGACGCCCCATCAAACTCGAACGCTTCGGCAAAACGAGAAGTGCAACGTCTATGTTGTCGTCGTCGCGTGAAAGCTCAACTGCGGATTCGATCATCGCAACGGTGCTGGAAACTTCGTCGCTGCTGTTTTCGGTTGGCAGCGAAAAAACTGCCGTCCCATCGCGACGAGTTAACCGAAGCACTTGCTCGATCATCCAGCGATATTGTTCGCGCACCCGGCGATCAAACACTTTGCAACCACCCTGTGCTGCGAGCGATTGTGACCGCGTCCAGCACGCAAGAAGCGGACGCAGAACCGGTAAATCGTGGCTCTGCGGCATGCCGCCACCGTCGAGTATCGTCTCAAGTCCGTGGGCAAATGACGATGTTGCAATGGCAAGCCGGTCGCGCGTCGCCACCAAATCGGGGAGCAAACAAGCAAGCGTTAACTGAAGTTCACCGCAGAGAATTTGGTAGAGAAGCGGAGAGTCGTACACCAAAGCATTCTCTTCCACATCGGCGAGAATGTAGTCAAGCGAAATCAAGATCGCCTCCCACTCGCTCCACACGAGTTGCCCCGCTGCACGCGGCAACTGCCACGCAACGTCGATTGTTGCCAGCGCACCGGCAACTGTGAACATATCGGCAACCGCTCGCTCGGCACCGCGCACGAAGTCACTCCGCGTCGCTGCGATCAGTTCTTCGAGTTGTTCGCCGTCAGTTTCGGTCAGCCCCCAGAAGAGACGGTGTTCGAGTCCTTCGCTGAGCGGCTTCGTTCGCTTGCGAACGCCAGTTCCCCAGTCGTGCCAAACGGCGTCGCCATCGCCGCGCAATACTTTTGCCGCTGATGGTGTGAGATGTGAAATGAGTGGATGTGTTGTCATTGGTGGCGGGAACGAATGGGTGGGAGTGAAGTCGAACATGCGATGGCAATTCAAACCGCGCACAAGTGGGAGGAAACTTTTTGAAAAAAGTTTCCCCCACACCCCCTTCAAAAATTTTCTGATCAACAGAACTGTGGGGTTGCGTGGTTGTTAGAGGATGTCGGGAGTCAGTATGCCGTTTGCAAGTGTCACGCGGTGTGTGGCGCGGGCCGCGAGAGTTTGATCGTGAGTGACGATGAGCACCATCGTCTCCGGCGCGAGTCCGATGTTGGCGAGTCCGAAGAGTGCGTCGGCGACTTCTTGACGGTGAGCGTCGTCGAGATTTCCGGTCGGTTCGTCGGCAAGCAGAAGACGCGGCGACGCGATAACGCTGCGTGCGATGGCGACACGTTGCCGCTCGCCGCCGGAAAGTTCCGCTGGATAATGTTGTTCGCGGTTGTGCAGTCCGAGTCGGTCTAACCAGTCGCGTGCTCGTGCTTCATCGCTGCGCGTCACCGAACCCGACGCCAACAGCGGAAGCACAACGTTTTCGAGTGCCGTGCAGTGTGGCAAAAGGTTGTGGTCTTGAAAGACAAACCCGATTTGTTTGCGACGAAATGCCGGTATCGCTGCCGGTGCGAGTGACGTTACATCTATATCATCGAGACGCACACTCCCCGATGTCGGTCGCAACAGCGACGCGACTATCGAAAGCAGCGTACTCTTTCCCGCACCGCTCTGCCCAACAATGGCGAGCGATTCACCGTCGCCGAGTGAAAACGAACAGTCACGCAAAATCGACAGCGGCCCGCTGGGCGTTGGATAATCGTGGGCGATGTGTGAGACTTGCAGCGGCATGACTGTCAACTTGCTCCCGTAAGACGTGAAGCGAACGACACCGCAGCATAACCAGCAGCCAACGCGGCGATGCCGACGACGTTTTGAAAGACGACGTTCCCAAGTGCCAAGAGCGTCTCGCCCTGCGTCGCAAGACGATGCGTTTCTAATGCCAACGCCGAAAACGTCGTAAAACTCCCGAAGAAACCGACCAAGATGACAACGCGCCACGACACGAAAAACTCGGCGTGACAACTGTCCAACATTGCCACCACGATACCGCACGCGAGACAACCCACGATGTTAACGAGCGTTGTCCCCCACGGATAGCTGGTGCCGAGAAATACCGCCACGAGCGAGATCATCCCCCAGCGGCACAGCGCACCGAGACAACCTGCAACACCAACACCAAGAACCAAAAATGGCGTCACTTCTTTTTCGGAGCGGCGGTCTTCGCACCAGCAGCAGCCTTCGGCGCGCCTTTGGCTCCCTTGTCGCCCGCAGCTTCTTCTTCGCCCTTGGCCTTTTTCTTCTTCTTCAGAACGACCTTATAAACGCGGACCTTCGGCAACCCGAACGGGCCATCGCCTTCGCTCCAGCGGTCTTGGGCGACGAGTCGCTCAATCCGTTCGGCACGGGTCAACACATTGCGGGCACGGACAATACCTTTGTTTACTTTGAGACTTTTGTCAATCGTCATCGAACACACTCCACGAAAGTTCTTATTCTTGATGCTAGTCTTCCACTGCTAGACGGCGGGTGCGGCATGATAGGCCAAAAAACGAGTTTGCCAAGGAGGGTTACTAGCTGTACATCGACCTAACCCACGTTTCCCGAACAGCGCAACGCTACGGCTTCGGCGTCTCAAGTTGTTCGCGGACGTAATCTTGGTCTGCCTTGCGTAATGCGGAAAGTTCTATCGTTCCCCCTCTGTACGCCAAACTTAGGACAGGTCAATAAACGCAGAGTAGGGCAGATCACTTCGTTATACTACCTGTTTGTTTTTCCTTCAGTTTCGCCGTGTCGTCTTCCGCTTTCGGCTCGCCTGCCAACCGCGTTGTACTGGTACTGTCAAGGTCTTTCATTTCAGAAAACCAATTGACACCACTTGCTTTGACGAATGAATTCAAGTTTTCTTTTTCGTCTCTTCTCATGTCGTTCGAGTGAGCATGATTAACGATGTATTCAATCAAGCTTTTTGCATTTCTTTATTTTTCATTGTGTTGCATAGATGTAACAGAAAATCCCAGAGTTTTAATTGTTCGTTATAGGACTGTAATTTGATAAGTCCTTTACCTTCATTTTCAGCATTTTCTTTTATAAGTTCATTGTGTTTTTTTATTAATCGAGGCAATAAATTTGGCATTCTCGAATGGACAGCTAATGAATAGAAACCAGGCTGCAATGCCTCTGGAGAGAAACTACCAGACAAAATCGCAGAATATAAATAACAATCCAAAATAGAGATGCTTGCATACATTGAGGCGATTAAAACAATGAACAGCACGATACATATTAGCAAGCCCTTTGATTTGTTGATCATCTTTTCATTCGCAACACTTTCACAAGGCGATTGCGGTGGTCCCAAGAATACCGAGTTGCGTCTTTTGCAATTCGGTTTCCTTCGTTGTCGTATTTGTACTCGTTCGCGGCGTCGGAAAGTAATCGGTTGAACGCTCCCGTCTCGAAATTCTTTCGATTGCCGTTTGCATCGTATGCG
>JBOFSQ010000048.1:0-16800 GCA_051651625.1 Thermoguttaceae bacterium | reverse complement strand
TGAAAAAATACTTGATCGATTCATACTCGCTTCACCCCTTTGCGACGGCAGAACTAGAAGCGTTGTTGAAGGAACACAAGGTTGATGATGCTCTTGCCAAAGAAGTGCTTGATGCTGTGAAAGAAGCCGAGAAGAATGCCCCGCCACCTTCTGATTATCGCAACTGGCAAACGAAAGATGGACTCTTCAAAGCGAGTGCGAAGTACGTTTCTTCTGACGGCAAAGACGTGACACTCGAAAAACCCGACGGCAAGCAGACCACGATAGAACTTTCCGCATTACGCAAGGCAGACCAAGATTACGTCCGCGAACAACTTGAGACAGCGAAGCCGTAGCATTGCGTGCCGTTCGGAAAACGTTGGGCAGGTCAGTGCAACCTGCCATACATTTACCGGTCTGTCTGCGTGACATCGCAGACACATCCCGTCGATAACACGACATCTTGGACTTTCGGGCTGAACGGTCGCATCGTGAATATTTCGCACACGAAAGGCGAGAACGTTTTGACGCCGAAGTGATGCTTGTTACGTTTGACGCACGGCAGGACAATTTCCGCTAACGGCGTCGCGTTTTATGTCGGTCGCACAGTGCGCCAACTACCGTTTTCACCCGCTAACTTGTCCGCCCCCTCTATACACCTAAAATGTGGTGAAATTGCCTGTTCGCGGACAAAATTGTTTCGTCACTTCCTAGTCGCGTGGCGACGACCTAATTGTAGCCCAAGGCAAGGCGTATTCGCTGCAGCCTTGGGTTTGCGTTCACCAGAGAATTCGTAGCTCCGTAGGAGCGGCCTTATTTGAACCGCTCGACAGCGTTGACGATTTTTTGCCCGTTCGGAATAAGGTCGTCCCTACGGGACTTCGTTCAATTGGGGGCAGCGAACCGAGGGCTGCGACGAGTACGTCTTGCCCTTGGCTACAATTAGAACGTCCCAACGGGACTAGGAAACGTCACGACGAAACCAACCGTGAACGGATACAAAACGTTAACGACACCAAAATTGCCGTTGTTTGAAAACCTGCAATTACTGGCCATCTTGAGTATAGCTTACGCCACCTCTCTTTTCTGTCTAGGAAACCCAGTCCACCAATCATGGCGACCTTCCAAGTGTGGAAATGGATAGGAATATCTCACAGCATATGCGGGACTTGGATGGGTCTTGGACTCTAAACTCATGACGACTTGTGTAGTACAGCGAGTATGAGTCTCTGATGACGTTTTGCAAGAATTTTCAATCAATAGAGAAAGGGGGAGCGATGCTTACAACAGAACTAACGAACAACACGCCAGAATCTTATATTTGTTTTCTGGCTCATCTATTTTTCTTGCTCTTTTCAATTGCGATGGCTTTCTTTTCATGGCTAATGTACTGGGATTCCGGGTTAGAGTATCCGCAGATAATGGAATTTATGCTTCGTTACGTTTCGCCTCTATTTCTTTTACTGTGGTACTGTATGTGTTGTACTGTTTCTTGTATGTCAGGCTTGATGATTCGTCCATTGTTTTTTAATGGTCAAGTTGGATTGCGTCGTTTTATGCTAATTTCATGGTTGTACCGTGTAGTATTGATTTTATTTGTTTGTTTTCTTATAATGTCCGCTGTTGTAGCCATTTGTTCAATGAACGGATATGATTATCCGGAAAAGTATGTAGGTGGTGTAGCGAATGTATTTTTGAATGGAGTAACAACCGTTTTATTGTTCTCGTCACTAATTAGTTTCTCTGTTATTATGATAAGTCTACGTTCAGCCGCTTGGCTTATTGGGAATCTATTCTCTGCAATTGCATGTGTTGGAGCCGGATTGACTCTTGTTTTTGTCTTGTCGCAAATTTAGCCTAGAAATCGGATTAGAAATATACCTGTTCGGGAACATGGATTTGGAGCGACTTTGTAGTTTTGGTTCGGCTATGCCGAACCGCTTTGCGAGTGCAAGTTTCCGAACAGGTCTATTGCCAGTAAAAGTGAGGAGTCCCTGTTATGAAATTGAATACGAAAAACGCATTTACCGTATTTGCCATTGCGTTTACAATCTTCTTATTGCTATTTACAATCTGTTATTTACCGAAGCCGACGTTAGGTTATCCAACTCATAACCCCGCAAATTATACAAAAATAAAATGGCGGGGCCTTGGTCTAAGTGATTCTCGCAGTTGGCTTGGCTTTATTCCCATCGAAATTGAAACCCCGCTTTCTCGACCATATCCTGTTTTACGATGTGATGGAAAAATCAGAAAAGTATTTATTGATAAACAGCTTGACACCAATAGGGCAATTTGTCACTTTGAAGACTATTTTGCTGACATGTCTATCAGAGCCAGAGGAACTGGAGTATTTCACTATACATTCCCCCTCAACTCTGTTTACTTGTTAGAGTACATTGACGCTGTTTTTTGTGACTCCAAAGGCAATGTAGTGTCAAAAATCAGCGATGGAAATGGAGAGGATGTGCTGGTTGATGATTCAGACAACGTTATTATGGATGCGAAGTATAATTCTGGACAATGCGAAACAATATCCTTTTGGGATTCCAATGGTCGCATGCTATATTCTGGAAGTGCAACCATCCCACCCGCCATTCAAAAGTCAATTATATCTGCTTTTATACCGTAACTCTTATCAATACCATTTCAAAATCCGACGTGTCCAGTCGCATTATGGTGTGCACGTTTAACTTGCCGTACAAAAAAAGATTGTCTTGCAAGCAGCAGGGGCAGCCGTATCTGCAAATATCACTTCGTTTGGCGAGGGTGTAGTTGGCGTTTGTTTAGCTTATACTGGGACGAAGATTTTGATAGTCGCAGCAGGTACGACAGCTGTAACCGCATCTGGTGGAACCGTGCTTCTTTCTGCTGGTGTTATAATAGCCGTTAAGGGAGCTTACGATTTTTATGCTGTACCAATCGCAAATGCCGCATGAGCAACAGGGATTGCGACGTTCTGCGACTGTGCCAATATCGTCAAATAAACTCTTTGTTTCTTGAAAGGGCAGTATGAAAACTTGTTTGACAAAACCAGTCGCCTTTGTCTTGAGTTTTATATTCGCAAATGTCTTGCTGGCAATTTTGTTTGTGTGTTTATTATCCGAACACCTCCGCTTATCGAAACAGTTTCATGCACTCACACAAAACGCAGCAACCGAATCGCCTCGCTTTTACGAACTTTGTACCGTAACAGAAACCTATGTTTACAGCACATCGGTAATTTGGGCATGCGTTTTGGCTGTCGCGTTTTATTACTTTATCTGTTTTGTTATGTTCAAAACAATGCGAGACCAGAGCCGCGAGAAAAAGTGCAATCAAGCAACAGGCAACGGAGATACAGGTCCTCGCTGTGTTGACGCAGGTGTTAACATTTCACAACGAAAAAAAAGAAAAAACATCAAAATCAACGATGTGTTCGCGTTGTGTTTGTATTTTTTTACTGCAACTTTTCCGTTCTTTTATTTTCTGTTTTTTATTGTTGTAGACATTTTGCTGTTGGTTTCTCGCTGCGATACTAATTCTTGTCTTGCTCGCATAATTGACAACAAAACTGTAATCTCGTGGTTATTGTTCGGAATATGGTTGCCAATGATTTTTTTAGTGTTATGGCGCATCCGAAATCGACATCTCATTGTGGATAATTGTCATTCGTTAGGTTATGCCGGTGAAACCGAAAACGATGTGCCAAACAATCAAAATGGAGTAAAATCAGATGACCATTTTGATGAAAATGCAAGCAAGGGTAGTGGCACCTGCCAGACAAATGCAGGACAGTCCACATGTTGAAAACGTCTCTACAAAAACGCATTCAGCACATGTGCAAAAACATTGGAGGTTAGTGAGTGATGACATTCGTGAAGAAACTCTTTCTGGGTGCCCTATGTACTCTGTTACTTGCCACGTTTTTTTTTCTATTTGTTGGAACAGGAAAAACTGTATTGCCCTATTCCAAAGACTATACAGGGCATTATTACGGTTTAAATTTGATTGATGCAAGTAGTATTTTAGGTAAAAAGTATTACCGCGTTACGGTTGACGACGGAATCTGTGGATACTGGTTCGTACTAAATCCACATGATGGCTATAATGCTTATAAGGGATTCTATGAAAGTGGCGTCCTCAAAGAAGAGGGGGAAATATATGTCGAATTTGTTGATTACCCAAAAGAGCCTCTTCCAGACAGGCATAAAGTAAGAAGTGGAAAATACTATACGCCTGATGGAGTTTTGGGAAGTTTAGTTGAAAATGGAACAGGTTGCCAAAAATTATGGTATCCTAACGGTCAGCTTCGTTTTGAATTAGAACTTAAGGATTATAAAAGAGTTAGATTAAAGCAATTTTCAACAGACGGATCTTTGGTATCTGATGTAGATTATGGTGCCGATTCTGTTCCCGTTCACTAAAAGACAGCATCCTTGTCCGCGACTTTTGGGTGATGCTGAAAACCACGAATCCTGACCCCAAAACGGAAAAGATTAACCAACAGCCCATATAGGAAGCTATTGCGATGTCATGGAAACCCAGTCCACCGCTGTCATAAAACCGCCAATATCAATAGGCCAGCTTCTATTGGTAAAAAAACGATTTTTCGCACATGGTTAGTATTTTTTGCGGTGCTAGCTATCTGGCTGCTTTTTCTGTTTACCACAAACGACCATGTTCTTCAGTTTGCCATTTTAAGAAAAATCGCTGCTTACAAAGAAAGTGGAGTGAATACGGAGTACAGACGCAATCCAGCCATACTCGATTACCCTGTCAGTGTTGTGGGCACATGGAGTACGCAATTTCATCGTGGGAGTGGCAGTATTATTACGGTGTCGTATGATGGCGACGCACTTTCCATTCAACTCCTAACCAGAAATTGTACCGCAGAATATCAAACTCACAGGAAGGCGACATTTATTCAAGAACAATCAATGATATTGCTCGAACATCCAATTGCACTTACAAATACCGATGCTTTTGTCCGCCTGCTTGTTACAGAAGACGCTTCGGGTTTGCCGTGTATAGTGCCAGACGCTCCCAAAATAAACAACAATGTCATTTTTTACAAAAAATGTGACGTGTGCTTGCCCAGATTCTTTAGCGGAATCACAAAAATCATATGCGACAACCGACAACGAAAAAGGTTCGCATAAACAAGAAGCAAATTGCATAAACGATGACTCTGCGAATCCGCACGACACCCAGAGAATACACTAGCCGATGTTCCGGTAGATTACGAAATATGAATCCGTATACTATTTGTGCTGCTTTAATAATTGCTCTTTTTTGTCACGTCAGTGTATCAAACGCTAATGACAAGAGGCAATCCCCGCAGGAAATTTACGATGAGATTTCTTGCTTCGTTGATGAAGATACCGCGATGGTGTGCCGTATTGACTTGAAGTCATTGAGCGACGTGCAAAAATTGCCTTCGGCGATAAACGCCTTTGAAAAATGTCACAATTTCAGTATTGCAACGAAAGCAAGACTAGCTCAAGTCAGTGAAGCTCTTAGCAATGGTCAACAAAAAGTTGCTGACTTTTTCAGTCCTTTGACAAAGATTGGCATCAAGCATTTGTACATCATTGTCAACATGCGAGACCTGAATTTCGGTCCATATTTTGTCATTCCGTCCGCGAACAATGAGGATGATAGCGAACTTCAGGCGGTACGAGACTTTTTTGAAGTAACGAACGAGAACAAGCGGTCTAGCTGGATACTGAAACAAGACGCGTATTATATTGTTGGGGGAAACAACAATGCTGTCCTTTTGAACATAGGGTTCTTTTATGACCTGTTTATTGAAGTGGGGTGGAATTTGTCATTTTTGTCTACGGTGACAAATGATTGCCATTTGATAAGCGACGAATTATTTGTTGCGAAATTAAAAGAGCGGTTTGATACCTTATGCAAGCAGGACTCGCCAGCTCTTTTAAGTGCTTTGGAAAAGTTACACGGTTATAATTCAGTGAAAGCTGTTTTTTTGCATCCTGATTCCGCAGCAGCATGGGAACTTGGGTACTTAAAACGAATGGGAAGTCCTTTCGATCAGATTTCTCTCGACTTTCTTTGCGATAGCCGTGAATACACTATCATTGGCATCAATACTCAAGAGCCGCGTATGGTTATTGAAGTCAAAACAACGTCTCCAGAAATGGCAAAGCGATGGGAAGAGTTCCAAGGGGTTTTATTGAAAAAACTTATCGAACGGTATTTCGATTTTTTATCCGATGATGTCGTCGATGAATCTCCAAACGAACCTCCGCCAATGACAGATGAAGACTGGATTGATCTTTGCCTGCTGTTTTTACCAAAAGCCAACGGCGACCGCCTTGTATTCACTTTTGATGATTATGACAATGACCGAATCAACATCGGACAACAATGACGTTATCAAAAATGCTAGCGTTGCGTGCTGTTCGGGAAACGCAGGGTAGGTCAGCTATCATCACAATCCCGAACCGTTTACGCCAAAAGAATCGTGAATTTGACAGTTTTAACAAATGAGGAAAAGAATATGACATCGCTAATTGCAGTTGAACGTAACAAACGAGCTAGAGCCAGTCGTCGTGGCGGAAGGCGTCTTCCGTTGGGGCCGCACGGTGCCCCGACTACCGTTTTCACCCGCTAACCACCCTGCCAACCTAGCTTATTCCACCTCCTTTTTCTGTATACGAAACCCAGTCCACCGCTGTGAAGACATGGAAAGCAGAGTTGTTGCAAAAGAACGGATTGATATATTCGCAAGGTGCCCCGCTATAAAGTCCGCGCCGCATCAGGTGCGAGTTTGGACGGCACCAAAACGCTAGAAAGCTCGACTTTTTGAACCACATCAACTGCAACCTCGACGAAATCGAAAACATCGCAAAGCTCCTCAAAAAATTCGCCCCCTTCCCGATAATATGAGATGTGTAGATACATGTGCCCTATACAGGATGGAACACACCTTTGGTGCTACGGATTCGATGCAACGTCCACAATCTCGTCAAATTTCGCTTGCAACGAGCACGCAACCAAAACTTTGTTACACCCCGCTCTAGCTTTGCCATCTCTCCCCTACCGCCGCGCGGTATCGTCGGTACAATGGTTGCCACTTTTCGTACTGGGTCGCCGTTCATGGTTGTGCGGAGACCGACGCCGGTACGCGGTAACAAGAAGCAAGGAGAGAACGACTATGTTGAACAAGAATTTGGGTCGAACCGTTGCAGTGTTGACACTCGCGGTTGTAGTGAGCGGAACGGTCTTCGCGCAAGGAGACGCCGCACGCCGTCTTTTGACGCGGTTGCCACGCGGTCAAGCTGCGTCTGCGACTAACGTCACGCAAAAGTTCGTACCGACCGTCGCCGACAAAGACGGCGCAACTAACCTCGACAAGTGCAACGAACAGTTCAAACCGAAACTGTTCGCAACGCTCCCCAGCGACCTGCACAACCCCGACGGAATGACCGTCTCCGACAAGACCGGAACAATCTTCCTCGCCGTCCCAAACTTCAACGGACGCCCCGAAAACAAAGGGCCAAAACTCAACCCCGGATTTCTCGTCCGCGTTGGTGCGGATGGATCGGTCGAAAAAGTCCTTGAGTTCCCCGTCCTCGAATCGACCGGCCAGTGCGGCCCGATGGGACTCGACTTCGGCCCCGACGGTAATCTCTACGTCTGCGACAACCAATACTTCTTCGACGCCGACCACAAGTCGCGTATTCTTCGCGTCAAGATGAACGGCGACACGCCGACGGGCGAAGTCGAAGTCGTCGTGGATGGTCTCAAGCTGGCCAACGCGATTTTGTGGAATCGCGGACACCTCTACGTTACCGACACGTTCCTCGATCTCCCCGAAAAGTTCGGCACCGGTGGCCTGTGGATGTTCACCGAGCGTGAAGCACTCCGCGCCGGAAGTGGCGACAACCCGACAATCAAAGTCAAGCCGAATGGCACCGATCCACACATGGTCGCCATCGTTGAGACGACCAAACTCGGTCGCGGTGACAACGCCGGTCTCGATGGAATGACGGCTGGCCCCGACGGGACGATCTACTCCGGCAACTTCGGTGACGGTGCGATCTACGCGATTACTCCGCCGCGGCGTGTCGGTGGCAAGGCGAATGTTGAGACGATTCACAAAGCGGGCGACGTGATCACCTGCGTCGATGGCATCTTCTACGATGGCCGCACAAACAAAGTTTACATCAACGACTCGCAGCGTAACGCGATTCACGCCTTCACGCCGCCGCGTCGCGGTGCGAATGCGGTGCTCACGACAGTCTGGGAAAACGGCGACACCGACGGTGCCGACGGCAGTCTCGACCAGCCGTGCGAGTGCGTTGTCGTTGGCAACAAGATGATCATCGCCAACTTCGACTGGACGTTCCCCGGCCTTCGCAACACAAAGTTCGACGAGCCGAACACCTTGAGTGTGATTGATCTGGAGTGACCGCTCGTGCCACGTTTCGTCGTTCCCGCAAAACGGGAACGACGGAATAAATCGTGAACGATTTACGAAAACTCGTAACCGTTCACAGACGTTTGAGGAGTTTCACACGGAGGCACAGAGGCACGGAGAGAATATGAATCCGCAGATGCCGCAGATTGTCGCAGATTTTACGCATTATTGGCAGTTCTTTTTTTTGCGCACAAAGGCACGAAGTACACGAAGAGCACAAAGGACGCTTTCAATTCCAACCCTCTTCGTGTCCTTTGTGCTCTTTGCGCCTTTGTGCGAAAAAAAGAATTGCTCGTAATGTGTGCTGTCATGCGACTCTCCTCCGTGCCTCTGTGACTCCGTGTGAGAAAAAAGAATTGCGTGTAAACGCAAAACCCGTGAACGATTTACGAAAACTCAAACCGCCTTGAATGCACCACATGTCTCAAACCGAAACACAGCTTTCCGTGACGCGGGTTCAAGGCGTCGTATTTTTGTATCTGTTGTCGGCGGGGCTGGCGTGTGTCGCGTGGTGTGTCGCGGCGGGGATCGCCGCGCTGTTGATCGTGAACTATTTTGCGACGACACTGCCCACGTCTGCGGCGGCGTCAGCAGAAGCGATGTCAAAAGCGGCGGCAGCGAACTGGCGTCTCGACCGGTGCGACCCGTTCAATCTGCTGCCGACGCACGACGCTGAAATCGTCGCGCTCAAAAAGTCACTCGCCGCCGACCGCACAAACGCAGAGCTGCAAGACGCCGTTCGCCAGCGAGATTTGGTCTTACGCGACGACTATTTTCTTCGCCGCTTCTATGTACATTTTTGGGGGAACATGCTCGCTTTCGTCGCCATCATCGGGCTGGTTGCGACGAAGGTCGCAACAACGCTCGTGCGGACGTTGCCGATTCCGCAACCATCACAAACGCCGTCACAGGCATCGGCGCAGGCACGCGCGGCGTTTACGTTTGGCGTCGCTGGACTCGCCGTGTTTGTTGCGGCAGGCGTCGGCGTTATGGTTGGGGCATTGCTCGTCGCACCTCCGATTCCGTTCTCATATTTCGTCTCATGCGCAGAGACACCGCCCGCAACGTCAGAAATTGTTTCGACTGCAACAACGTCTGACGACAACGCAGCGTTGCCGGACGACCCGACTGCGTGGCCGTCGTTCCGCAGTGCTTCTGGAAGTGGAGTCGCTGCGACGGATGCAACATACCCAACAACTTGGGACACGACGAACGGTACTGGCGTCGTCTGGGAACTCGCGCTGTCGCTCGACGGAAACAGCTCGCCGATTTTGTGGGGCGATCACATTTTCCTCACCGCCGCCGACGCGACTAAACGTGTCGTGATCGCCGCCGACACGAGCGGCAAAAAACTTTGGGAGACAGAGGTTCCGAGTGCGGTTGCGGCGTTCAAGATCGACGGCGACACCGGTTACGCCGCACCAACTCCCGCAACTGACGGCGTTCGCGTCTACGCAATTTTCGCAACTGGCGACCTCGTTGCGTGTGACATGAGCGGCAAGATCGTTTGGCAAGAGTCGCTCGGACTTCCCGATTCGCACTACGGTTACGCCGCGTCGCTGGCGATTCATTCGGGGCGAGTGATCGTGCAATACGATGTCGGCGACGGTGCCAACTCAAAACTTTTGTGCTTCGACGGCGCGACTGGAAAAAAGGTTTGGGAAGTTGCGAGAAAAGTTCCGAACTCGTGGGCGTCGCCAATCGTCGCCAGAATCGCAGGACGCGATCAGATCATCACCGTAGGCGACCCGTTCGTCATCGCCTACGCCGCCGAAGACGGGAGCGAAGTTTGGCGGTGCAAGGCACTTTCGGGCGATGTCGGCCCGTCGCCGATAGCGTTTGACGACAAATATGTTGTCGTCACAAATCAGTCGCCGCGAACGACGATGATCGACGCCACCGGCACCGGCGATGTCACCGCGACGCACGTCATCTGGAGCGGCAGCAACATGCTCCCCGACACGAGCAGCCCGCTTGCGGTAAAAGTCGGCGAACGAACTTTCGTCTTGACTCTCGCGTCGAGCGGTTACATCACTTGTTATCAGACCGACAAAGTGACCGACAAAAAGGCGGCGTTTTGGGAACTCGAACTCGGCGATGGTCTGGCCAATTTCTATTCGTCGCCGATGGCAGTGGGTTCGCTCGTCTACTGTTTCGATATGACAAAAGACGGGCCGCACGCTTACGTTGTTGACCTTTCAAAGGCAGAGACCGACGACGCTGGCAGGCTCGTTTCGGGGAGTGCGGCGGCGATGATTGTTGGCGTCAACCCGATGCGTGAACCGTGCGTGGCGTCGCCGATTTTGCACGCGGGCCGCATCTACATCCGCAGTGCGAAAACGCTGTGGTGCATAGGGGAAAAGTGACACAATAAGAACACGAAGCGTAAGCGAGTGCCAGAAGTAGTGGTCGGTGGCTAGTGGCCAGTAATCAGAACACGAAGCGTAAGCGAGTGCCAGAAGTAGTGGTCGATGGCTAGTGGCCAGCAATCAGAACACGAAGCGTAAGCGAGTGCCAGCATCATGCAGAGTTCATTGCGACGTAGTGACCGTGCGATAGATCGTGCGGCGGCGGTTGAGATTCTTGACCGTGCGTGTTACGGCGTGGTCAGTACGGTTGGTGTTGACGGCGCGGCGTATGGCGTACCGCTCAACTTCGCCCGCGACGGCGAGACGCTCATACTTCACTGCGCCACCGAAGGGCGAAAACTCGAAAACATCAAACACGATGCGCGAGTTTCGTTTTGCGTCGTCGGCGATGCCGAAGTGTTACCGGAGAAGTTTACGATGCGTTACCAGAGCGTCATCGTGACCGGACGAGCAGAACTGATCGACGACGCCGAACGAAAAACAGAGCTTCTGCTAAAACTCTGTACAAAGTATTCCGCCGAACACGCCGACGCCGCACTCGCAATGCTCGCCGCACACTTGCACCGAACCTGCGTCGTGATTTTGCACATCGACGACATCAGCGGCAAAGCTCACCGCTGATGCGCGTCCACCAGTTGTTCCGGTTCGGCATAGCCGAACCCTCCAGAACTACCAAATCGCCCCAACTTGGCGTGCCCGATCAGGCATACTGAATCCGGTTTGAATTTTCCGTACCAAAACGCTAGCGGCCCATCGAGGCCGCGGCACTGCGGAGGGCGAAGCCTACAAATCGACCCGTAACGGGTCTCATACCGCAACCGTTGCCGAGCCGGGGACTTGTGCTTCGAGGTCGGCAAACGAGACGCTTTCTGGGGACGTTTTGTCGGCCCAAGTCGTCGTGTCGGCGACTACGTTTGACGCCTCTTCGCCGTACCAGTATGCGTGCTTGCCCGCTGGATTGACGACGAAATTGCCGGTAATTTTGCTGACGACGCCGATGTCGATGATCAGACTCACCGTGCCGTCACCGAGAATCGTACACCCAGAAAATCCGTGCGCCTTCCCTATCGCTTCCGGCAAACCTTTGATCACCGTTTGCTGCTGACCAATAATCTCGTCAACAAACAGTGAGAAAGATCGCCCCGCGTCTTCGACGACCATCAAGATTCCGTCTTTGAGACGCATCGAATCTGGTTTGCAGTTGTAGATGTCGTGGAGCCGCACGATTGGGACAATCTCTTCGCGGAGCCGCAGAAGTTCTTTGCCGTCGGGCGTGATCGTGATCTGGTTGTATTCTGGCACCAAACTCTCGCGGATTGAAAGCGTCGGGAGCATATAACGCGACTTCCCAACACGCACAAGCATCGCATCGACTATCGCCAGCGTGAGCGGAATGCGAAGTATAAAAGTCGCACCAGCACCGAGACGACTGCGGATGTCGATTCGTCCGTTGAGCTTCTCGATGTTGCGGCGAACAACGTCCATCCCGACGCCGCGTCCAGAAATATCTGTCACCTTTTCTGCCGTCGAAAAACCGGGTTCAAACACGAGCTTGAAAACCTTTTCGTCTTCCCACTCGGCAGCCTCCGGCCCGACAAGTCCCTTCTCCAACGCCTTCGCCAGAATCCGTTCGCGGTTGAGTCCGCGACCATCATCGGTAATGAGAATCCAAACCTCGCCGCCTTCGTGTCGCCCTTCGAGTGTGACGACGCCGGTGTCGGGTTTGCCAGCACGAATCCGGTCTTCGGGAGTCGCCTCGATGCCGTGGTCGCAGCTATTGCGAACGATGTGAACGAGCGGATCGGCGATCTGTTCGATGACGGTCTTGTCAACCTCTGTCTCTTCGCCGACGAGATTGAGTTTGATTTTCTTCCCCGATTTGACGGCGAGGTCGTGAACGAGTCGCACCATCTTTCGGAACGTCGCCGAGAGCGGAATCATTCGCACCGCCATCGCAACGTCTTTGAGGTCGTCGCAGATTCGGCGGAGTTGGTGTTTGGCACGGCTGTAGTATTCGTCTTCGACGTGCGCGACGGCGGGGCAACGTGTCACCATCGACTCGGCGATGACGAGTTCACCGACGAGGTTGATGAGCGTGTCGAGCTTGCCGAGATCGACGCGGATGTCTTGTTTTCCCGGTGGCGGAGTTGACGACGCGGCTTTCGCAGCGGGAGCGGCGGCGGGTGCAGGAGCGGGCGCGACCGGCGCGGAGGCAACAGTAGCAGCCGGTGCGACCGGTGCAGGCGCAGCAGCAGCGGTGACTGGCGGTGATGCAGGTGCGGGCGCGGCTTGAGTTGTCGCAGCGACTCCGGCGGCCTTCCCTTTTTTGATCCGCAAATTGAGATCGATGATGTGGTCGAGCAAATCGGCGACGCTCCCCGTTCCGCCAGCGGCCACACCTTCAACGGCTTTCGTTAGCACATCGAGAAGCGAAAGCAGTTTGCCGAGGTTCCCTTGATCGGGTTTGATCTCGCCGTTGCGAAGTCCGTCGAGGAGTGTCTCCATCGAGTGCGTAAGCTGCTCGATCTCGGCGAACCCCATAAAACCGCAGTTCCCCTTGAGGCTGTGAATCGAACGAAACGCCTCCTTGAGAAACTCGGAGACATCGCCAGAGGTTTGCTCCATCGCTTGGAGGAGTGCCTGTTCGGTGATGTTGAGTTGTTCGGTCGCTTCTTGCACGAAACCGAGTCGCATGTCTTCTGTGAGCTGTTGTGCGTCGGACAACGGTGAAGCTGGAGCAGCGTCGTCGGCTGTTGCCGAAACGGTTGCAGTGACTGGCGCGGCGGCGACACTCTTCGGAGGTTCGGCGACAACGACCGGCGTAACAACGACTGGTGCGGCGACGGTCGGTGCTGGCGCGGCGGGTTCGTCGTCGTTGTCGTTGCCGAGGACGTGCTGTTTGAGTTTTGCGATTAAGACGGTGGCTTGATCGGTGAACCCTTCATCGTTTCCGGTCTCGGCGATGTGGTCGAGCATTTCGCGGAACAGGTCGAGGCATCGACAAAGTGTGTGCGTGATTTGCGAATTGAGTTGCCGAATACCTTGGCGGATTTTGTCGAGGAGTGTCTCGGCTTCGTGCGTGACACCGACGACGGTGTTGAGCGAGAGGAACCCCGCACTTCCCTTCATCGAGTGAAAGAGTCTGAAGACGGTGTTGATGAGTTCGGGGTCGGCGGCACCGTCGCGGCTCCCTTCAAAAATTTCGATGAGCATCGGCTCGACTTCATCGATATACTCGCGGGCTTCTTGTACGAATTCGAGTGTGAGATTGAGGTCGTTCACGGTAGTCTCGCTATTGAGAGTGGGCATTCAATCGCGGCCAACAAAGAACCGCGTCTTGGCGGGTAATCGTAAATTTACCCGCACTCTCTTAACACACTTCAATAATCGACGGAAAACAGCGGCTTTGGGGATTGTGTCTTTTGAAGGCGTCTCTAGCGATGACGGGCGTTGAATCCGACTGCGATATTTAGGGAAGAATGGTGAGATGTGACGAACTCTTCAATCGTCCGTGAGCGTATACGCAAAAAACTCCGCCATCTTGTCGAACGGAATCACGTCTACGCGATCATACAGATCGACGTGGCTTGCACCGGGAATAATCATCAACTTCTTGTTGTCGCCTTTGAGGCGTTTGAAGGCATCTTCGCTGAAGTAGCGTGAGTGTGCCTTTTCGCCGTGAATCAACAGCACCGCACTACGAATTTCCGAGATGTACGACAGTAGCGGCATGTTGAGAAACGAAAGTGGCGACGTTGTATTCCACCCACCGTTAGAATTGAGCGACCTCGCGTGATAACCTCTCGCCGTCTTGTAGTAGTCGTAATAGTCTTTCACGAACTGTGGCGCGTTGTCGGGAAGCGTGTCTGGCAACCCGCCACCAAGTTCATACGACCCGTTCTTCGCATCTTCGGTGCGCTGCGTGCTGAGTTTTTTGCGGAGTTCATGGCGAGCTTCTTCGTCCATCGAGTCAAAATATCCGCTAGCGGTTACGCGACTCATATCGTACATCGTAGACGCAACAGCGGCTTTGATTCGCGTGTCGATGGCGGCTGCGTTAAGAGCGAATCCTCCCCATCCGCAGATACCAATAATTCCGATACGTTCAGAGTCAACATCATCACGAGTCGAAAGGAAATCAACCGCTGCACAAAAATCTTCCGTGTTAATATCTGGCGAAGCTACATAGCGAGGCTCACCGCCACTTTCTCCGGTGTACGACGGGTCAAACGCAATGGTCAAGAAACCTCGCTCTGCCATCGCTTGAGCGTACAATCCCGACACCTGCTCCTTCACCGCACCGAAAGGACCGCTAACCGCGATTGCCGCCATTTTTCCGCTGCCGTGCTCTTTGGGAATATAGAGGTCGGCAACGAGCGTGATTCCGTAACGATTTTTGAACTCAACCTTTTGTACCGTCACCTTGTCGCTCTTGTGAAAAATGTCTGGGCTTGCATCTGCAAGCGTCCCCGAAGCCACCGCCATCATCCCAATCGCTGTCGTTAGTAACGTTTTCATCTTGTGTCACCTTTCTGTTATACTCAAGCCGGTTTGAATTTCCCTTATCGAAACGCTAGCGGCCCATCGAGGCCGCAATCCGCCACGGGGCCAGTACAAAGCTATCGAAACAGCGTTCATTTTGAATCCGCAGATGCCGCAGATTGTCGCAGATTTTTTGTATCTGCCAACAGTTCTTTTTTGTTCGCACAAAGGCACGAAGAGAAGAGGAGAGAGAACGCGGAACACGCGGAAAAACGGAATACGCGGAATTCTGAATTTCCGTGTCTTTCCGTTCTTCTGCGTTTTCCGCGTTAAAATTCTTCTTTGTGCCTTCGTGCCTTTGTGTGAGAAAAAAGAACTGCTTGCAAACGATGCAACAACAATCTGCGTGAATCTGTGGAATCTGCGGATACGAAGATCAATTGGATAACTTTGTGCTAGAAACCGATTTTCTGTAACCACTTGCTAATCTCACTCGCCGACGCTTTGTCATCTCTAAACGCGATTCCAGTGAGGACGTTTGATTTCGGCGAGAGTTTTTTAACGTCGGCGAAACTGTTTGACGCGCCGCCGCCAGCGTGCGTGACGAATGGTGCGATGGACTTGTTTGCCAAGTCGTTCTCTGCGAGAAACGTCATCACCGGCGGCGCGATCGTGTACCACCAAACGGGCGAACCGAGGATCAGCAGATCGTAATCGCCGACGTTTTCGATTGTGTCTCGCAACGGCGGTTTGAAACTTTCTGCAAGTTCACGTTTCGCCTGCACCACGACTGTGTTGTAATCAGCGGGGTACGGTTCGCGTGTTTTGATTTCGGCGATGTCGCCACCGACCGCTTGCTGAATCCGCTCCGCAACGCGGCGAGTGTTACCGGAGTGAGAGAAGTAGAGCGTGAGAATCTTTTTCACTTGACGTACCTTTCTTTGGAAAGTGTCGTGCATTGGCGATGTACCGTGTGTTCGTGGGGGAGATTGTACAGGCTCTAGTTGCGCTAGGACAATAGGGGGCGGCGAAAAATTGCCAAAAATTTTTGAGCGAGACTTTCCGCCCGAAAGACGCTTGAATGGAATCCGAACCGCGTTAGAATTGCTTGAGTTGCGCGAACGTAAACGCAAAAGGACATCAATCAATGTCAGCAAAAAAAACGCATGCAAAACTGGAGCAGCCACTTTCGCGTGTGCCGCAGCATGCCGAGCAGCAGGGGGGGGACAATTCGTGCGACTGGCAAGAGCGCGAATATTACCAACCCCGAAGAGTTCACGGCGAAGGAGTGGTGACTGGAACGCCGTTCTTACCCGGCGCGTTTTAGCGAGTTCGCCGCAATTGACTCGCCGACCGGACGCTCGACCATCACTTGCAAATCGACACGCGACACGACTTCTTTCTCGACTTCAAATCCAATCGCATCAAGCCATACGCGAAAGCTCGCGTGTAACGTGAAGAGGTTTTGAACGATGAGGGCTTCGGCACCGTAACGAACTCGCACTGGTTGCAAGTCGCCTTCGGGGTTTGCGTGTCTCGCTT
>JBOFSQ010000047.1:0-32145 GCA_051651625.1 Thermoguttaceae bacterium | reverse complement strand
GAACCGTCACCCACAACTGCAATCCTCAAAAAAAAGAATGACAAGGCACTAGATTCCCGCCGAGTACGCGGGAATGACGAAACAAGGCGTGAACGGTTACCGGGTTTGAGAAGTACGAAGCGAAAAAGATGTCGGAGTTCGGACGTATTTTGAAGTCCTTGAGCAGATGCTCGCGATCTTCTGGCGTCAACTCGATTTTCTTTTTGGACTTCGATGGTGGCATTGTTGCGGCGTGTTTGGTTTTGAATTTTGGGACTGCCAAACAGTGGTGCGCATCCTACACCGTTCAAGTCGCGTGCGAAGGGGAGAGCGGAAGTTTTTGTTGGGTGGATGGTGTGGACACGATGGACGTTATGGACGTTCACACAGTCCATAACGTCCACGGTCACTCGCTTACGCTTCGTGTTCTTGTTCGGTCTCGTCGTCTACGTTTGCGTTGGCATCACGGTCACGCGGCAACACTTCGTCGAGCATCTTGGCGATCTTGAGCGAGTGCTTAATCCCCTGATCGAGATAAAACGTCAACTGCGGCGTATAACGAGTGTCGATGCGTTTGGCGAGCTTCGCCTGCAAAAAACCACGCGACGCTTGCAAACCCTGAAGACACGTCGCCTGATTTTTGTCACTCGCCATCACCGAGACATACACCTTCGCATATCGCATGTCGCCAGAGACCTCGACACGAGTGACCGTCACCTTGTCGGTTTTGACGCGCGGGTCCTGAATCTCAAAAAGAATCGCACTCGCAACCACTTCGCGGATTACCTCAGCGGCCTTGAGCGTTCGACGACTTACCATGATTTTTGACCTTGTTTACGTCACTCTAAATGACTCAAAATTTGCATTAACTCTATCAACAACACGATTCTCGGATGGTCTAGCTGATCGGCGATGGCGAGGAAGTCTTTGTCGCCCGTCACCAAAAAATCGACGTCTGCATTGATTGCCGCCGCCAAAATGGGGCGGTCCTTCTTGTCTCGAATCGCTGGCATCGTTTCATTCCACTCGTCGGAAACAATCGAGAGCTTGTAATTTCCATCACGAATGTATTCTTCGACGATTGAAGTTACTTGCGGAAACTTGTGCCTGATAGTATCACGCAACTCTCCGATAATATATGGCGTCAAGAAAATGGTGAGCGACGCACGATCAAGATGAATAAATTTCCAGTGACTCGAACCAATACGCCAAAATGCCGAAACCAAAATGTTTGTGTCGATCATCACACTTGGCATATGTAGTCCCTTACAAAAAACTCAAAACACTGGCTCAAACGCGGAACGCTGCGCGGCAAGTCTCGCACGAGTCTCTTTGCAAATAGGGACAACAATTTGAACCAACTTTTCACTTTCTATTGCAACGGCGTCGTACAACTCTTCGTCAGTGCGAATCGTTGCCAGTGCCTGCGGACAACACTCCCGCAAAAACGCCTCGGCTTCTTGCCGTTCCTGCGGAGTAAACTGTTTGATGTTCATGGCGATTTCCTTTCTTGAAACGAAACTATTCATGAATCGTGGATCGTGTGTTTTGTCTCGCGTCTTGTTGATGGCCTAAAACGTGCGTGCGATCTCTTCGATTTTGTAGACTTCGAGTACGTCGCCTTCTTTGAGGTCGTTGAACCCTTTGAGTTTGATACCGCATTCGTACCCTTCGCGCACATCTTTGGCATCGTCTTTTTCGCGTTTGAGCGAGTCGATGTTGTATTCGCCGATGATACGGCTCTCGCGTATGACGCGGGCCTTGCCGTCGCGTTCGATTGTCCCCGCCAAGACGCGGCAACCAGCAATGTTGCCAAGCCGCGAGATCGAAAAGATACGCTGAACAAGAGCACGCCCAAGTTCTTTGACCTGCTCCACCGGTTTGAGCATCCCTTCGAGAGCGGCACGGATGTCGTCGGTGAGTTTGTAGATGATGTCGTAACGCCGAATCTGTATCTTGCGCGAATCGGCAAGCGACCGCGCTTTTTCGTCCGGCACAACATTGAACCCAACAATGATCGCATCCGAAGCGTCGGCGAGTTGTACGTCGGCCTCAGTGATTCCGCCGACCGTTGCCTGCAAAATACGGATTTGGACTTCGGGATGATCGAGTTTTCCGAGTTCCTTTTTGATCGCTTCTATCGAGCCGCGAACGTCGGCACGGATGATAATGTTGAGCGTCGAGACGGAACCGTCGATTCGTGAGAACAGATTTTCGAGCGTGACGCGAGGTGCATTTCCGGCAAGTTCGGTCTTCCGCGATTCTTTGGCACGAATTTCAGCGATGCGCCGCGCTGCCGACAAGTCGTCAACAACACAGAACGGACTCCCCGCACTCGGAGCGACATCAAGACCGACCAAGTTTACTGGCGTCCCCGGCGTTGCTTCACTAATTTGTTTAGACGAATCGAGCGTGTCGTACATCGCTTTGACACGACCATACGCCGTTCCGCAAAGGAGCACATCGCCAGTGCGAAGAGTTCCGTTTCGCACTAGGACTTTCGTCACAACCCCCTGCCCCGCTTGCATCTCTGCTTCGAGTGCAAGACCGATAGCTGGCCGCGACGGATTCGCGGTGAGATTGTGGAGTTCGGCAATCGTCAAAAGCATTTCGAGAAGGTGGTCAATCCCTTCGCCTGTGAGAGCCGAACATTTAACGACTTCAACGTCACCGCCCCATTCACTTGGGAGCAGGTCGTTCGTCGCAAGTTCTTGCATCACACGATCAAGATTAATTCCGGGCAAGTCAACTTTGTTGAGCGCGACGACTATCGGTACACCAGCGGCGCGTGCGTGACTTATCGCCTCTTCCGTTTGCGGCATAACGCCGTCGTCGGCAGCCACGACGACGACCGCAATGTCGGTGCAGTTTGCACCACGCGCACGCATCTCGGTGAACGCTTCGTGACCCGGCGTGTCAACAAATGCAACGTCGCCTTTTGCTGTCGTCACACGATACGCGCGGATGTGCTGCGTGATTCCACCTTTTTCGCCCGACACGACGTCGAGGTGCAAAATCTTGTCGAGGAGCGATGTCTTGCCGTGGTCAACGTGTCCGAGGAACGTGACGACCGGCGGACGCGGCTGGAGCAACTCTGGCGGGTCGTATGGGTCGAAGAGTGAGGCGATGATTTGATCTTCCAACGTCACCTCCGCACGCACTTCTACACGGAGCGAAAACGCTTCAACCAACAAGTGGGCCGCTTCGTCGTCGAGAACCGAGTTTAGACTTTTTGGGATTCCTAACTCAAGCAACTTTTTCATGACGGCGGCAAGCGAGAGTCCCGTCATTTCGGAAAACTGCTTGACCGTACACGGCAACTGTAGAACGATGTCGCTCTTGCGCGGCGCGGCGGTACTCGATGCAACACCGCGATGCTTGATTCGCTTGAGCTGTTTTGGCGCGACGACTTCTTGGTCTTGGTCGTCGTTTCGGCGACGTGAAGTTCCGCGGCGTCGTTTTCCAGTGCCAGCGTCTTTCTGTTGCCGTCTGGCAAGGAGCTGACGGGCCGCCAATTCCTCAGCCTCCGCCTCGGTGTCGGCGACAGTTTTGCGAGGTTTGTCGATGCCGATTCCCGCTTTTTTGTCGGCGGCAGTTCGCACTGCTGCGGCCCTTGACGCCTCTGTTTCTTGGATGTGTTTTTCGACAGTGGTCGTCCCATCTTTGACGGCGCGGATCGCCTCAGCGGGGAGTTTCATGTCGGGCTTTTGCGGCGCGGGGCCAGCGGGCCGTACTGCCGGTTTCGCACCCTTTCCACGCGGCAACGGGGCAAGATGAATCGCAGGCGATTTACCGGTACTCTTTTCGGTTGGCGTTGCCTTATCACTTTTACGACCACCACCGTCAAGGCTCGGAATCTTGTCGGTGATTACGCGCATCGGACCGCGATAACCGCTCCTCTGCATCGCCGCCATGTACTCGCGATCAGAAAGACCCGTCGAAGACGGCGGGAGCGGAACAGAAGGCGGCGTTGACGGCGTTTCTTCTTTCTTGCCGATGAATCCACCGAGTGGAGAACGCTTCTTCGTCGCCGCTGGCTCCGCTGGCGAAACTGTTTCTGATGGCGGTGCTGTTTCCGGTGGCGAAGATGGCTCCGCCGGCTTTGTTGCCGTCGGCGACACTGCTGGTATCAACACTGCTGGCGACGCAACTTCAGTCGTGGCGACTGGGGCGACCACAGAAACTGGCACCGACGGTTTGACTGCGACAGGTGCGGGCGCGTCGGGTGTGGCGGCGACTTGGAGAGGTGCCGCTGCCGTTTTGGTTGGTACTGGTGGTGCTGCGGTTCGCGTGTCGAGCGACCGCACCTTACCGGGCATCTTCGCGCCGATCCCGACGACGGGACGCTCCGGGACTGGTTCCTTCTTGGAAACGACCGCCGACCGCTCGGCATGTACCTGCCGTATCCGCGCGACTTCATCGTCGCTCAACCCCGCAAGTGTGGAGGTCTTGTCGCGAATGCCAGCCTGAGCACAAAGCTCTAAAATTTCCTTGCTCTCAATGTTGAGTTGTTTCGCAAGTGAGTAAATACGAACCGCCAATGGTCACCAGTCTCTTTTTTCGTAGTAGATTGTTACATAGGGAAAACCCTCCTGATATACACACAACGTCGGATGCTCCGAACGTCTAAGTCTCCTCACCGCTCACAGCCGGTTCGTCAACCGATTCAACATCAATGTTGCTCTCTGAACTAGTCTCGTCTTCGCTTTGGATTTCTTCTTGAACTTCTTCGTCTTGTTCGCTGCGCTGGGCGCGTTTCTCACGGTCGGATTGTTCTTCACGCTCCGCCAATTCCTCGGCTTGGGCGATGATATTGTCAACGGTTTCTTCCGAAAGTTCTCCCATCTCCATTAGGTCGCTCGGCTCGATGATCGACAGATCGCCGAATGTTAGAAAACCTTCGCCGATGAGTCGTTCGGCAAGTTCGTCGGACATCCCTTCCATCGCGGAATAACCGGCCTGCGCCTTTTCAACGAGGACTTCAAGCTCATCGCGGGTCATGATTTCAACGTCCCAGACGCAGAGCTTGCTGGCGAGGCGAACGTTTTGCCCTTTGCGTCCGATGGCGAGTGATCGCTGGTCGGGACGCACCAAAACAACCGCCTTGCCGAGCATCGTGCATAGAATCACTTCCTCTATTTCCGCCGGACGCAGTGCGTTCGGAATGTAGACCTGCATGTCGTCGTCCCACGGGATAACGTCGATGCGCTCGGTTGCGAGTTCGTCGGTAATGTTTTTGATGCGGCTTCCGCGCATCCCGATACACGCACCGACGGAGTCAACACGCTGGTCGGCACTGTAGACGGCGATTTTGGTGCGATGTCCGGGTTCACGGGCGATTGCCTTGATTTCGATGATCCCCTCGACAATTTCGGGAATCTCTTGTTCAAAGAGACGCTGAACGAGGAGCGGACGAGTGCGGCTCAAGATTACTTTCACACGCGACCCCGATTTTTTTACGTCGATGACGACGGCGCGGATACGGTCGTTGTTACGGTGTACCTCTCCCGGTATCTTTTCGGCCCGTGGGATGACCGCTTCAACGTTGTTGCCGCTGCTGCTGCCAAGTTCGATAGATGTCGCACCGGTTTCGTGTCGTTTGACCACACCGACGACAACCTGATCGATCATCTCACGATACTCATTGTAAATCGCGTCGCGTTCAGCCTCGCGGATTTTTTGAATCATCACCTGCTTGGCACTCTGAGCACCAATTCGTTCGGCGATCTCTTCGGGTGTCAGCGGGGAACCGTTGGCCGATGCGGTGACTTCGCCAGTCTGCCTGTTGATCGAGACTTCAATGACCGCTTCCTCGCCATACTGCTTCTTGGCGGCAGTGGAAATAGCAGCTTCTACGCCAGCAAAGACAATCTCTTTGTCGATCCGCTTGTCACGGTGGATGGCGTCAACGATGCGGAGGACTTCGTTAGGATTCATGGCCGTGGTACCCGAAACCGTAGTGGATGCGTTCGTAAGTAGTGTCAAAAAAAGCCGCCTCGCGGCAGCTTAAACCTACGCCTAAAAACGGCTGAACCGAGCCGGTAATGACTGTTTCAACCGCGAAAAGCGCGTCTGGACCAGCACCGATAGACGCCGAGCTACCGCCCTAGCAACCTCAATGCTCGCCCATACGAGAAAAACCTTGGGGGATTATAGTCACGCGCTTGGCATCGTCAAGTGGCAAAGACAATTCCGCAAAGACGCAAACAAACGCGACGAAGTGCCACCCCGTCAAAACCGGCTTTACGGCAAAATCGGAATAGTCGGCAAAAACCGCTCAACCGTTCCAACCGTCTTGCCGATAGGAAGGCCATGAGAGACCGGACTAGAAACTTTTTGCGGATGCTGTATGTGCTAGGACTTGTGCTAGTTTTGGCGGGCGCGTTGAGCATTGCCGCCCTTGCACAGGGGCCGGGCGTCGCGTGGACGGCGAGGCTCGACGAAGCCCAAGTGTTAGCACAAAACTCTGGGAAGCTGGTACTTGTTCACTTTTACGGCGACCACTGCGGGCCGTGTAAGCGGATGGACAGCGAGGTTTTTCCGATGCGCGGCGTTGTTGAAGCGATTTCGCGTGACTACATTCCAGTCAAGATCGATTCGACGCAGGCACCGGAACTCGTGCAGCGTTTCGGAATTCGTGGCATCCCAGCCGACGTGATTTTATCGAGCGATGGCCGCATCGTTCACAAACGTGAAGGTGGAATTACAGCGGAACGGTATACAGAGTACCTAAATCTTGTCGCCCGTCGCAACCAACCGCAAAACGTTGCACCGCCGGTTACGCCACAGGTTATGTCGCCGCAAGTTGCTGCGACTCCGGTGGACGTGTTAGCACCGCCCACACCGCCTTTCGCAAGCCAGCACAGTTCGCCTTTGCTTCCCAACTACGACAGTCGCCCCAGTGTTACGCCGTCATCAGTATCGCCTTGGGGTGAACCGGTTGTCTTTGCGCCAGAGCCAGAAAAGCCATCCCACAAGCCCGACGTACCTGTTGAAGCTGTGAAGGACGCACCGGCTCTTGCTCCTGTGGATGTTGCGGTCAAGACTGCCGAAATGCCATCGCGTCCGATGGTGGAGATACCGCTTGCGCTCGACGGTTTTTGTCCTGTGACACTACGAACATCAGAGAAGTGGACCGCAGGGAATCCTCTCTTCTATCACCTATATCATGGGCAGATTTACCGGTTCGTTGACGCCAGCGCGCTGGAAAAGTTTCGCGTCGCTCCAGATGAATACGCACCAGTTGCCGATGGAAACGACATCGTGATTTTTGTCGAGCGACAGCGGATGGTGCCGGGTGTACGTCGTTTTGGCGTTTGGTACGATGGGCGTGTCTTCTTGTTCTCGTCGCGCGAGTCGCTGGAGACGTTTGCCAAAAAACCACAGTTCTTTGCCGAGATCGCTGGACGGTACGAAGCATCGGTTGGCGAAAATCTTGTCCGATGACGGCAGCGCAAGACCGCATCTGTTGCGATAGACCTCACACATTGCGGTTCGTCATAGCCGAACCCTCCGAACGCCTACGGCGTTGATAACTGGCGGGTTCGGTTATGCCGAACCTGAACCACTCCAAACCGCCACTCGTTAGTGGTGTGTGAGAAACTCTCTGGAGTTGAGGAGCGACCAGAGCACGTCTTCGAGACGCTGTTGTTGCTGCGATGGATTCGGTTTACTGTTCCCAGTACGCCGCACGGCTGTTGCAAGCGAAAGGCGTTCACTCTCGGTGGGGTAACGCGAAAGAAACGTGAGCCACGCCTCGTCTATTGCCTGCATCGGTGTCATTCCGCGATAATTGCGCGAGAGGCGTCCGATCCAAAGGTTCACTTCCGTCGAGTTCATCAGAAACAGTAACTGCGACTCGGTCACACCGTTGTCGCGGTCGGATGTCATCCCCGTGTCGCGTGACGGACGCCCAAACATCTCCAAAAATGGACTGGTCACACTCGCATCTGCCAGCGTGATTGTACGATAACGCGGTGGGATAAACGTAAACGGTTCTGGGACTTCACTGTTGTAAGAAATCGCAAGATCGAAAATCTGAATGAGCACGTCTTGGAGCACTTCGGCTTCGAGGCGTCGCGTTGGGTAAACGGCAAAGAGCGGTTCAGCTTTTTCTGTTGTTGCTGCGGGATTTACCGCCGCTTGCTGGTACGCCCGCGAGTTCAAAATGATGCGATACAAATGACGGATGTCAAAATTGTGCGAGACAAGTTCGTCGCCCAGTAGCGTTAAAACTTCGGGATGAACAGGCGGATTGTCGCTGCGAAAGTCGTCGGCTTCATCAACGAGGCCGCGCCCGAACAGCCAAAACCAGACGCGATTCGCTGCGACTTCGCGGAACCGTTTGTTCTCCGGTGACGTGAGCCAATCTGCAAAGACGCCGCGCGGGTCTTGACTGTCCGTGACTGTTCCGTGCATCCCATCGGGAAATACAACGTCTGGCGATTCGAGCGGTGTACGTTTCCAGTAGACGATCTCTTCTTTCCACTCTGCGGTTTCTTTGAATGCAACACGCGAGAAGAAGGTTGTAAGTCGTGCGCGGTCTTCGTCGCTCCAGCGGCCAGTGCGTTCACCGAGCCAAGTGAGTGCGACGGTTTCGGCGAGTGTTTCGGCGTCTTTGGCTTGCACGGCGCGATAAAAGTTCGCCGCACCGCTGCGAAAGTTGCTGCCGCTTGCGGTTACGAGCGACCGCACGAACACATCGTAAGGAACGCGAGTACGCATCGCGGTATGAACCCAGCGATGATACGTCGCTGCCCCGTGCGGCCAGAGGTTGATCGGAAATTCGGCCTTGACGCGAAGTACATCACACCAGCGAAGCGCAGCGTAATCGACGAACGCTTCGCTGTCCAGCAGTTTGTCGATGATGCGTGTACGGCGGTCGGGATTTGTGTCGGTAAGAAACTCGCGTACCTCACGCGGTGTCGGGATCGTCCCGACAGTATCAAGCATCACGCGACGCAAGAAAACTTCGTCGCTACACAGCGGCGCGGGATCAATGTTGTGTTTACGCAACGACTCAACGAAGACCTCATCGAGCGTCGCGGCGCGTACCGTTTGCACGATGACGCAAATACACACAATCACACAAATACAGTAGAATCTCATTGTTGGCCTCGTGTCTTCTTGTCGCGCTGGAGCAGCACGAGTTCATACGGTCTGCCCAAGTATTGTACGCGAGTTAACTCGTGAAATGGTGTGCGCTGGTTTGTGTCGAGCGAGTCGTAAATTTGCGAACGTATCAGAACAAAAACGTCGTCGCCGAGCGACGCGCGTTCGGTCTCGAAAAGTTCTGGAGTCATTCTGCGAATCGGTTTGCCGAAATAGAAAATCCAACTCGGTTCGAGACAGTCAACCGAAACGATCTCTGCGTGTGGTGTGATTGCGCGAACTTTGGCGAAGACTTCACGATATTTTTGGTGCTCCGCAACACGCGGTCCGCCCCAGAAAAACAGCGTCGTCAAGAAGACGATGCAGACGATTTGGAACACTCGTTCGAGCGTCTTGCGTGAACACCGCGTCCACACCACCAGCGACACCACCGCGCCGCCGATAAGCAAAAATCCGACGAGCGACAGCACTTCTTCTCCCCGCAAAAATTGCGCACCAAACTTCGGTACAACCCAAAGAAACACAAACGCAATTCCACCACCAACGAGTCCCAAAACGGTCAGCGCAACCGGCGTCCAAAACTTCCCGGCGCGTTCTTCACCGCGTGACCAGTTGTTCAAAAAGTTACCGCCGAGAAGTGCCGCCGCCGGATACATCGGCAAAATGTAACTCGGCAACTTCGTCGCCGCAAGACTGAACGCTCCCATAACCACACCGCACCAGCAAAGCGCAAAGACAAGTCCGTCGGAAGCGGGCGTTCCCGCGCGGAGTCGTCGCCATGTGTCGATGCAAGTCGGGATGAAAAATATCGACCACGGAAAAGTCCCAAAGAGAAGTGCGAGAATGTAGTAATACGATGCACCGCGATAGTTGTGCATAACGTTTGTCGCACGCGAAAAATTGTGTTTCACAAAAAACAAATCCCACCACGCCCCGTCTGTCTTGAAACCGACCGCGAGATACCACGGTGCCGCAACAGCGAGAACAACGACCACGCCGATACCGAGTCGCAGCGTTGCACACGTCCGCAGAAAATGGATCGGGTTCAAACATCGCAGCACGAAACGAACTTCGCGCCAACGTGAGTTTGCGTCGTCAACCGGACAGCTCTTGATGAGTGCGAAGAGTCCAACAACCGCCATCGGTAAAACGAAAAAGACTGGGCCCTTGCACAAAACCGCCATTCCGATGCAAACATAGAACAGAATCACATGTCGCAACGACGCTGGAAACCAGCGTCCATTTTCGCGCAAAACAAGTGCAGAGTTTTCGTCGTCTGTTTGATGGCGGTATATTCCCGCGAGATAGACTGCCATTGCGGCGGTGATCCAAAACGTGAGCGGTGCGTCGGTGGTGACGGCACGCGATTCGAGCATGAAGAAGAGCGTTGTGGCAAGTAGAAACGTCGCGCGTACTGCAACGTCGCGGCAAAAAAGTCGGCGTCCGATGTCGTAGACAACTAGAAGCGTACCGATCCCCCAAAGTGCGGACGGAAACCGCGCCGCGAACTCGTTCGCTGTACCCCACATCAAAAACGAGAGACGCATCGCCCAAAAGATCGGGATCGGTTTGTCACCGAGTTCGCTGCCGCCGTTGTATGTTGGGACGATCCACTCGCCACGCTTCATCATCTCGCGCGTGATCGAAGCGAAGTACGCCTCGTCGAAGTCCCACAACACAGTGCTCCCCAAAAACGGGACGAAGAGACATACGCCAATGACGACGATGATGAAACGGTCACGGAACGATTGAGACATAGCTTATATGCTGAAGTCGGTTTGAATTTCCCGTACCAAAACGGTAGCGGCCCATCGAGGCGTCATTGCCGCAAGCCGCGGTCTTGCGGAGGGCGAAGCCTACAAATCTACCCGTAACGAGTATCAAAGGTCAACGTTTCGCTCGTTGGTACACCTCCGTGGTTTTGGGAGTGCGGTTGACGGGAGCGTATTCTAACCAAAAAATCGCAAGCGGCAAGCGTAAATCAGAGCGGGAAGCGTAAGCGAGTGATTGTGGACGCAATGGACTTGATGGACAAAATGGACTGTATGGCAGTCCGTTAACAAGTTTCAAACTGGGAATTCCAGCGAAATCGCAGTTTTAACCACGAAAGGCACGAACAACTTCACGAAAACTCACGAAAGGCCTTTCGTGTATTTCGTGCGGATTTTCGTGTGTCTCTGTGGTGAAAAGAAGAACTTGTTAGAGCGGTTTTCTTTTCTCTGTACCCCGACATGTTGGTTTGGTATGGGACGAGAATCCTTTCCCCGTCGTTATGAGGGGAATAATATCAGTAGAACCATGACCACGATAGAATCGGCTTTGCCCGTAGGGCATCAAGGATTCCTGCTTAGTGAATATGAATGCCCTACGGGCAAACGAATTTTGTTAACGGCCTCGTTTCTACAGATACGCATGCCATACGGGCAAAGATGACATCACCATTGCGTTGCAATGCGGCGAGTGTGATTCAGATTCCCGCTTGTCTACACGCCGAGTGGGTGTACAATCCGCAACTGGCGTGCAGTGATTGATCCGAACCGAGTCTGGAACACGAAAGGGAGAGTCCGATGCGAACACGTTTGATGCTGGTAAGTTGTTGTGTCTTGGCAGCGTTGCTTGCAACGATGGCCAGTGCGCAGGAAGTCGTCATCAAGGTTGACGGTAAAAGCAAAGTCGCGTCGCTCGCCGACGCCGCTATAGCAGTGCGGCAAGCCAAGAAGGCGAACGCAGGAAAACCGATTGTCGTCGAGTTCGCCGAAGGTGAATACGCACTCACCGAACCCGTCGCGTTCACGCCAGAAGATTCTGGCAGCGAGTCCGCACCAATCACATACCGCGCCGTAAGTGGTGCGAAAGTTACGTTTAGCGGCGGGAAAAAAATCGCCGGCTGGACGAAGCAAGCAAACGGCGTCTGGACAACGAAAGTTCCCGAAGTCGCCGAAGGCAAATGGTACTTTGAACAACTCTACGTCAACGGACACCGCGCGACACGTTGCCGGACGCCAAACGCGCCCGACTATCTCTACACCGCGCGGACAGCCGACAGCGTAACCAATCCCGAAACCGGCGAAGAGGCCGCACTGCCGAACCGTTCGTTTCACGCAACTCGCAGCGATGTCGCGCAGCTTGAATCGCTCTCGACAAACGAGATGCGTGACGTGATGTTTACCGTCTACCACTCGTGGGAAACGTCAGCACACCGCGTCGCTTGGATCGATTTCAAAACCGGTGAACCAGCGGTCGTTTTCACTGGCGACGCATCGTGGCCGATGATGCAGTGGGAACCACGCCAGCGTTACCACATCGAAAACTTTTACGCCGCCCTCGATGTACCCGGCGAGTGGTTTCTCGAACGCGCAACCGGTACGCTGTCATACATTCCGCGCGAAGGCGAAGACCCAAACAAAATCGAAATCGTCGCGCCAATCGCAACCGCGTTCTTGACGTTCAAAGGGAACACCGCGAAAGACGACGCATCGGGCCGCGTCGAGCACATCAAGTTTGAAAACTTGCGATTTCGTCACACGGCGTACACGCTTCCGCCGCAGGGATTCAGCGTCGGGCAGGCGGCGAGTACGTTGCCGTTTGCAGTCGATCTTGACGGTTGCCGCAACGTTGCGTTTGAAGGTTGCGAGTTCGGTTGCGGCGCCACGAACGGTGTTAGGTTTCACCAAGCGTGCAACGATTGCAAACTCACGAAGAGTTACGTTCACGACATCGGCGGCGGCGGCGTTTACATCGGTACCGGATGGGAACCGAATCTCGATGCGATGGAATCAACCGACCGCAACACCGTCGAAAATTGTATCGTCTGCGAAGGCGGACAGTTCGATATGGGCGGCGTCGGACTTTGGATCGGACACGGCTCCTACAACACACTTCGGCACAACGACGTGAGCGAGTTTTACTACACCGGTATCTCGTGTGGTTGGCAGTGGGGTTACGCCGAGTCGCGTTCGCATCACAATACGATTGAGTTCAATCGCGTTCACAATTTGGGCCATTGGGTCATGAGCGATATGGGCGGGATTTACACGCTCGGCATCTCGCCGGGGACGGTCGTTCGCAACAACGTCTTCCACGACATCTACGCCTATTCCTACGGCGGTTGGGGATTATACACCGACGAAGGTTCGACTGGAATCGTTCTCGAAAACAATCTTGTCTATCGCGTGAAGACGGGAACTTTTCACCAGCACTACGGTAAAGAGAACATCATTCGCAACAACATTTTGGCGTACAGTCTCACCGACCAAGTGCAGCGAACGCGAGTTGAGGAGCATCTGTCGTTCACGCTTGAGAACAACATCTTCTACTGGGACGAAGGTGTCCTCTTCGGTACGCCGTGGAGTGGCGATGCGATGAAGCATTGGGGCGATGACCGCGTGGTGACGAAGCAGAATCTCTACTGGAATCCGAACGCCGATATGGCGAAAGTTTTTCCGAGCGGTCTCGATTTGGCGGCGTGGCAGAAGCAGACGGGGCACGATGAAGGTTCGATTGTTGCCGATCCGAAGTTTCGTGACCCAAAACACGGCGACTTCACGCTTCCTGACGACTCGCCCGCATTCAAGGTCGGTTTCAAACGATTCGACTACGAAAAGGCTGGCGTCTACGGCGACGCGGCGTGGGTGAAGTTTGCGAAGAACTATCCGCACCCCGAACGCCCGCTCCCGCCACCAAAACCAGAAGCTCTGCCGGTCATTATCAACGAAAACTTCGAGACGCCGCGAACGGTGAGCGTACCGAAAGCGACGATCAGCGACGAAGGTCGCAGCGATCTAATTCGTGTTGTTGGTGACGATCCGTTTTCGGGGACGAAGTGTTTGCGTGTTGGCGACGCGAACGATTTGAAGCAAGGATTCAATCCGCACTTCCATTACGATCCGCGTTACAAGACTGGTCGTGTTGCGGTTTCGTTTGCGGTACGAGTCGAGCCGAACGCGCTTCCGTACATTGAACTGCGTGACAGTTCATCGCCGTACAAAGCTGGCCCAACGTTTCGTATCGCTGGCGGGAAGCTGCAACTTCACGGTGTTGAACCGATAGACTTTCCGGTCGGCGCGTGGGTACGTTTCGACATCACCGCAACACTCGGCGACGCCGCCGACGGGACGTGGCAACTGCAACTGACGTTTCCAGACGGCACCGAAAAACGGTTCGACAAAATCGCGTGTGTTCAACCCGATTGGAAGTCGCTAAACTGGTTCGGCTTCTGCAATCTCGCCGCAACGGATGACAATTCGGCATTCTTCGTTGACGCGATTGAGTGTCAAAATGCGGAGTGAAATTCGCGGTGCAACGCTGTAGGTGCGGTCCGTACACCGCCCCTACGCGAAAAAAATATGGCCCGTCTCATTCGGTGCCCGCTTGCATTGTTTTCGGAAGCGTGTATCCTTTTGCGCTATGTATGAAACCATTTTGACTTGCCAGCATATCGTCGAGCTTCTCCAGTACCGTGCCCACACCCAGCGCGACGACGATGCTTTTGTATATCTTTCGGGTGGACTCGAAATCGAACGTGCGATGACCAACGGTGAACTTGACCGTCTCGCACGCCGTATCGGTGCGTGGATTCAAGACCACGGACTCGTTGGAGAACGCGTCCTCTTGCTCTATCCGCCCGGACTCGACTTCATCGCCGCGTTCTTCGGTTGCCTGTACGGCGGCGCGATTGCGGTGCCGGTCTACCCGCCGCGGAAAAACCGGTCGATCCTGCGAATTCAGGCGGTCTGCGACAGTGCCCGCGCCGCAGTCGCGTTCACAACGCGCGACGTTGAGGAACGAGTCGTCACGATGCTCGACGAGGCACCAAGCCTCCGCGAAATCCCGTGGCTCGCAACCGACACGCTTGAGGACACGTTCGAAGATAACTGGCGTCACCCAAACATCTCACACGAGACGCTTGCGTTCCTTCAGTTCACGTCTGGCTCCACCGGAACGCCCAAAGGTGTGATGCTCACGCACGGAAATCTCCTCCACAATTCACGCCTCATTCACCTCGGATTTGAACACACCCGCAGCGGTTCCGGTGTATTTTGGCTGCCGAGTTATCACGATATGGGGCTGATAGGCGGGATAATTCAGCCGGTATTTGTTGGCGGTACAAACTATGTTATGTCGCCGCTGACGTTTCTCCAGCGTCCAATTCGGTGGCTCGAAGCGATCTCGCGGTTTCGCCCATACACCAGCGGCGGCCCGAACTTCGCCTACGATCTTTGCGTCAGGCAAGTGACAGACGAACAAGTGGCAACGCTCGATCTGTCGTCGTGGAAGGTTGCGTTCAACGGTGCAGAACCGATTCTCCCCGAAACGCTCGACGCATTTTCCAAAAAGTTTGCACCGGCTGGATTTCAGCGGAGCGCATTCTATCCGTGTTTCGGACTCGCCGAAGCAACGCTCCTCGTTACTGGCGGATTCGTTGCCGACGAACCGATCATAAAAGTTTTTGACGCCGACAAACTCGCCGTCGGAGAAGCGTGCGAAGTTGACGAAACGCACAGACGTGCGCGAAAACTCGTTTCAAGCGGACGCAGCATCATTGATCAAGTCGTTCGCATTGTTGATCCCGAATCACGCATTGAACTTGCCGACCGGCACGTTGGCGAGGTTTGGGTCTCCGGGCCGAGCATGGCACACGGATACTGGGACAATCCCGAAGCCACCGCCGCGACGTTTCACGCCACTCTCGCAGACTCCGACGACAAACGCAATCACATGCGGACGGGCGACCTCGGTTTCCTTCTTGATGGTGAACTGTTCATCACCGGAAGGATCAAAGATATGATGATCATTCGCGGCGTCAACATATACCCGCAAGACATCGAAACGACGGTCTTGAAGGCCGACACGTCGCTCCGCCCGCTCGGCGGTGCAGCGTTTCTCGCCGAGGCAAACGACGGCGTTGAACGGCTCGTCGTCGTCCAAGAAGTTGAACGACGTTTCAAAGGTGAAATGTCGGAAGTTCTGTTTGCGGAGATTCGTCGCCGCGTCGCGCTCGAACACGAAATCAATGTCGATGCGGTCGTCCTCGTGAAGTCGGGGAGCATTCCGAAAACGTCAAGCGGGAAGATTCAGCGACACGTTTGCCGAACCGGTTTTTTGGGCGGTACACTCAACGAGATTGTGCGATGGACATCTGCGGGCGTCACGTTTCCGACGGTCATCGGTGGCGAAGTTGTTGAATCCGATCTCGTCGAAGCGACGGCTGCACCGCAGGCTCCTGCAAAGATTGTTCGGCACGGAGCGATGGTGGCGCGAACGACGGAGACAACGCCAACACCGTCTTCGCCGCGACCAACATCCCCCGCGCCGACGCCGAAGACGGTCGTTGCGAACGCGGAAAACGTTGACCACGACACAATCGTGACCATCGTTCTCGAAGATGTTCGCCGCGTTGGAAAAGAGCGTGCGGCTACGCTTACGCCGAGTACCGACCTCACCGAAATCGGACTCGATTCACTGGAGCGGATGGAAATTCTTGCGGTACTCGAAGACCGTTTTGGCGGGCAGTTTCCAGAGTCGCTTTTGCCGGAGCTTACGACGGCGGAACTCGTTGCGCGTGCGGTTGGTCAATACCTTGGTGGCGTTGCGCGGACGAAGCAGAGTCGTGAAGTTGTCGCCACGACCGAGATTGGTGAGGAGAACTACGTTATCGCTGCGTTCCCGGAATATCGCCGGTTGCGTGAACGACTCGACTTCCTCGCGCAAACCGGACTCGGACACTTCTTCGATGTTCACGAAGGGATTACTGGTGATCGGACGCAGATTGCTGGTCGTGAGATGATTAACTTTTCGAGTTACAACTACATCGGTACGTCTGGCGATGCGGAAGTGACTCGCGCGGCGCAAGATGCGTGTGCGCGGTACGGAACGAGCGTTTCGGCGTCGCGGCTTGTCTCTGGCGAGAAGCCGTTGCATCAGGAATTGGAACGGGAAATCACAAAGTTTCTTGGAACGCAATCAACGATTGTTCTCGTCGGCGGTCACGCGACGAACGAGAGCACCATCGGACACTTGATGGGCGAAGGCGACCTCATCTTGCACGACGCACTTGCACACAACAGCATCGTGCAGGGGGCGATTCTTTCGGGTGCGCGGCGGCGTCCGTTTCCGCACAACGACATCGAAGCCGCCGACTGGATTTTGCAGCAACATCGCGGCGAGTATCGTCGCGTGCTGATTGTTGCTGAAGGCGTTTACAGTATGGACGGCGACTATCCCGACTTGCCGCGACTTGTTGACCTCAAGAAGCGGCACAAATCACTTCTGATGATTGACGAAGCGCACTCGATGGGCGTACTCGGCAAGACTGGTCGCGGTATTGGTGAACATTTCGGAGTGAATCCGAGTGATGTTGATGTTTGGATGTGTACGTTTAGCAAGACGTTTGCGAGTTGTGGCGGTTACATTTCGGGGAGCAAGGAGCTTGTTGAATATCTCAAGTTTACGCTTCCGGGATTTGTCTTCAGTGTTGGGATGCCGCCAGCGGCAGCGGGAGCGGCGTTGGCTGCGCTTCGCATCTTGGAGCGCGAACCGCAGCGTACCGAACGTCTTCGCCAAAACGCCGCACTCTTTCTAAAACTTGCACAGAACGCTTCGCTCGACACGGGAATGAGCCGTGATTCGGCGGTGATTCCGGTGATTGTGGGTCAATCAATCGGTGCGTTACAGCTTGCCGAAGGACTGTTTCAGCGTGGCATTAACGTCCAGCCGATTTTGCACCCTGCGGTCGAAGAGCGTGCGGCGAGACTGCGATTCTTCATCACATCGCTCCACACCGAAGAGCAAATCAGATACACAGTCCAGTCGATTGACGAGGAGATGACAAGACTCAATTTGCGAAGAAAGTGAGGTTCTAAATGTCAGCAATTTCTTGGAATGATGCCGCCAGTGAAGATGAAGTGAAGTACGCCGCGTGGAGTGTTGCTGCGATATTGTCGGCGATTTGCGGGGCGGCGTCGTTTTTGACGTTTATCAATGTGTGGTGGAGTTTTTTCGCGGTGGCAGCGGTACTGCTTGCGTGCGTTTCACTTGCATCAATCGCACGCGCCGATGGAACACTCATCGGGCGTCGCGCCGCGCTTGCGGGAATCGCGCTTGCGATCATTTCGTCGGTGGCAGTATCGACGTTTTGGGTCGGTTACACCGCCCTGCTCCGCCGCGACGCCGACCAGTTCGCACGCCTCTGGTTCAACACCGTGCAAGACGACAACATCCCGCAAATCGCCGCAATGACGTTACCGTACTGGTCGCGCGCCGAAGTCGGCGACCACGAAGAATGGTGGAATCGTCTCACCGAAAAATCGGAGACATCTACGCACCGCGCTGTTCACAACATCGTCGATAACAAACTCATCCGCACACTCATCGCCCTTCGCGGTAAGTCTACAATCTCGCTCTACCGTGCCGAACCGGTCGCGTTCTCGCCCGAAAAAAACATCGTCCCGCTCATCTATGCGGTGACGTTTCGTGACGAAAACGACCAGCCAAAAACGTTTCTTGTGCGCATCGTGCCAACGCAAACAACATCGACGGTGAGCGCGAAAAAAGTTTCGGGGTGGTCACTCACGCCAATGCCGAGCACCGTCTACGTTGAAGGGCAACCGGCGTCATGAAACCGACATTCGCCGCAATCTTGCTGGCCGCTGGCGCAGGGACGCGCTTCGGCGGCAACGAAACAGAACCGCGCAAACCGTTTGTCGTCTTGAACGACAAACCGATGTGGATGTATTCGGCGGAACGGTTTGTCTCGCGGAGCGACGTCGTGCAAACAATCGTGGTCGTCCCCGCCGATCTTGCTGAAAAATTTCGTACCGACTTTGCTGATACGATTCTTGCGTGGCGTCTTGATGTTGTGACGGGTGGGCGGGAGCGGTACGATTCTGTCACAAACGCACTTCGCGCCGTTCGTGATAACGCGACGATGGTTGCGATTCACGACACGGCTCGTCCGTGCGTGACGGGGCGTGCGATTGATTCGGTCTTCGCAGCGGCGGCGGCGCATCGTGCGGCGATACTCGCTTCACCGCTCGTCGGTACACTCAAACGGTCATCGCAAATCGCGTCTACGATTGAGGCAACGGTTCCGCGCGAAAACCTTTGGGAAGCGCACACGCCGCAAGTTTTTGAACGACGACTGATCGACGAAGCGTATCAAAAACGCGGCGACTTCACGCCAACCGACGACAGCCAACTCGTCGAACGTTTGGGCGTCGCGGTACACCTCGTCGAGTCGGAGCGAACGAATATCAAAGTGACAACGCGAGACGACCTCGCGCTCGCTGCATCTGTTTTGAAGGAGACAATTCGATGAAGACAACACGTCGTGAATTTCTCAATCGCGCTGGAACCGTTGCGGTTGCTGGTGCTGCGCTTGCGTCGCTGGCGAACGCGCCGCGCGTTCATGCTGCGGAGAATGGTGTTCTTCGCATCGCGCTTGTTGGTGCGGGCGGGCGCGGATGTGGTGCGGTGATCAACGCACTGTCCGTGCCCGGCCCGTCGCAACTCGTTGCGATAGCCGATGTCTTCGCCGACCGCGTAAACGCGAGCAGTCAAGGTCTCGTTGCGCACTTCCAAGAGACGCCCGAAAAACTCGAGATTCCGCCAGACCGGCAGTTTTCAGGTTTCGACGCATACAAAAAAGCGATAGACGTTTTGAATCCGGGAGACATTGCGATCTTTGCGACGTGTCCGGTCTTTCGGCCACTTCACGTTGAGTATGCGGTTGAGCGTGGCGTTCACGTTTTTATGGAAAAACCGTTTGCGACCGACTCGCCCGGGACGCGGAGATTACAGGCCGCCGTTCGCAAAGCAGACGCGAAAAATCTCAAAGTTGCGTGCGGATTAATGTGGCGTCACTGCAAGGCACGCGAAGCTGTCGTTGCACGCATTCACGACGGTGCGATTGGTGACCTCGTTCACCTTCGCGGTTATCGCATGCACAATCCGCATCAAGCCACGACGCCGCAACCCGACCAGAACGAAGTCGCGTATCAGATTCGCAACTTCCATTTTTTTGACTGGGCGGGCGGCGATATGTACATTGATTATTGTATCCACAATATCGACGTTGCGTGCTGGGCGAAGAATGCGTGGCCGGTTTCCGCTATCGGAATGGGCGGGCGAAACGATCCAAACCTTCGCGGCCAAACGCTCGACAACTACTACCAAGAGTTTACGTTCGCCGACGGCGCGACGCTCTCTTCGCACGGTCGGTACCGAAACGGTTGCTTCAACCGTTACAGCGACTTTGTACACGGGACAAAAGGTTCGGCGATCATCATGGACAACTTGGGTGCCGCGCAGACGCGACTCTTCCCGAATCAGACGTTGGCGAAAGGTACAGAAAACTGGACGTTTTCGGAGCCAGAACCAAATCCGTACCAAACAGAATGGGACTTGTTCATTGACGCAATTCGCGGCGACAAACCGTACAACGAAGGCCACCGTGCTGCCGAGGCGAACTTCGCCGCACTGCTCGGACGTGCCGCAATGAACTCCGGCCAGATCGTAACGTGGGATCAGATCGTTGCGTCCGACCTCTCGCTCTGCCCGAACATCGACACACTTTCATTCGACGCAACACCGCCAGTCGTACCGCTCGCGCCGGGAAAATATCCGTGTGCAATGCCGGGTGAGACGGTGGCATTTTGATGCGTCGTTAAGTGGCAATTCTTTTGTGTTCACACGAAGGCACAAAGGCACGAAGAGGAGAGAACACGGAACACGCGGAAGAACGGAAGGCGCAGAATTCAGAACTTCCGCGTCTTTCCGTTCTTCTGTGTTTTCCGCGTTAAAATTCTTCTCCGTGCCTTTGTGTGAGACTCCTCAAAAATCCGTGAACGGTTACAAAACTCTTACCCCGTGAGATTTGCGTAGCGCATCACGGTCTCTTCGAGTTTGCCTTGACGCTGGAGGAGCCAGTCTATCGCCTCGCGGACTGCGCCGTGACCGCCGGTGCGCTGCGTCTTGAGAAGTGCGAAACGGTCAAGATGTGGCGAAGCGTTGGCAACAGCGACGCCAACTCCAACTGCACGCAATACCGGAATGTCCGGCAGATCATCACCAACGTAGAGACACTCGCTCGGTTTGAGTGCGAAGTCGTGGCAGACTTTCAAGAACATTGCGATTTTGTTGTCAACAGATTCGCAGCAGAAGTCGAGACGCAACTCCCGCGCGCGACGACGATTAGCTTCACTTGATTTACCAGAAATCACGCCCGTCACAAACCCCAAATCCTTCACGATGACAAGCCCTTGTCCGTCGTGGGCATCGAAAAACTTCATAGTGTCTTCAGTCGCGTAACCGAACGTGCCGTTGGTGAGTACGCCGTCGATGTCGGTGACGACTGCGCGAATCGACATTGCACGCATATCTACTGCGGCGGTGTCTTGCGTGAGGTATTGCACAATGAATCTCCTTCTTCGTCACCCCCGCGTACTCGGCGGGGGCCTAGTAAAAAGTTGTCGAAACAGCGTTCATTTTGAATCCGCAGATGCCGTAGATTGTCGCAGATTTTTTGTATCTGCCAGCGGTTCTTTTTTGTTCACACGAAGGCACAAAGGCACGAAGAGGAGAGAGAACGCAGAACACGCGGAAAAACGGAATACGCTGCATTCTGAACTTCTGCGTCTTTCCGTTCTTCCGCGATTTCCGCGTTAAAATTCTTCTTTGTGTCTTCGTGCCTTTGTGTGAACAAAAAAGAACTGCTTGTAAGCGATGCAACAACAATCTGCGTGAATCTGTGAAATCTGCGGATACGAAGATCAAATGGAATCAGTTGCGTCTCACAATCACGAGCGTTTTGCCGTCGGAATCAATGTCCCACGTTGCGTCGAATCCGGCGAGGATGATCGTTAGCAGTTGCGCGAGCGGCATCGGCGGGAAGACTGTTTCTCGCCATCGGTCGTGTGGAAGTTCGTCGAGGTTGCGCCAAGTCAGTTTGTTCTTGCGAGCGATGTCGGCGAGCGTTTCGCGCGGGTCGGAAAGGTGCGGTACTGTTACCGCTGGTGTTGTCTTTGAAAGTGTCGCGCGCGATTTCGTCGGAAGTTGTTCACACCGCTTTGTCGCTTCGTCGATGCGGTGCGCCAGAGACGCGATGTCTTCACTCCGCGCGATGTAACCGAGCGAATCCGTTGTGAAGAGTGCAAGCCCGTGCGGCGCGAGACCTTGCTCCAAAACTTGCGTAACCGTCCCCTCGGCAGAAAACGTGAGACGAATCTCGGTATCGACGCGCCGGTCGATGACGAGACTCGTTTTGAGGCTGCCAGCAAGCGAGTTCATCGCATCGACGATGATGGCGTTTTGCCACTTCACACGCATCGTGCGTTCCCACGGCGAACGCGGCGACGCCGCGACTCCAGACAAACATGCCGCCAGACAAACCAAGAACGCGACTGCACCGAAAGAACGTCCAGCATCCATGCAAAAAACTCCATCGCAATGCTACATACTGCTCGAACTATTGCCCGACGTGGAACCTGTCGCCATGCTTGAAATGGCATTGAGATCAGACTGCATCTTTGCCATCACTTCTTCCATCCGATAAAACTTGTTCATCATCAAAGTTCGCTTCGTTTCGCATCGGGCGTAGATATGTTCAGCAGCGATAACGTAGTCTTCGACCTGTTTGTCCATCGACGCGGCCCGCGAAGACCAGAGTGATTTGTCCTTCGCCGTGATCGTGTCGGAGAGTTTTGTCCACCGCGCGGAGAAGCCGTCGTTTACGGTCTCCATCACCTTCTTTTCGGAGTTGTATTTCTCGCGCGTTCCCATGAAGAAGTTTTTGATCGCGTCGGGATCGGAGGCGTACAATGCGTCGAACTTGGCCTCGTCGAACACCATCTTGCCACCGTAAGAGATGACATTTTTATCTTTATCAAACGTAGCTTTCGACATCGAAACCCCAAGATCGGCAAGCGAACTAATCGTCCCCAAATCGTTGAACTTTTTTTGGAGCATTTCCGTGAAATCTACGTCCAACCGGTGTGCAAGTGGGTCGCCGTTGAGGATTTTCCGTGAGTCGGATTTGGCGTCGTATGCGGTAATCGCCTTGAGTGCCTCGGTGAACTTGTTGTAGTTTTCGACAAACGTCGTCAGCGACGCCTTGATGTCGGTGCTCGTTTTTATACTTGTGACTGTAATCGGCGAGCTAGAAACACCATTAATGGTAATGTCGATTCCGGGAACGGCGTTTTTGAACGTGTTGGTCTTCGACGTGATAGTGAGACTCGCACCGGTGTTGATGTCGCCGTAGATCATTACTGCGTCTTGGGCCTTCGTCATCACTTCTGTTTCAAGACCGAGTGCAGAGAGATCGATCACCATCTTCGCTGCGCTTCCGGTCTGGTTTCCAGTGAACGAAAGGCGATACGGATTCCCCGTCCCATCGTTGACGACCGATGTTGTGAAACCGCCATTGAGTTTGTTGAACTTGTCGCGGATTGTATTCAGCGTGTCGGTCGCCTCGACCGTAACTTTGTAAGAAAAACTTGCGTCGAGTTTGGCAGGAGCAGTGACGTTTCCCGAATCGTCTTTTGTTGGTGTGACGACACCGGCGATTTTGAGGTCTTTGGCGAACGTCGAATACGTTGAGGCGTCCCGAATCGTCATCGCTCCCGTTCCGCCGGATTGATCCGTGATCTCGATCCCGTCACCGGTGGCATTGATCTTGGCGGCCAGTCTGATTCCGCTCCGATTGATCCAGTCGATAACATCGCCGACCGTTTTCAAGTCTTTCTCCTGCGGCGACAACTTCACCGACGAACCAGCCGAGTTTGTTAACTCGACTTGCGCACCGGAGAATGAAACGCCTTTGCCACCGTTGAGCGACGACAGTGCCGTATTGTATGACACACTTTGGAAGCCGGGGTCAGTTCCGCGGATGCGCGACGATGCTTCGCTGGTGGTGTTGAGTCCGAATATCGCGGCGAGTCCGGGCGTCGTATCGGTGGCGGCTTTCACGTCTTTGAAGACGACGTTCGATGCCGTCTTCGCCGTCGTATCAATCAATTCAAAACCAGAGTTAGAAGAATTCATCCGCAACTCAAGTCCGATGCTGACACGCGGCAAACCGTCGTCGTAGTCATCTGGAATTGTACTGTCGCCGACTTCAGTATCTTCTTCGCCAACGCCGGGCATACCGAGTCCGGGATCGGCACTGCCGGGGTCGGTCGATGGTGCGGTTTGATATGCGGTCTTGAGTTTTTTGTTGATGACATCCATCGCCCCGTTGACCGTTTGCATCTTGTCGATGTCGGCCTGCGAGAAGACGAGAAAACCTTTGTTGCCGTTGCGGTCTTGCACTTCAATCGTACTTCCCGCTTTGAGAGCGTCGAGTGCGCGACCGCCGAGTAAGTTGGATGTCAAAACGCTGTCGAGGTCACCGAGAAGTTGTCGCGTTGTGACTTGCCCTCCATTGCTAGAAATTTCGACCGAACCGTTGGCAGTTGCACCGCTGGAGAGACCGAGATATTGCAACACTGGCGATGTCGATGGCGACGTGATCTTCATCTCGGTGCCGCCCGCTGTGTACGTTGTGTCGGTGAAGACGAGACGTTTCCCGTCGCTAGAAACCGAGGCGACGAGCTTGCCAGCACCAGCATCGTTGATTGTTTTGAGGAGGTCGCCGATTGTCTGTTCCGTGCGCCGTTCTGGCGCACCGGCTTCAATTTCCGTCGTCGTGCTGAGTTTGTTGAAATCGACTCGCACATCTGTCCCGTCCGACAACTTCATAACGAGGTCGTCCCAGTATTTATCGAATACGAGACCGTTTCCGTCGTTGATGAACGAGAGCTGAGTTTTGTCGCCGATGCGGAGAAGCGAGTTTCCGGTTATGACACCATCGGTGTCGGCGGAACCGGCGATACCGAGCGATGTTGCGGTCTTGCTGCCGGTGAGATCTTGAATTTTGAGTGTTCCAGTGCCGCCACTCATGTCGGTGATGACGAGACGATCACCTTTAACCTCGGCGTATACATCAACGTCGTGATTCTTGTTGATTGCATCGACGACATCGTTTATTGACAACGCCTGCCGCAAATCGACCGTGGCGCGAAAACCGCTGGCGTCGGTGATGCGGATGTATCCTTTCTCAAACCCTTCGCCGCCGTTGATATTTGCGAGGGTTACATCGCTACTCATATCGCGTCCGAATCGTACACTCACCGTCCCTGTTTTTCCGAGCGCGACGGTGTCGCTGGCAACACCATTCGAGATCGACTGCTGACTTTGGGCAACGCGGACGGGTGTGAAAGTGTACGTCCCCGGCGCGGGCGTTCCGTTTCCGCTTTTCGCTGCGGTCAAAAGTGTGCTGCTAGAAGCGAGGTCGGTTCGGTCGTAGACGGAGGCCTTCCCCAAGTTTGTGAACATGAAGCTCGCCAAGGTGAACTGACCAATGAGCTGTGCCAATGCTGTCTGCTGGTTCAACAACAGCTCAGCCCGCTGCTCCAGACGCTTTGCGGGATACTGCTCGATAGTGATGAGTTGATCTACAAGACTCTTGTAGTCAATTCCAGAAACGAGTCCGACGTTACTTTGTATACCAGACATGATCGTGAAACCCGTGTGGGTAGGTCAGAAGAGTGACTTCGCCCTCGTCAATCGAGGGATACGCACCTGATTTATCGGCATATCGTATTGGCTGGGTAGACGCTTTTCGGGAGCATCTATCCTGCGTCTACCATGAGTGTAGGTCGTCTGCGCAAACAATATGGCGCATTGCTTGCGGAAAATCGCCATGCATTTTGATTTACGTCGCTACATTCTGCGCAATCGCCACAGCCTGCCGAGCAGTTGCAAGTATGCGAAGTCATCCTTGACACACAAGTCTCGCTGCGTATACTCGCTCCGTCTGAAAATTGTGCTTGCGAGAAAGGTTGTGAGAGCGTGCTAAAGATTTTGACGTTAGAGACGACGTGCGATGAAACGGCGGCGGCGGTGGTGACGGATACGTTGTCGGTGCTTGGTGCGGTCGTGGCGTCGCAAGATTCGTTGCATCAGCGTTTTGGCGGCGTCGTTCCCGAAGTTGCTTCGCGTGCGCACTTGGAAAACATTCTGCCCGTCATCGACGAAGCGTTGCGTCTCGCAGGCGTAACGCTCGACGACATTGATGCGATCTCCGTCGCCAACACCCCCGGACTCGCAGGTTCGCTCCTAGTTGGTCTCGTCGCCGCCAAGACACTCGCACTCGCACTCCAAAAACCGCTCATCGCAGTTAACCACTTGCAAGCACATATCTACGCCTGTCGTATGGCGGCAAACGAAACCGGTGCCGACATTTTTCCGTGTTTGGGACTGATTGTCAGCGGCGGGCACACTGCCCTTTTTCGCTGCGTGACGCCGCTGGAGTTTGTACAGATTGGCGGGACGATAGACGACGCTGCAGGCGAAGCGTTCGACAAAGTTGCGGCGATGTTGCGTCTGCCGTATCCGGGCGGCCCCAACATCGAACGCATCGCCCGCACTGGAAATCCGCACCGTTTCAAGTTTCCACAAGCGTTCATCGACCAGCCCGAACGTCTCGAATGGAGCTTCAGCGGTATCAAGACTGCGGTGCGTTATCAAATTGCTGGCGTCGGAAAAGTCGATTTTTCCGCTATTGAACTGTCACCGCAAGAGACCGCCGACCTCGCCGCATCGTTTCAAGAAGCTGCGGTGAGTGCGCTGGTTACGAAGTGTGTTCAAGCCGTTCGCCAGACGAAATCGCCAACTCTCTGCGTTGGCGGTGGCGTTGCTGCGAACGGGCCGTTCAGAGAGCGTCTCGCCAAAGCGGCAGATGCCGAAAAATTCAGACTCGTTATCGCGCCGCCATCGCTCTGTACCGACAATGCCGTGATGGGGGCAATCGCCGTTGAGCGGTATCGTGCTGGTCTATTTGAATCGCTTGAGCTGGATATTCGACCGACGTGACAAACAGTTTTCGCAGTTTTAGTGTAAACTGCTGCGGCCTTGGTTATACTTTCGGTCTGTGAAACCTTCCACAAACTAACGAGGTTAATATGCGACACTTCGTATCGCTTGGTGTATCGCTGCTGGTCATTGGGCTTGCGGCTTCTGCGGAAACTTTTGGTCAGGACTCGCCCCGTGGTGACGGCCAACGTGGCATGCGCGGCGGACCGGGTATGATGGGCGGACCACCGGGAATGATGGGTGGGCCTCCACCCGGCATGATGGGCGGACCGCCCGGAATGATGGGCGGTGGACCGGGCGGAACTTCAGACCGTCTCGTTCAGGTTCTCCGAACAATGGATGCCAACGGTGATGGCGTTCTCACGCTCAACGAGATTCCTGAACAGCGTCGCCCATTTGCAATGATGATGCTCCAGCGGATGGGACGCGACCCGAATCAGCCCGTCAATCTCAACTCGCTCGCTGCTGCTGGTTCGCCTGCTGGTGGTTCCGCTCCTGCTGCGGCTTCGGGGGCCAGCATGTTCGGCGGTGGACGTAATCGTACTGCCGCACCTTCCGCACTCGTTCAACCGTTTGGCGAGAAAACACCCGCTGCCACTGTAACACCGTTTGGTCAAGCGGTGCCGACGGCTACAGTCACCGCCGGTGGCGGTTCGCGGCAGGCCGCGTCAACGCTTTCGCCAGTCGAGAAGAACGCCCGTGAACTAATGGAGAAATACGACCGCAACCGGAACGGATTTCTCGACAAAGACAAACAAGAATGGAACCGTGTGCTCCCGTTCGACGCCAATCGGAGCGACAAAAACCGCGACGGGCGTCTTTCGATGGCGGAAATCATCGCCGCACTCGGCGGGACGACGACAGCGGCGTCTGGAGCGATGATCGCTCCGTTCCGTCCCAGTGAACCGTATGATCACCTTCCAGTGGGCGTTCCGCCGTGGTTTATACAGCGTGACAAAGACCGCGATTGTCAACTGACGATGGTCGAATACGCCGATGGCCAGCCGTGGACGCAGGGCGTTGTCGCTGAGTTTGAGTTTCTCGACCTCAACGGCGATGGCGTTGCCACTGTTACGGAGTGTTTTGCCGTACTGCAAAGGATCGACCAAGAGAAAGCACAAAAAGCCGACGCCGAGCAGCGTGCGAGAGAAAAACTTCAAGGCGGGGTCGCGGCTTTACCACCACCTCCCGATCCGGCGGCGACACCGACACCACCAGCCGAAGGTGTGGCTGCACCAGCGGTGCCTCCAAATCCAAATGACCCGAATGCGTCTGCCGCTTCACCGCCAGTCCCGCCGGGTGTTCAGCCGCCAACAGCAACCAACACGCTTCCGCCAACTCCGCCGCAACCGTCTGCGGCTGCGCCTTACGCAGATGGGTCGCAGCCATCGGCATCACAGCGGCCAGATTCTTCGTCGCGTGGTAATGGACGCGGGTCATATCGTGGTGATCGCAGTAACGGTGAAACGCGGCAACCACGCCCTCGATGAACGTTTTGTATCACCGTGCTGCTCGTCGTGAAAGATACTCAACGAGTGCGCGGTCGAACTGGATGCTTGTATCGAGCGGGACATAATCTATCCGGTTTTTGTGGCACTCGCGGGCGAGGTGTTCGCGGAACTCCGCAAGCGCACCGACGTAGTCGCTGCGGAGGGCGTCGGCGTCGGCGCGTATCTTTTCGAGCGTTTCTGGGTCTTCTAACTCGACGCGTCCACCGAACGGAAAGTTAACTTCTGCCTCGTCAAGGACGTGAAATAGTAACACGTCGTGCCCTGCGTGTTTGAGGCAATGGAGTGCTTGCATTATGCTGTCTTGCTCGACAAGCAGGTCGCTGAAGATCATCACTAGCGACTGACGTTTGAGCATGGCCGCCAGTTGCATCAGCGATGTTGCTAGATTTGTTTCTCCACTCGGTTTGAGGTGCGCAAGGAGCGAGAGGATTGTGCCGAGCTGCGTCTTGCGTGCCTTTGGTTTGAGCGACGAACGGAGTTTTTCGTCGAACGTGACGAGTCCGACGGGGTCGCGCTGTTGGATCATGAGGTATGCGAGGGCGGCGGCCAGACTGATGGCGTAGTCGAACTTCGTCATCTCTTGCCGATATGTGTAGTCCATCGAACGGCTGGTATCGACGACGAGATAACCAGTGAGATTGGTCTCTGCCTCAAATCTTTTGACGTAGTATTTCTCGGTCTTTGCGTAGACGAGCCAGTCTATGTCGTTTGGGTCATCGCCGGGTGTGTATTTTCTGTGTTCGCTGAACTCGACAGAAAATCCGGCAAGTGGGCTGGCGTGTAGGCCGTGCATAAACCCGCGTACAATGAACTGCGCCCGCAGATCAAGTCGCTTGATAGTACGAATTACTTCGGGTTTCAGGTATCGTTCTTGTGACATGAGGTATTGTCCAAAAATAGGTGGGGGAAATTGCGAAGTTTGTGGTTTGCCGCCAAACTCTTCCTGTTCTTCCTTGTCTGTTTAATCGCCAATCTTACGTCTATCGTTATTTTTATCCAATTTACAAAAACCCCCGCGCAGCTTTAATGTCGTTTGGTGGCCACGCCGATAAGACCTGCGGCCCTTGAGTAGAGATGCGTTTTTGGTAGCGCGTCGGGGGATAGTCAGCACGCGGAATGGAGTTGAGTTGCCCGCCGGGTGACATAAAGCGACTGACGCCAAAAAGTAGAGTGTCGGAACAATGCACCCCGCAGTGAGTCGGCGGAGACTCCCTGCAAATGGATTGCTGGGGTATGTTGGAAAGACAAAAACAGGAAAAGGAGAGTCGGCCCCATGAAGACGAGAATTTTGATGGCAACCGTTGTTGTCACGATGGTTCTTGGAGCGCGTGCATTTGCGAACGATTGCAATGCGTGTGATCCTTGCAACCCCTGCGAGGAAGCGTGTGCCCCTCGCGCCAAGTGCTTTGACCTTTTCAAGGGTCTCCGCCGCTTGGCAAACTGTAACCCGTGTGATGAAGCTGCCTGTGGTCCGTGCGACCAAGCTGGGCCGTGCGACGAGGCCGCTTGCGGCCCGTGCGATGACGCCGATGCTTGCAGTACGAACTGCCGCCCGTGCTTCAAGTTCCGCATGCCGAAGTTGTTCAACTTTGGTAAGTGTGGCGACGGCTGTGGCCCGTGTGACGAAGCTTGTGGTGCTTGCGACAAGTCGGCCTGTGATCCTTGTGGCGAAGCTGCTTGCGATCCGTGTGGCGATGTTGGCTGCAACGACGGCTGCCTGCCGCGGTTCAGCTTCCGTTTCCCGAAGCTGTTCGCCCGTTGCAATTCCTGCAATCCGTGCGATGAAGCGGCTTGCGGTCCATGCGATAAGTCGGCTTGCGATCCTTGCGGCGAAGCTGCATGCAATCCGTGCGATGACGCTGGTGCCTGCGACCCGTGTGGCGATGCGAATGGCTGTGGCTCACGCTTTTCGCTCCGTGGACTCTTCGCTGGTTTCGGAAAGTGCAAGACCGCTTGCGAACCTTGTGCCCCGTGCGATCCGTGCAACCCCTGCAAATAACGTGATGCTCGGTTGAAAAACAGAGGGTTTTCCGTTTCCTGAAAGGTCTCTTCGTTGGACTATCGTACAACGAAGAGATTCTTTCACCAAGCTGGGATTCTTCTTTATCAAGAGAGGTTGACTGCTATGCGGTCGCCTCTCTTGGTTTTTAACCGATCCACTCTCGCACTCTTTGTACTGGCGAGTCGAGAATTGCCATGCAAGTGTTGACATCGTCAACAATCTGGAAATCGTACATCCCGACGCAGAGAAAGTCGGCACCGCTTTCAAATGCGAAACGAAAACCATCGTTTGGGTGAATCGCCCCCGCAGCAAGCGTCTTGAACCCAATCCACGGGATATTAACGGACTGCATAAACGCTCGCGTCTCATCTGGTTCGTGGCAGAAGATGCTGTAATACTCGTACTCTTTCGTCGCTTCTACATTCTTGGCCGACGGATAGTTGTGGTGGTGAATCGTCTTCATCCAAAAGGCGGGTCGGTATCCACGACGCTCGCACTCGACAACGGTCTTGAGGCGATGCGCACCGAGACCGCTGATTAGTCCAGCCTGTTCCGTCGCGCGAAACTGTTTTTCGATCTCATCGAACTTTTCTTCGCGTACAAGTGTATCAGTGCGTTCGCCATTGATATAACAGGCGTCGGCACCTTTGTCGGCACAAATCTTAACCTCGTCTTCGCTGCGGCAATCGCCAAAGAATTGAATCGAACCGTTGTATTTGTTCCAGTATTCTTCGCAGAGATGGACTTGCGAAAAGTGACCAAGATATGTGTTGATACCACATGCCTCGGCCATTTTGTAGGTGGCAAAGATTTTTTCTTTCGTGTGATATGCTCGCACGAGATCAGAAGGATAGAGCAAGTCGCGGGAGTGTGCCCAGCCGCCGATGAGGTTGCCGCCAAGAATCATTCGCCCCACGGAAAGTCCGCCGATCTTTCCTTTTGCAAGCGGTTTTTTTAGATCGGCAAACTTGGCCCAGTTTGTGTGAACCCGTGTCGCCCCTGAAAGCGCATCGACGGAAACGCTATCAGAGGCACCGCTATTGTCGTCTGCTAGTCTCGCCGCAAGAATCGACTCCTCTGGGAGAAGTTGATGTGACGCAAGACCAGCGATCCCCGCCCCGCCAAGGACAATTTTGCCCAGCAATCTACGGCGATCAGGATTCATCGGACACTGTTCGTTCGTGTGAGTCATTGGTACTCCTCCTCATGGTGAAAGTTGATCCCGTTGCCAGCAAAGTAGTAACGACATCGTGTCATTGTCGCTGGTGAGCCGCAACTGTCAAGAGTTTTGGGAAAAGTTTCATAGAGACGCACACATACATACGGGCCGTTTTCCGGCGGTTGCGACGCAATCAGAGCGCGAAGCGTAAGCGAGTGCCATTGCCATTCTACGCAGAGTCCGTCATTCCCGCGAAGACGGGAAGTCAGAGAGAACGTTTATACTGTAGGGGCGGACCTGCGTGTCCGCCCGATGAAAGTGTGATGATACACTCGGTCACAATGTCACGCACTAATTGAAGGCGTTCGCGGCGAAGGCGCGTCCGCTTGTTGGGTTCATCGCGTCGCGGAATGTTGCTTTGTCCATCGAGTCCGAAATCGGACGCACACTCCCATCACAAAATGCCGCAGCTA
>JBOFSQ010000046.1:0-19842 GCA_051651625.1 Thermoguttaceae bacterium | reverse complement strand
CCCCAACGGGGCGCAAGAATCTGTTCTACTTCGTCTCTTTCGCCCTGTTGGGGCTACGGATTTTTGGGGTTCGCTGACCGTGGGTTCGCGGAATACCGCTCACCCACGGCTAAGTTCTGTCGCCCCGTTGGGGCGAAAATACACTGTCGCAAACCGCAAACAGATTATCATCACACAAAACTTACCACACACTGCAAACCTTCCCATTCTTCTTTTCTTCACCTTTTTGTCCATACCCCGTGACGCGCACAATGCTCTTTTTAGGAATAACCGGCGTAGCAGCTATCCGAAACATGTCTTGCAAGGGTTCGTTCATTCAAGTCGATAGACTTGCGAATCGCGGGGGCGACATTGCGGAAACACGTTACGCGGTATCTCAAGGAGACATTCATGAAAAGCGGTTGGACAATTTTTTGGGCCGGAGTTTTGTTTGTTGCGGGAAGCTGGGGACAAGCCGCAACGTGCGACCCGTGTGAACCCGCGGCGTGTGAGCCGTGCGAAGAAGTGACGGCGTGCAATCCGTGTGACCCGTGCGGTCTTTCGGCGTACAAAACAGTTGGCTCGCGTTTGAAGGTGAGCGGCTTCATTGCAAGCGGCATTTACGCAAATGCACACGGTGCCGGAGACAACGGCGGTGTACTTCGCCTAAATTGCAGAGAGAACGATGCGAACATGAGTTATCTCTGGCTTCGGTTCGCGCGTGAAGTCGATTCGAGTCGCGGTCTCGACTGGGGGTTTGACGTTGACTTTGCTTACGGTTACGGTGCGCCCGGCATGCAACAATGGAGCGATGAGTCGTTCGACTACGGCTGGGGAACTGGCGATTATGGCTGGGCGTTCAACAACCTCAACGCGAAAGTCGGATTCGGCGATCTGCTCGTGACGGGCGGGATTTTCGCTACGCCGATTGGTTGGGAGTATTCGGAGATCGACAAAAACGTTTTCTTGAGTAACTCGTTCGCGTATTGGATGGAACCGATCAATCACATCGGCGTGCGAACGGACTACCAACTCACCGAAAAGACAAAACTCACCGCCGCTTGGACAACCGGTTTCGACAACGGATTTGCAAACCGTTTTAACGATCAAGCGGCTCTCGCAGGTTTTTCGCAAGCGATGCCGCTCGGTGGAACCGTGTCGTACTACATCAACGCGGGGAAACGCAACAACGGCGTGTTTCCAAACGGCGAAGAGCGTACAGCTTTGCTCGGCGACTACTTCGTTCAGTCAATCGTCTGGGAACGTCCGCTCGGCAAGAAACTGTTTTACATGCTCCAGTACGACTTGAGCAACTTCAACGATGGTGATAATCGTTTGAGTGCGTATGCGATCAACAATCACCTCATCTACACGATTAACGACCGCTGGACAACCGGTGCGCGGTTTGAGTGGTGCCGCGACAACGAAGTGATGACCGCTGGCGGCGACTTTTTCCAAACGACCCTCGGTGTAAACTGGACTCCGCTCGAACGGCTGAAACTTCGCGGCGAAATTCGTTACGACACCGCAACGTCGGCGAGCGACAGACTCTTCAACAACGGCACATCGCTCAACCAATTCGCTGGCGGATTCGACGCGATATTCTCGTTCTAGTACGGAGTTATCGAAACAGCGTTTATTTTGAATCCGCAGATGCCGCAGATTGTCGCAGATTTTTTGCTTTATTGGCAGTTCTTTTTTGTTCACACGAAGGCACAAAGGCACGAAGAGGAGAGAGAATGCGGAACACACGGAAAAACGGAAGACGCGGAAGTTCTGAATTCCGCGTCTTTCAGTCCTTCCGCGATTTCCGCGTTAAAATTCTTCTTTGTGCCTTCGTGCCTTTGTGTGAGAAAAAAGAACTGCTTGTAAACGATGCAACAACAATCTGCGTGAATCTGTGAAATCTGCGGATACGAAGATCAATGGGATAACTTTGTACTAGTACGGAGACAAACTTCACCGTGACTACACATCGATTTCGTTTGGCACTCGATTGGTGTGTCTACATATTTGTTCGTCTTCTTGTGTGTGTTGCGCAGTCGCTTCCGCCGGAGATGGCACTCGCGCTGGCGCGGGCGATGGCGTTTGTGATGACGAACGTCATTCCGGTTCGGCGGCGACTCGTCAAGGCGAACTTGCAGCGTGCGTTCCCAGATTTGTCGCCGAGTGAACGGCGGCAGTTAATCTACGCGATGTGGGAACATCTGCTCTTGATGGGGATCGAAACGTTTCTTGCCCGTCGTCAAATTGGTTCGCACAACTGGTGGCAGTCGGTGACGCTCGAAAACGTCACGCCGATTCTCGCGCAGCTAAACCGTTCGCGTCCGACGATCATCGTCACCGGACACTTCGGCAACTTTGAGATCGGCGGACTTTTTCTCGGCGCGATGGGGTATCCGACGTTTTCGGTTGCGCGAACTCTTGACAACCCGTTCCTCGACCGTTTTGTCCGCGACTGCCGCGAGACGACCGGACAGTTTCTGATCTCAAAGAACGAAGGGTACGACGACATTCTTCGCGTCCTCGAACACAACGGCACCGTCGCATTCCTTGCCGATCAGTCTGCGGGTCGGCGCGGACTAATGGTACCGTTCTTTGGTCATCCGGCATCGACGTTCAAGGCGATAGCGATCTTGAGTTTGCAATACGACGCACCGATAATCGTCTGCACATCGACGCGCGAGTCTGGGACGTGGATGCGATTTCGTATGCACGCAACGGAACTTCTCGACCCGCGTTCACTTCCCAAAGGCGTGACCAATCCGCGAGAAATAACCGAGTGGTATACACGCAAACTAGAAGAACAAATCCGTCGCCACCCCGACCAATACTGGTGGTTGCACAAACGGTGGAAGACGTGATGCTTATTCGGGTCTAGTAACCGTTCACGGTTGAATTCAACGTCCGTCATTCCTGCGGAGGCAGGAATCCAAAGAACACGGCCCAAGCAGACGCGGTAGCGCGTTGTCACGTTTGGGCTTTGGATTCGATGAAAACATGTGCAAACGCTTCGATAACATCTTCGCTTTAGATTCCTGCCTACGCAGGAATGACGAAACAATCCGCAAACGCTTACTCTACTTGTTCGGCACGGTTCCGTTGATTTCGTCGAAGTTGACATCGCGTGGCGCGATTCCGCGTCTGCGACTGCGAACGAGAAGATCGGCTTTGGCCGCCAGAATTGTAACCGCGATTCCTTGGAAGGCGGCGTACCACACCCAAGAATAACGCAGCGCATTGTGTCCGCCAAAACCGAGAAACATGAGCATGAGCACTGTCACGACGACGGCCAGTGAGACTCGGTAGCAATAGATCGCTTCATTGCCGCGTCCAGCGTCGTTGAGTATGTTGTAAAACTGGTGTGCTTCCCAGTGCGTCAAAAAATAACAGATCACAAGGAAGGCGTAGGCAACCGCACCGATAGAACCGAGTTCGCTGATAATTTGTCCGTAGAGATGGTGGGCTTGATACCCTTCGCCCGTCGCCAGACCGTGGCACCCCGGCCCAACGCCCCAAATCGGCGACTTGTTCCAGTTCCTAACGCCGTCCCAAAAACCTTGAGAACGCCCTTCCGCTGACGCCGTAGCAGATTCGTCGATAGTTGGATCGACGATGGTGAGATAACGCTGCTGGAGCTGTTCGGGGAGAGAAAACCAGACGACCGGTGACGCCAACGCCAACAAAACCAACATCGAAAATCGGTGACGCGACAGCATCGCCGCAATAAACAAAAGAACGCCAATCGCCATGAACGCCGACCGCGAACCGGTAAGCTGAATACATCGCACCGACAGCAAAAAGTAAACTATCAGAAAGAGATAATGCCAAAACTTCTTGAGCAGCGTTACGAGCGGCCAAAGGAGCGGCAATGCGTAGATAATTGATGCACCGAATGCGTTGGGGTCGTTGAACGATTCGTCGATTCCGATCATCCGCCACGTCGCCATTCGGTAGACGCCACGTCCGTTGTAGTATTCGCGGAACGAGTGCGCCATATAGATAAAGAAGCAGATTGTAAAACCGGAGACCACCATTTTGAGGTCGCGTTCCTTGCTTACGAGCGTAACAAGGAGCACACAAAACATCGCCATTTTGAGCCAGTTAGACGTTGTGACACTCGTGAACAGGTCGGTATAAGAACTCATCGCCGTCGCTATGACGACGCTGATTGCAACTCCAATAACGGCGACGTAGTTGCGCTGGAGCGTCCAGACTTGCTTGCCGATGACGAGCCAGCAGAGCACAGCTATAGCAACATAGACACGCTCCACACGAAGGTCGCCAATCGCTGGCCACACCTCGAACGGGCGATGCAAATAGAGCCAAAGATAGCCGATCAAAATCCAAATCATTGTTTACCCATTCACGGTTTACAAGTAGCATCTCTATTGCCTTGTCATTGCGAAAACATGGGATAGATAGATTGTAGTTTTATTCGTGCGTTGTCGGTTGTGAATTGCCAGTTGACACCTTTTTGGTTGTCGTTGCACGCCTGTGCCCAAGCAGAAACTTCAGCACGCAACTCCTCAATCGTTCCAAAACGAAGACCACGAACACATTGAGCCGACAACGAACTCAACACGACGTGGTCAAATGCGCCGTGAGTGTGCGTGTTCAAGTTGTTGCACACCAACTTCACCTTCGACACTCGCCGCCCGATTTCGGAGGAGTCACCCAGCACTGAATTTTGCGACTCGTGATCCCTTTTTTTAGCAGTTTACCAACCGTGGTACTACGGATTCGATGCAACATCCGCAATCGCATCAGCACCGGCGACGAAGTCGGCGACGAACGGAGCGAGCGATGGGGCGTCAAACGAATCGACAAACTTCTGCCCCGGTGCGTTCATCTCCGTACCGACGATTATCGGAAGTCTCCGCGACCGCGCTGCGGCGACAACGCGACCAAGTTCCGAAACGAGGCGTTCGCGTTTCGCATCGTCGGCGACGTTGAAGTTTCGGTCAGGAATGATGATCAGCATCCGCGCACCGTAACCGATGTGAATGTCGAGCAGGCGTTCGGGATCGGCCTCGCCCGCCGACAACCCGTTTAGCCACGCCATCGCTGGTACCGCACCGCACGCGACGATGAAGTCGTTCATCGCACGAATCGTCGGGAAAGATTCCGGCGTCGGCGGCAGGTACGCAACTCCGCCAGACTTCATCGTGGCCGTTCGAATCGCTCCTTCGAGTGCAACGTCGTCACCGACAAGTTTCACCACTTCGTCTCGCGATTTTTTCCCCAACTTTGTCATCCAAAATGTTACCAAGTCGTCAGCGTTTTGGAATCGCTGCGCGGCGGCGAGTCTGTAACCGCGACACAAATGACGCTCGGTGATGTTGCCGCACGGCGTCTCGGTACGGGCAATCGTCTCAAAGTTAACGCGGACATCGCCAAAAAAATCGTTGACCGCCGCGATCTGCTTGCGAATGCGGCCAGCGGCGTTCTCACGCAGCATCGTCGCAAACTTCACGACCGCTGGGTCGCTGTGTGTGAACGGCGACCACTTCTTTTCGCGTGAAAAGCACATCCCCAAGTGGTAGACAATCCCCGGCTCGCCGGGAGAATTGACTTCAGCGTCGGCGAGTTCGGGGACGAAGACGCGCGTCTCCATCCCGACGACCGATGGCACGCCCAGTTTCGCCGTCGCCGCGAAGAACTCGTCGGCACCGTCGAGCACGTCAAAATCTACCATCCCAACGCACCGCCAACCGGACAGCTTTGCGAGTACGGCGAGTGTCGTCGGTGAGAAGCCGTATCCGTTGTACGAAAAAAAACTGTGGCAGTGGAGATTGTGCCAGCAATTTTTGACGGTATTTTTCGCAGGGTCAGCGAGCGGGCGGATCGCCTGCGTTTCCAGCAGCCGCACAGTCTCATCGAGCGCAACACGCCGCTCTCTGGCATCGAGACTGTCGAGACGTTTACACAAATCCGGCGGGAGCGTTGAAAGAATGTTGGTCATTGGGGTGTTGCCTTTTGTCGTTTGATAAACTGTTCGAGTGACTTGCGGAATACTGGAACTTCTGGGGCGATGGCGACGACACGACGCTGCGTTTCGACCGCCTTGCCCAAGTCGCCGAGTGCGGCGTAGACGTGAGAGAGTGTGTCGAGACAAGCCGTGCTCTCCGGCGTGTGACGCATCGCCGCGCGAATCAAAAGCATCGCACGCTGCGGGTCGCGGTTGGTGTTTGCCATCAGCCAAGCCATCCCGTTCTGAAACGTCGCGTCGCGGCGGTTCCCCTCAAGCATTGTTTGCATCGCCGAAAGCGACTCAGTGATGAGACGCTCCGTCACCTCACGCGATTTTTCCACAACCGCTGCATCAACATCATCAACACCGTCACGCGACTCGATCCGATGACGCAAAATTAACGTGTCGATCAAATTGATCAAATCGAGCACGTCCGCCTTCGCCAGCGCATTTTCGTCGTCTTGAGACGCGCCAACACCAGCAACGAGATCGTCTGCGAGTTTCTGCGCACGCGCCCAGTCGCCAGCTTCAGCCGCAGCGGTTGCAAGACAGAAGTCGCGTTTGCTGACGTACTCGGCAGAGTAACGTTCGACGTTGATGTTTGGAATCTCCGGCACCAGCGCGAGTGCATCTGACGCACGCTCCGCCGCAGTTTCGTAGTCGCACCGCAGAATTGCGATCTCAACAAGCAAACCGAGCGCGGCGAGTTTGTCGGATGTCTTCACGTCTTGCGCGATGACGACGTTACACTCTTTCTCCGTCCACGCGAGTTTGTCGAACTGGAACAGTGCGCGGGCGGCATCGAGGTGTGCGGCGTTATCGGATTCGGGAGTGAAGTCAACGGCTCGCATCTCGTCGCGGCGTTCTGGGAGCTTGCAAACGACACGACTCGCCGCATCAACCCACTTCGCAGCTTCATCGTCGAGCGCAACTCGCGTTAGCAAATCTGCGATGGCGTAGAAGAGAAGAATGTCGTTGCGGCTGCCGACGATGTGTGGATGGTCTTCGCTCCGCTGCTGAAACGCTGCAACGTCCGCCGCGAAACTGCGAACTTGCTGTTGTCGCGCGGCGATCTCCTCTCTCGCTGCAACACTGTCCGGCGACGTTTCTTTGACGTGCGTTTCGAACCAGAGACGTGCGTAGCGACCGACGAGAGTTAGCAAGCCATCGCGCGTGCCGACGGGGACGAGACTTGAAACGCGCTGAAACCATTTTTTGCGTGACTCAAAACCAGCGGGCGGAAGCACGATGATCGCCTTCGCCGCTTCGACGCGGATTGTGCGGTCGGCGTCGAAACAGAGAATCCGGCACAGTGCGCCGACACCTTCGCCGGTGAAACCGCCGCCGCTGCCGACTTCGGTTAACCACTGCATTCGCCAGATTCGGTCGATAGTAATCGGTTCGCGTTCGATCAGTTCAACGATCTGCGCGACGATTGGATTGTCAACTTGTCGCGCGGCACTGTCGAGATTTTCGAGAAGTTCGCTGGCCCGCGTGGCGACTTCAACATCGCTGGAGTGCGTTGCGTCGCGGAGTTCGCTGAACGCCGCCATCCCGCGCCGCTCAAGTTCACGCGACGCCGCATCGCGGACAAACGGATCGGCGTCGCCAAGTTGCGTAACGAGATCATCAACCGACACCGCGTCACCCGCCAGCGCAAGCCCGACCACGATGATGAGGTGAAACAGGAATGATGACATCGCTACAAGTTAAAAACTTCCTTTTCCGGTTCGGTTGCAGCGGGCACGGTGGCGGTGAGGTCGAGAAGCGGGAACTTGTGTTCAGACGCCGCAGCTTCGATGCGTGCCATTTCTTCGGCGGCGTCTTGATGGTAACGCCACTGCGCGTTTTGGTAGTTGCCAAAACCTGTCCCCGCTGGGATCAAGTGACCGAGAATCACGTTCTCTTTGAGACCGACAAGATAGTCGGCCTTGCTCGCAAGAGCCGATTCGGTGAGCACCTTCGTCGTCTCTTGAAAACTCGCCGCAGAGATGAAACTCGAACTCTGCACCGCCGCCTTCGTGATTCCAAGAAGCTGCGTTGAACACTGCGCAAGTTCGGTCTTGCGACACGTCGCCGTCTTGCCGCCAGCCGCTTCGGCGGTTGCGTTTTCTTGCTCGAAAACTTTGCGAGGAACAACGAGTCCGGGCGTAAACCGCGTCGCCCCCGGATCGACAACCTTCACACACCCAGCCATTTCGCGGTTGACCTTGCGGAACTCAAACTTGTCGATCTGCGTCCCTTCGAGGAGCGTTGTGTCGCCCGCCGATTCGACGCGGACTCGCCGCAACATCTGAGAAATGATTACTTCGATGTGTTTGTCGTTGATCGTCACCTTCTGGTTGCGATAGACGTTTTGCACTTCACGCACCAAGTATTCTTGCACCGCCTCTTCACCGGAAATGCGAAGAATGTCGTGCGGCACGAGCGGGCCATCGGTGAGGGCCTGACCCGCACGAACAAAGTCGCCGGGGTGCGCACGCATGTGTTTGCCGTGCGCGACCTCGTGAACACGCTCAATTCCAGCGTCTTCGTTGCGAATGATGATCGTTCGCTTCCCGTAACGCTTGTCGCCAAGCTCGACGATTCCGTCGATCTCGGCCATAACGGCAGGGTCTTTCGGTTTTCGTGCCTCGAAAATTTCCGTCACACGCGGGAGACCACCGGTGATGTCTTGCGTTCCAGCAACGTCACGGGCCATCTTCGCAATGAGCGCACCACGTTTGATCCGCGCACCGTTCTCAACCTCAACAATCGCACGCGACTGGAGATAATGGAAGTCAAGAGTTTCACTCGATTCTTTGGCGTCTTTTTTGAGGTCGATCTGCGGATGACGGTCGCCCTTGAGTTCGTTGACAATTCGGCGAATCTTGCCGGTCGTCGGGTCTTTTTCGAGACGCACCGTCTCGCCGTCGTGTATGTCTACGAAGTGAACAACACCATCGACCTTCGCCAAGATCGGGATGCTATGCGGGTCCCACTCGCACATGACCTGACCGACCGCAACCTCTTGGTTGTCTTTGACCATAAGCTGCGCACCGACCGGCACCGGATACCGCTCGCGTTCACGGCCTTTGGAATCGAGAATCGCAATGCCACCGTTCCGCGAAAGCGAGACGAGACGCTTGTCGGACTCGATCACTTCAAGCTGTACAAACTTTGCAATACCAGCGTATTTCGTTTTGATGTCGCGGTCTTCAACGTCACGAGCCGCGACGCCACCGATGTGGAACGTTCGCATCGTGAGCTGTGTACCGGGTTCGCCAATCGACTGCGCACCGATGATTCCAACAGCAAGTCCCTCTTCGACAAGAAGACTTGTCGAAAGGTCCATTCCGTAACACCGCGCACAAACGCCAAGCTCCGCTTCGCACGTCATCGGCGAACGCACCTGAATCTTTTCAAGCCCAAGTTCTTCGATCTTGCGTGCGATTTCGTTCGTGATGATTTCGTTTTCGCGGACGATCACTTCATCGGTAATCGGGTTGACGATGTTGGTACGCGATGTCCGGCCACGAATTGAGTGCGCCAAACTCACTTCCACTTTTTCGCCACGGAAAATAACACCTTTGGTGATACCTTGCGTCGTGCCGCAATCGGGGATCGTGACGACAACGTTTTGCGCGACGTCGGCGAGTTTGCGTGTGAGATAACCGGAGTCGGCGGTTTTGAGTGCGGTGTCGGCGAGTCCTTTTCTCGCACCGTGCGTCGAGCTGAAGTATTCCAGCACCGACAGACCTTCGCGGAAGTTCGCCTTGATCGGCGTCTCGATGATCTTGCCGTTCGGCTTGGCCATAAGACCACGCATACCAGCAAGCTGCCGAATCTGCTCGACACCACCGCGGGCACCCGACGTTGCCATCAAGAAAATCGGATTCACATAACCGAGATACCGCACGGGGCGTGCCTGCGCGGTGTCGTTCTCAAGTTCTTTCATCATGTTTTTGGTGATCTCTTCGCGGGCGTGCGTCCACGCATCGAGCACCTTGTTGTAACGCTCTTCGTTCGTGATGACGCCGTTGAGATACCCCTTCTGCGCCGACATCACTTTTTTCTCGGCGTCTTCGATGGTGTTGAGTTTGTTGTCGGGCGTGATCAAGTCGTCGGTGGCGAACGAGAGGCCGCTCTTGGTACTCTCTTCAAAACCGGTTCGCATGAGATTGTCGAGCAGGTCAATCGTCGCGCGGCGACCGCAGTATTCGTGGCAGTCGCTGATGACTGTCGCCAAACCGCTCGACCGGAGCGTCTCGTTGTAGTACGGCATTCCATTGGGGAGAATGTCGTTAAACATGAGGCGACCGGGGGTCGTTTCGATCATCATCCCTTCGCGGAGATTTGGGTCGGCTTTGAGCCAACGCCCCTTCGGCAGACGCACTTGAATAACCGCGTGAAGCGCGACGACTTTCTGCGCATACGCAAGGAACACCTCTTCACGCGACGCGAACTTCATCCCTTCGCCGCGCATTCCGGGTTGTGACAGCGTCATGTAGTAGCAACCCATAACGATGTCTTGCGACGGCGAGATAATCGGCGCACCGCTGGCGGGGCTGAAAATGTTGTTCGTCGCCAGCATTAGCGTATGGGCTTCGACTTGCGCCTCGAGCGAGAGTGGAAGGTGAACGGCCATCTGGTCGCCGTCGAAGTCAGCGTTGAAACCACGGCAAACGAGCGGATGCAGCTTAATCGCGTTCCCTTCAACGAGTGTCGGGTCGAACGCTTGGATTCCCATTCGGTGGAGCGTCGGCGCACGATTCAGAAGAACTGGGTGATTCTGAATCACCTCTTCGAGAATGTCCCAGACTTCCTCGTCTTTCCGTTCGAGCATTTTCTTGGCCGATTTGATCGTGTCGGCGTGCTGAAGTTCGCGCAAGCGACGAATGATAAACGGCTGATACAGTTCCAGCGCGATCTTTTTCGGAATACCGCACTGATGAAGTCGCAGGTGCGGACCGACGACGATTACGCTTCGTGCAGAGTAATCGACGCGCTTACCGAGAAGGTTTTCGCGGAACCGTCCCTGCTTTCCCTTGATCATGTCGGTGAGCGATTTGAGCGGACGATTGCTGCTGCCGAGCACCGGACGACGACACCGCGCGTTGTCAAACAGCGCATCGACCGACTGCTGAAGCATCCGCTTTTCGTTGCGGATGATTACGTCGGGCGCGTTGAGATCGACCAGCTTTTTGAGACGGTTGTTGCGGTTGATGATTCGGCGATAGAGGTCGTTGAGGTCGCTGGTTGCGAACGTCCCCGACTCCAGCAAGACCAGCGGGCGCAGGTCGGGCGGGATGACCGGAATCGTGTCGAGAACCATCCACTCTGGTTTGTTGTCGCTGTCGCGGATCAGTTCAACGAGTTTGAGTCTGTTGATGAGGTCTTTTTTCTTTTGCTTCGACTTTGTTTTGGTGATTTCTTCGCGGAGTTCTTGCGAGAGAGTTACGAGGTCGAGTCCCATCAGAAGTTTGCGGATCGCCTCGGCCCCCATTTCGGCGACGAACGAGCCGGGCGGATTTTCTTCGCGGGCGGTTCTGTATTCTTCTTCGCGGAGGAGCTGGTACTTCTGGAGCGGCGTCGTCCCCGGATCGATCACGACGTAGTCTTGGAAGTAGATTACTTTTTCGAGACTGCTTGCCTTCATTGCCAGCAGCGTTCCGAGGCGACTCGACGCCGCCTTGAAGAACCAGATGTGTGCGACGGGTGCGGCGAGGTCGATGTGGCCCATCCGTTTACGTCGAACGCGGCTGTGGGCGATTTTCACGCCGCAGCGGTCACACGTCATCCCTTTGTATTTCATCCCGCGATATTTTCCGCAGGCGCACTCCCAGTCTTTTTCGGGGCCGAAAATCTTTTCACAAAACAGCCCGTCGCGTTCGGGGCGGTAGGTACGGTAGTTAATTGTCTCCGGTTTTTTCACCTCGCCATAAGACCACGCGCGAATGTCGTTCGGTTTGGCAAGGCTGATCTTCACGGCGGAGAAGTCGTTGATTCGGTCGTAAGAAAAATCAGAGAGGTCGCTCATACGAAGGTTCCTTGAGGTGTGGAAAGTTTTATTTCCGTGCAGTGAGAGGCACTGTAGGTGGGGGGACAGTCACGTCAGAAAACGGAGTTGGCTCCCGATGGCGGATGGCACGAGACACACATGCGCACCGTGCGCGCAGATGTACAATAAGCGGGCGGATTCTACACCAACTTACCCAAACTACAAGAGGGCGGGGGAGGGAAACTTCGGCAACACCACTGGTCTACCGTTCTTGGCGAAAGGCGGTATACTGGAATTGTTCGGAGACTTGCACCCACTGGAGGGTTCGCCATGCCAAACCTGAACTACTGGAATCCATCACGCCGCACTTCGTTAACGCTATGAACGCTTCAGAAACTTTGGACGATGCGCTGAAAAATTGTCGTGTGCTGGTTCCAGTCACGCACCCGCTCGGCGGGATACGGACTTATATGCTCTACAATTTCCGTCCACTTGCAAAGGCTGGTGTGCGGTTTACGTTCCTCGCACCGGCGGGCGAAGCGTTCGACGAGTTTGCCCGCAACGTCGCCGACTGGGACGGGTGTGAATGTTTGCCGCTCCGCCGAGGCGAGTCGATGGCGAGACGAGTTATGACAGAGGTTCGCACCGGACGCTACAAAATCGTTCACGCGCAAGGGTTACGCGCCGGGACTGAAGCCGCGATATGTCGTCTTTTCGGGTCACGAGTTCCGCTCGTTATAACGTTACACGACGTAATCGTCCCCGGCAACGAGATCCCCGGTCGCTTCAAGTGGCTCAAACGATACCTGATCGGATTTCTGACACGCCGCGCATCGGTCATCGTTCCAGTCTCGGACGACTGCCGCGACAACCACTTCACACTCTTTCCAGAATGGAAACGCGGCCCGTGCTCGATCAGCGTGATTCACAACGGGATCGACGTTGCGACGATGCTGGCCGAACAACACGCACGTTCCGCAGAAATAGCGACAGCGATGCCCTTACGCCAGTCGCTTGGAATCTCGCCGACCGCAGTCGTCGGCGGATTTTTCGGACGCTTCATGCCGCAGAAAGGTTTTAAGTTTTTGATCGACGCTGCGGCGATACTGGCCGAGTCGGGACAAAAAGACGGGTTTCGTTTTGTTGTCACGTCAGACCCGCACGGTTATCGCGGCGAGACTATCGAAGCCGTTCGCGCCGACCCGCGTGTTGCGTCGATGTTCCATTTCATCGAACCGCAAGACAATATCGTTTCGACACTCTCGCAAGTCGATTTCCTCGTGATGCCGTCGCTTTGGGAGGCGTGTGGTCTGCTCGCTATGGAGGCGATGGTTCTCGGAGTTCCTGTCATCGGCTCCGACGCGATTGGTCTGCGTGAAGTCGTCCGCGATACTCCGGCGCGGACGCCGCCCAGCGGTAACGCCGCCGCACTCGCAGCCGCAATGCAAGAGTTCCGAACAAACCAGAAACACGACTGCGAACAAGCAATCCTGTTCGCAACCGAAGCACAAAAGCGATTCGACGTTGGCAAGAGTGCTGCGCAGCTTGCGGAGATTTATACCGCCCTTTTCACCAACGCAGCGGCACCATAAAGGAGCGTCGCTACAGCGATGATCGAAGGGCCAGACGAAAGATTCCAAACGCAACTGATGTAGAGTCCCACCACCAACGACAACAAACAACAGAGCGATGCCAGTCCCATCATCGGAAAGAGTCGCTGCGTAAACCGCGAAGCCGTCGCCGCAGGGAGCGTCAAGAGCGCGACAATCAGCAGCATCCCGACGATGCGTATCATTAAGACGACGGTCGTTGCGGACAGTACCAACACCAGCAAAAAGTAAAACGACGGACGAACACCCCGCAGCTCCGCAAACTCGGTGTCGAAACACGCCGCCTCAAGACGGCGACCAAACAAAAGCGTCGTCAGCACGACACCAACAGAGAGTACCGTAATCGTCACCAAATCAGCCGACGATACGAGGAGAATGTCGCCGAAGAGGTATCCATTCAGGTTGGCGTTGCCGGATGTCAAGTCGAGACACAGCAGACCAGCGGCCATTGTTGTCGCCCAAACAATTCCGATGGCGGTGTCCTCGCGCTCGCCGCCGTGACGCTGAAGCAAACCGATAACGATTGCCGCAATCACCGACACGGCCAGTGCGATGATAATCGGTTCGCCGCAGACGATTGCGATTGCCCCCGTCGCACCGGCGAACGTCGCTTTGAGAAAAAGCCCCATACCGATACCGCCAAGTGCGCAGTGTGCAATCGCCCCCGCGAGATAACCGATACGACGGACGACAACGAGCGTACCGACTATCCCAAGCGGCAAACACGCCACGACCGCCACCAAGAAGGCGTATCGTGTGAAGTCGTAATGCAGTATTTCTGCGAGTGACATAGGCGAATGAAATGAGTAAGCATTTGCGGGTTTGCTGTGACAACGTAAGGTAGGCGGCGGGTTTATACACCCGCCGCACGCGACGTACCCGTTGCGTCCGAACTACGGTTGATTAAAACTTCAGACGGCGTTTGTGATTAGACTTGTTCGGAAACGTCAAATTGGGGCGATTTGGTAGTTCTAGTTCGGCATGGCCGAACCCTCCAGTTATCAACGCCGTAGGCGTTTGGAGGGTTCGGCTATGCCGAACCGCTGTGCAGGTGCAAGTTTCCGAACAGGTCTAGTACACAAACACCGCGCGATGGGTTATAAACCAATCACCTACCTTGCGATGCAAACAAAACCGTGAACGGTTACGGATCGTGAATGTGCCATATCCATTTCACGAACAAGTCCGCAAGATGGCGTCGATGTCGTTTTCGATGGAGAGAGGGGCGTTGGCGTATAGCGTTGTTGCCACGCCGTGAACACCAAGCGTCTTGACGAAAATGTCGTCGCGCGAAGCCGACGGCGATGCGCCGCCAGCGTGGTAGGCGACGGTGACGTTTGGGTCTTTGAGCTGGTGGCCGGTCAGGATGCAGACGACACGTTCGTCGCGTCCGATGACGCCGCGCTGGACCAACTTTTTCGCACCCGCAACGCTCGCCGCACTCGCCGGTTCGCAGCCGAGTCCGTGTCGCCCAACAATCGCTTTCGCATCGACAATTTCCTGATCCGTCACGTCCGTCACGACGCCACTGGTAACGTCAATCGCCCGCAAACATTTCGCCAAGTTCACCGGACGATTGATTTCGATAGCACTCGCCAGCGTGTTTGCGCGGCGGTGTTCGGCGTCCATCTTTGCGTAAAACTTTTCGACTTTTGCGGCGTCGTAGTTGCCGCCGTTCCAGACAAGTTTTTCGTCGTTCACAAGTTGTGATAACGTGTTCGCGCCAGCAGCGTTGATGATCGCAAGACGCGGTTTGCGTTTGATGAGGCCGAGTTGAAAGAGTTCGTCAAACGCCTTCCCAAAACTGCTGGAGTTGCCGAGGTTCCCTCCCGGACAGACGATCCAATCGGGGACTTCCCACCGCAGCGATTCCAGCACGCGGAACATAATCGTCTTCTGCCCTTCGAGGCGAAACGGGTTGAGACTGTTGACGAGATAAATCCCCGAACGCTTTGAAACTTCTTGTACTTGCTTCATCGCATCGTCGAAGTCGCCAGCGATTTGGATCGTCTTCGCACCGTAGTCGAGGGCCTGTGAAAGTTTTCCGTAGGCGATCTTTCCCGACCCGATGAAGATGACCGCACGCATCGCCTTCGTGACCGATGCGTAGACCGCCAGCGACGCACTTGTGTTCCCCGTCGATGCGCACGCGGCGACAGTCTTGCCGACGAAGTGACCGTGTGAAACGGCGGCGACCATTCCGTTGTCTTTGAAGCTCCCCGACGGATTCATCCCTTCGTATTGCAAGAAAACTTTGCCGCCGCTTGAGGCACCTATGAAATCGGCGACGCCGCGCGAATCGTGACACAGCGTTTTTCCTTCGCCAATCGTGAGACACTTTTCACGCGGCAAAAACGGGAGGAGCGAATGAAACCTCCAGACGCCGCTCTCGCTGTAGAGCGCACTCACCTCACGCAGCGACTTCGGCAGCTCCACGCGGTTCCAGTCGTAGGCAACGTCGAGCAGCGCGCCGCACCGCGAACAACAGTGGAGAACTTCACCGATCTCAAACGTCGCTCCACACGACGGCGAGATACACTTCTGGAAGGCGGCAGCAGACATTGGTGGCGTGGGGTTAGTTAGTATTCAGAGCGGGAAGCGTAAGCGAGTGATCAATCGGTTTTCGTCCGATGGCGGCGAGTTGTTTTTTGGCGGTGGCGTCGGTCTCGTCGGGCGATTCAAATCGCGCCGCTTTGTTGGGGTAGATCGCGTAGAGTGAACGGTATTTCGTCGGCGTCATATTTGGCATGACGACGTTTGCGCCGCGTGCGAGGCCGAGTTTGCGTCCTTCTTGGGCGTCGATGGATGCGATAGCGGTTGTGCTTGGGATGTTTGCCCACGGGCAGACGATTCTCGCAAGTGCAATCACCTTGAACGCAAGCGTAATCGACGGGATCACTTGTTCGTGCGGCTCTGGAATGCGAAGGCCGTTTTCGTGACAGAAGTCGCGCTGCGGCTGCGTAAACGGAAACGACGGACGATAAAGTCCCGTCGCTGGATCGACATCAAACAGACGACCGAGTGGCGTTGCAGCGTGCGGCAAAAACGGGCCACAACCGATCATGTCGAGATGAAGGTCGCGGAATGTTTCGATGTCGCGTGCGAGCGATTCCCACGTTTGGCACGGAATCCCGCTCATCACGCCGCTCCCGATTTCGTAACCGATTTCTCGAAGCGTTTGCAACATTTCGAGCCGACTCGCCTGCTGCGTTTCGCCCGCAACCGGCGGGTGAATCCCGCGAAAGAGCGACGGATCGGAGGTCTCAAACCGCAAGAGATAACGGTCGGCACCGGCGCGTCGCCACGCCTCCCACTCGTCGCACCGACGTTCACCGAGACTCAATGTTACTGCAACTCCGGTTTCGTTTTTGATTCGCGTGATCAGTTCGGTGATCCAGTCTTTCGACGCCGCAACGTCTTCGCCCGACTGAATAACGACTGTGCCGTAACCGAACCGGTGTGCATCTCGCGCAGCATTGAGAACCTCTTCGGTCGTGAGACGGTATCGCGTGAGTTCGCTGTTCCCCGCACGAACGCCGCAATACAAACACTGCCTCCGACAGACGTTTGACAATTCGATGAGTCCACGCATGTGGACTTCATCGCCGACGTTCTCACGGCGAACGCGATCAGCATCGTTCCACAACGTTTCGAGACGCGCGGTATCGGTTTCGGTAAGCCAAGAAAGAATTGAGGAGTAATCGTTCACGCCACTCACTTATGACACTCGCTTACATATCTGTCAATTTTTGTAATCATTCTTGCTTCGCATGACATCATACTTCAATGGCGGTTCTTTTTTTCACACGAAGGCACAAAGGCACGAAGAGGAGAGGAGAGGAGAGGAGAGGAGAGAGAACGCGGAACACGCGGAAAAACGGAAGACGCGGAATGCTGAACTTCCGCGTCTTTCCGTCCTTCCGTGATTTCCGCGTTAAAATTCTTCTTTTTGCCTTCGTGCCTTTGTGTGAGACTCCTCAAAAACCATGTACAGTTGCGAAAATTGACAGGCACTCGCTTACGCTTCGTGTTCCTATTGTCTACTTCGCCACTTCACGATTTGCAAGCAGCAGGTAACTCACCACAAACAGCGGAATCAGATACGAAATCGTCATCACGAAGTGAATGAGAATCAAGTTGCCGCTGATGTCGAAGCCGTTTGAAAGTGATTGATAGTAGATCGTGTAGTCGGAAAGCGGCGGGATCGCACGCCCGACAAGAGTGAGAAACGATCCGAAAACAACGTCGCACGCCTTGATGAACGACGTTGCAAAACTTTCGGGGAGATCGACGACTAGATTTTGCTGCGTCACCATTCGGACAAACGACTCGAACGGGCCGCCACCGAGAACTTTGTTGAGTCCAATCTCGACGAGAAACGCCTTCGAGAATCCAGCGATCATCACACCGAGCGTTGCAAGCATCGCCACCGGGCCACTCAAAAACGTACTGAAGAGAACACCGAAGACGACCAAAAACATCATCTGTTGCCAGATACCAAAAAATCCTTTGGCGAAGTTGAGCGGCACCGATGCGTCTCGCCCACGGAGATAGAGGTCGGCTTGCGCAACGCCAACGTATTGTCCCGAATCAATACACTGGAGCCAAACCTCTAGCATCCCTTCTTTGGTAACGAAGTCGCGCATCAGATCGAACTCGGTCTTTGCCGCGACGCGGTTGCGTTCAGCGACGGCGTACATGTCATCAGGAAGGACGATCATATTTCCCGTTTCGGCACTGTGCGAGCGACGCTGCGTGATCTGCGGCGTTCCGCTAAAAGTCCACGGGATTGCAAGGCTGCGTGAAATAAACTCCTGCGTGCTAAACGTCAGCACTTCAACGCGAAGCCCCGTTTCGGGATTGCGAACCGAAAGGCTCCCCGACACTCTTTGCTCGATCTTCCCTTTGTGTGTGCGGAAGACGCCGAGCGTCATCTCGATAGGCAACCCCTTCGGAAAATCTTCGACTGGAAAGAGCCACGGCGTTATCCCGTAAAACGTGAACATCGCCGCTTCTTCGTTGGTACCGCCTTTGGCGTCGCCGCCGATGTAACTGCGATACATCCACTCGTCGCCGACATTAATTCCCGCCGTCGCATCGAGTCCAGAAGCGGCGCGGAACATCAGTTTTCCGTAAACCGGAACGCGAGCTTGAAGCGTGCCGACATCTTCGAGAACCGTGTATTTCGTCCTTTCGCCGTCGATCTTTTCGACGCGAACTTCGTGTGAGTGGCCACCGACTCGTTCGACGCGAACCGATCCGTCGGCGAGAACTTGAACGGCGTGTTGGTGTCCGCTGGCGATCTGCGTGTCACCGGTGGCGACGACTCGCTGCGGATTTTCTGCGGCGTCGGCTGGCACGGAAAGTTCGGTGAGGTCTTCGCGTTGCGTCAAGAGATGTGTGTGTTTGAGACCGAACGTCACAAAATAATAGCTGCAAATCGCCATCAGCAGGAGCATTATCGAGCCGACAAACGAGATTCCCAAAATTCGTCCGAGCACGAGTTCGCTGCTGCGAACCGGTTTCGTCGCAACGGTGTAGAGCGTTTTGTTTTTGAAGTCGGTCGGCAGACTGAACGCACTCAAAAACAGCACCATCAGCATCGTCAGATACGACGACGCCGAGAGGACGAACGACAGATAGAGTTTCGCGGGGTCTTCGCTGTTTGGGTCGAGATACCAGCCAGCGAACATTAGGAGGAGCATAAAGACGATGCCGATAGCGACGATGCGGCGTCGAATCGATTCTTTGACGACGAGCGTTGCGATGGCGAGCGTGCGGCGACACGACAGAAAGAGGAGGTCGCCGAAACCGCGTGAGATTCCGTTCCATAGTCGCTTTGTCGCACCGGTGAATCCTTCGCCGACGACCGTCACGACAAGCCCGACGATCACTGCCACGACAAAGAGCGTTGCAACCGAGATGAGCCACTGTAAACCGGCGTCCTTGACGAACGCTACGAACGTTGGGATTTGCTGTTCAATGATCATGAGCTTGCCTCCAAGGAACGAAAATACGAATTGTGAAAACGCCAAGACAGACGCAGAGGGCGTATTCTATCGCCGCGTCGCCGCTTGACAAGGCGGCGTGGCCGTGGTCGGGAGGATTGCAAAGGGGTGTAGTAAAGTTTTGGTTGCACGCGTAAAGTTTGTTGTCCGAGTTTTCGCCCCAACGGGGCGACAGAACTTAGCCGTGGGTGAGCGGTATTCCGCGAACCCACGGTCAGCGAACCCCAAAAATCCGTAGCCCCAACAGGGCGAAAGAGACGAAGTAGAACAGATTCTTGCGCCCCGTTGGGG
>JBOFSQ010000045.1:0-40836 GCA_051651625.1 Thermoguttaceae bacterium | reverse complement strand
CCCCCCCCCCCCCCCCGTTTACCCAGCTTTTCCAGCTTAACAAAAGAAGAGGGAACACCCACGAGGTCACTTGTTGTCGCTAAAAACGAAGCCAACATATAGCTCCACAGAAACACGAACCAGTTGTTCACAACCCAAGCAAACACAAAAAGACTCCTACAGTGTACTTGATGAATAAGGCGTGTCAAGCCCAAATTGCTAAACAAACGCCATGCGTGGCCCTGTAACGATTGTACACGGCTATGCGTTACACTTCACTCGCTTACGCTTAGCGCCAGATTGTTGCCACATTGACGCTCCAGCTTTTCCGCACCCCTAGAACTTGCTGATGTTTCGGCTAGAATGGCTGCTCTCGTTCTCGTTGAACAACGTTCACCAATAGAATTGCGTACCAGTTCCACCTATGCCAAGCTACGATTCACTGATGTCCGTTCTGCGGACGCTCCACCGTTTACAGACTCAACTCGGCGACCTGCAAGGGCGACTGGCAAAATGGCCACGTCTCGTCGCGGCGCAAAACGCCAAAGTCGCACAGCTCGAAAAACAACGCGCCGCCCTCACGGCTGAACACCAAAACCTCGTTCTCAACGCCAAAGACAAAGAACGCCAAATGGTCGCCGCCGAACAGTCGATTGCGAAACGTAAACAGCAGTTGAACGAGGCCAAAACCAACAAAGAATATCAGGCTCTCCAGTCGCAAATCGCCCACGACGAAGCGACCAACGCCACAATGGCCGACGCCGTTCTCGAAGCGATGGAGGCCGCCGAGACGTTTCTGCCGCGTGTCAAAGCGGTTGAAGAAGAGTTGCGTCAAGAGACCGCACGCCGCGATACTCTCGTCAAACAGGGCGAAGCGGAAAAACCGTCAATCGAGGAAGACATCGTCCGCGTCACTGGCGAGCTTCGCGGTGAAGAGCCGAACTTGCCGCGTCCATTCCGCGACATCTACATACGTTTGCAGCAAACGCGCGGCGAGACATCTCTACTGGCCGAAATCACGCAACAAAAGTTCTGCGGCGAGTGCAACAACCAACTCGCAATCAATCAGCTCGCCCAAATGATGCAGCAACAACCGATCACCTGCTCATCCTGCGCGCGGCTACTCTTCCTGCCTGAAGGATATGTCTTCGACAGAGGATAGACCCGTTACGGGTCTAATTGTAGGCTTCGCCCTCCGTCGCGCCGCGTCCTCGCTGGGCCGCTACCGTTTTGGTACGGGAAATTCAAACCGTCTTGAGGATACGAAGTGTGAAACCGTTGCCAACATCACACGCAATTCGACTCGACGCCGACAACCTCGTCTTCACCGCGCATCATTTCGTTGCGATGAGTGAGACAAACGTTGAGGCACTGCACGAGCACACGTTTCGCGTCGTGCTCACTGTTGCTGCGCCGCTCGATGCAAACGGTCTTGTCATCGACTTTCACCACGCAGACACGATCTTGCGGAAACTTCTCGCCGCGTGGAATGGCCGCGTTCTCCTGCCACGCGAACACTACGCAATGACTTGCCGCAACGACGACAGTTATGTTATCGTCACCGTTGCTGGCCATCAACCGCAGCGGTTTGACGCCGAACGCATCGAGTTGTTGCAGGTCGTCAACGCCTCGACGGAGCTTCTCGCAGAAACGCTCCTCGCCAAAATCCTCGACGCATTCTCGCCGCTCCAGACCGGACGCAACTTCCGGTTAACGCTTGAACTTCAAGAAGTCGCGGGGTGCTGGGCGATTGCGGAATCGTGATGCGGTTTCGTCTCGCATTCGCAGTGGTCGCAATGATCGTGGCGGATGAATTGTAGCTCCGCACCGTAGACATCGCGTAGAAGCTGACCGTTGAGCTGCGATGTTGGGTGAACTATCACGCGGCGATTGACGCAGACCACCTTCTCAACGTGCCGCGTCACTACGCCGATGTCGTGCGAAACGAGAACAATCGTCATCGTCTCGTTGAGTTTGTGGAGCAGTTCAAAGAGGGCGGCTTCGGAAGTCGGATCAATGTGACTGGTCGGCTCGTCGAGAAACAGAATCTCTGGTTCGCAGCAGAGGGCACGCGCGATCAAAACTCGCTGTCGTTCACCGCCCGAAAGTTGGCCGAACGGTTTGTTGCCGATGTGCGACAGCCCAACGCGGTCGAGCATCGCCGCAGCACACGCGCGGTCGCCGCGACTGTAACGCAGTCGCCACGGACGCATCGTTCCCATCAAGACGACATCGCTCGCCGAGACCGGAAAACGCAGGTCGATAATCGCGTGCTGCGGTGTGTACCCGACGCGGCGGCGCGAAACTTTCGGCGTGTCACCACAAAGCGAGACCACACCACGCTCCGGCTGAAGAAGACCAATCGCAAGACGCAGCAGCGTCGTCTTTCCACCGCCGTTCGGCCCGACGACCGAAACGAACTCACGCGATTCAACAGCAAACGACACGTTCTCTAAAACCGTTTGCTGCGAGTAGCGAAACCAAGTCTTGTCAAATTTGAGAACTGGTGGCATTTGGGAATATGGTACGTTTAGACCAGTCTGGCGTGTCGAACAGGGCGGTGCATTGTACACCGATCCCGCATCGGGTCAACTCGGTACGCCGTCAGACGTATCACATCTGACGGCGTGTAACCGGCCTGCCACATTTTTTTCCCGCCGGGGACATAGCCTTAACCCGCAAAGGGTATTAAAATCCCAACGACAGTTTGAAACAGTCATACTCAAGACGGTAGCGGCCCATCGAGGCCGCAGTCTTGTGGAGGGCGAAGCCTACAAATCTACCCGTAACGGGTACAATTCCGTGAACGGATGAACAAATGGTCAAGACGAACGACTCTATTCTCTTTGCGACTTCTCATCGAGAGGCGCGGCAGTGGGCGGCTCCACTTGCGGTGCGGATGCGTCCGCACACTCTCGACGAGTTTCTCGGACAGCACCACTTTCTCGGCGAAGGAAAACTTCTGCGACGACTTCTTGCAGCCGACCGAATCGGTTCGGTCATCTTTCACGGTCCGCCCGGCACCGGAAAAACCACGCTCGCACACCTTCTCGCACGCGAGTCACGCAGCGTCTTTCGGCAACTCTCGGCAGTGAGCGACGGCGTAAAACAACTCCGCGAAATACTCGCCGAAGCCGACGCCCGACTCACCGACAACGACCAAAAAACGCTCCTCTTCATCGACGAAATCCACCGTTTCAACAAGGCACAGCAAGACGTGCTCCTGCCTGAAGTCGAAAACGGAATCGTCACACTCGTCGGCGCGACGACCGAGAATCCGTTCTTCACCATCAACGCCGCTCTCTTGAGCCGCAGTCGTCTCTTCGCGTTTGAACTTTTGACGCCGGGCGACATCGTTTCGCTACTTCACCGTGCCGTCGCCGACAAATCTCGCGGCCTCGGACTCTACAACATAACTCTCGATCCCGACGCCGCCGAACTCCTCGCCGAACTCGCCGACGGCGACGCGCGAAGTGCGCTCTCGGCACTTGAGATTGGTGTACTCTCGTCGCTCGATGACGATGTACACAAAAGCGAAGTACACTTCACTCGCGAACTCGCCGCCGAGGCGATGCAACGCAAAGTGATCGCATACGACCGCGATGGCGACGCCCACTACGACACGATTTCGGCCCTCATCAAGAGCATTCGCGGGAGCGACGCCGACGCCGCAATTTACTGGCTTGCAAAGATGCTTGAAGGTGGCGACGATGTACGTTTTCTTGCGCGGCGTTTGGTCATCTTGGCGAGTGAAGATGTCGGCAACGCCGATCCTGCTGCGTTACCGCTCGCGGTAGCAACGGCGCAGGCTTGCGAACTGGTTGGGCTTCCTGAGTGTCAGTTAAACTTGGCGCAGTGTGTCTGTTATTTGGCGTGTGCGCCGAAGTCGAACGCGGCGACGATGGCGATTGGTGCCGCACGCAGCGACGTTCAAAATCGTAGTCTGGTGCCGGTACCGCGTCACCTCCGCGACACTAGTTATCGTGGTGCGAAAGAACTTGGCCACGCTGGTTATCAGTACGCTCACAACGCTGAAGGTGCGGTCGTCGCGCAAGAATATCTCGGCGTCGAACGTGAATACTACGCGCCGTCACCGCGCGGATTTGAAAAAGAACTCGGCGAACGCTTACAAGAACTGCGTGCAAAAATCAGAGGCGAATACACCGCACCAGAACATCCAATCAGAGCACGAAGCGTAAGCGAGTGGCCCGAATCAGAACACGAAGCGTAAGCGAGTGGCCCGAATCAGAACACGAAGCGTAAGCGAGTGACCAGAATCAGAACGCGACGCGTAAGCGAGTGCCCGAATCGGTGGACGCGATAGACTTGATGGACAATTGGATAAAGTCCACACCGTCCATTTTGTCCACCAAGTCCACTGTGAACGAATATGGAATCTGCGGTTAACTCAACACAAGGAACGTCTCCATGGAAAAGTCATTGTTCACGTTTGCCATTGTTTGTATTGCACTTGTTGGCGTCGTCGCTGCTGACGATACTGCGTCGCGGTTTTTTGAGTGGCCGCGCGACGTGAGACTCCAGCCGCTCAAAAATCTTGACGACGATTTTCCGTTCGCGCCGCCAACTTCTTTGGACGACTGGAACGCACGCCGCGAAAACTTGCGGCGACAGATTCTCGTCGCTGGCGGACTCTGGCCGCTCCCCGAAAAGACCGACCTAAAACCGGTCGTTCATCATGCGGTTGAGCGCGACGACTACACCGTTTACGGTGTGATTCTCGAAGTCTTGCCAAACTTTTTCGTTACCGGAAATCTCTATGTCCCGAAAAATCCGCCGCGCGGCGAAAACGGCGAACCGCTGAAAATGCCGGGCGTTTTGTCGCCGCACGGTCACTGGGCGAACGGACGATTCTACAAATGTCCCGACGATGCGTTTGAAAAAGAGATCGCGTCGGGAGCCGAAAAATACGATCCGTGCGGACGCTTCCCGCTGCAAGCTCGCTGCGTCACGCTCGCGCGGCTCGGCTGCGTCGTCTTCCACTACGATATGATAGGTTACGCCGACAGCGTGCAAATGCCGCACCGCGCCGGTTTCCGCGACGCGATGAACACGCAAGAAAACTGGGGACTTTTCAGCCCGCAAGCCGAACTCCGTTTGCAAAGTACATTCGGACTGCAAACGCTCTCGTCGATTCGCGCACTCGATTGGTTTGAGACGCTCCCCGAAGTCGATCCGAAACGCATTGCGATTACCGGTGCGAGCGGCGGCGGGACGCAGTCGTTCATTCTCGCCGCCATCGACGACAGACTTTGTGCGGCGTTTCCGGCGGTGATGGTCTCAACGTCGATGCAAGGCGGATGCACTTGCGAAAACGCAAACTACTTGCGAGTTAACACCGGCAACGTCGAGATCGCCGCACTGTTCGCACCAAAACCGCTCGGCCTCACCGCCGCCAACGACTGGACTCGTGAAATGGAGTTTTCTGGCTATCCCGCGCTCAAAAAGGTTTATGAAGAGTTCTACGATGCGGGTGACAACGTTGAACTCCATCCGCATCTTGAGTTCGGACACAACTACAACTTCGTCTCGCGCAGCGCGATGTACGAATTCATGATCGCGCATCTCGGTCTCACCGCGCCGACTCTCGCCGACGGCGAGACTATCGAGCGTGAGTTTGAACCACTTACGACCGACGAGATGAGCGTCTGGACTGACGAACACCCAAAACCGAGCGGCGACGACGTTGGCGAGATTTTTGAACGACGCCTCGTCCGCGAGATGAACGCCGCGTCGCAGAAGCAAATTGACTCGCTGTATCCGCGCGATGCCGCATCACTCAAAAAATTTCGCAGCGTTGTTGGCGGGGCGTTCGAGACGATGATCGGACGCACAGTGCCACTGGCCGAAGACGTTTTGTTTCTCGGTGGATGGCCGAATCGCCATCCCGACTCATACGTCGTTGACGCGACGTTCTGCGACATGAAGCACGGTGAATGCGTCGATGCGATTGTCTTCTTGCCGCGAGTGAAAACAACGAGTGGTGTCACGATTGTCGTCACGGAGAACGGCTCCAAGACCGACGCCAATCCCGCGATGTCGCATCTTGAACGCGGTGACACAGTTGTCGTCGTTCGTCTTCTCAAGCAAGGAGATGCGAACGCCGAGCTGATCGGTTACGGCGACAAGAAAGAGGCGTGGCAGCGTTATCTCGGTTACACTTACGGTTACAATCATCCGATTTTTGCGAAGCGAGTTCACGACGTTTTGACGGTCATTGCCACGATGAAGAAGAACGAAGAAGGTTGCGAGATCACGCTGATTGGCGTTGACGGCGGAGCTGCTTACGCTGCCGCCGCGAGAGTCGTCGCTGGCGACGCCGTAAACAACTTGATCGTCACCCCCGAAAGTTTTCGGTTTGCGAATATCGAAAGACTTGACGACCCGTTTCTGTGGCCCGGTGCGGTGAAGTACGGCGACTTGCCTGCGCTGCTTGCGTTGTCGTCACCGCATCCGACAACGATCATACTCGCCGAAGGCGAAGACGCCAGCGACTACAAAATCGTCACCGACGCCTACGACGCGGCAGGCGCGAAAGACGCGATCAAGTTTTCGGAGAAGTAACGCACACGCAATTTGCGACACAATGCCCGATAAGACCTATATGTCCTATAGGACGTATAGGTCTTATCGGGAGCACCTTGCCTCGTTAGAGTTTCGCTACTCTCCCCCTGTTCCCCACGCGGTTTCTTGGGAGAATAGCAACCAACGCATCACGCAGAGTTTTCACTTTTGACGCGGGTAGCAATGCGTCGATTCCGCCGAGGAGTGTGCGTCGCGCACCGTCCATCTCTTGCTTCAAGGAAACTGACCATGAAATCACAAACGAACTACTTGTTTGCAGGGATGCTCGTTCTCGGAATTGTTTGCGTGCTGCAAACGTCGGCTGACGAAACGCCGCCACCACCACCCGCGCCGCCAGTCGCAGAGCAAACTCCCGCGCCGGAAGTACCAGCACCAACACCGGCAGAACCAGTACCGCCGACTGCGGAACCAGCGCCAACTCCGCCCGCACCGCCCGTCGTCACGCCCACTCCTACTCAACCAATTCCACCATCACCAGAACCACCGCGTGAACAACGCGAGATGCGCGACGCAACGCCCAACACGTCAAGTCCAAACACGCCGCCCGAACAGCGAAAGTTGCGGTTTAACTTTCGTCACCAGCCATACAAAGACGTAGTGGAATGGTTCGCCGAACAAGCGGGACTCTCGCTCGAAATCGCGTCGTTCCCAGCCGGAACGTTCAACTACTCCGACCCAAACACATACTCGCCGCAAGAAGCACTCGACATCATCAACAGCGTTTTGCTCTTCAAAGAATATACGCTCGTTCGCAAAGGACGGATGCTGTTCGTTCTCAATTTGCAAGACGGGATTCCAGCAAACCTTCTCGAACCGATAACGCCCGAAGAACTCGCAAACCGTGGAAAATACGAACTCGTTCGCTGCATCTGGACACTCACGCGAACGACTCCCGATGTGATTCAAGCCGAAGTCGAACGGATGCTCGGCCCGCAAGGAAGTATCGTCGCGCTCCCGAAATCGCAGCAGATTCTGATCACCGAAACCGCCGGCACGCTCCGCGCCATCGACGAAACAATCAAACGAATCGACGACCCGCTCAGCGCATCCGTCGGAAACATTCAAACCGTCAGCGTCAAAAATATCACCGCCGACGAAGCACTTCTCTCGATGCGGAAACTTCTCGCCGTTGACGAAAACGACCCGTCACTCCGCGCGATTGTTGACGCGACGGGACTCAAAATCTGGCTCTCCGGTCGCCCCGATATGGTCGAGAAGGCGAAGACGTTTCTGGCGATGATCGACGAATCGTACACCGCCGAAAAACCGGAAGGCCAGCCGCAAGTCGAAATCTTCGACACCGGCACCGCCGACCCAACAACCGTGATGGCTGTGTTGCAAACGCTGCTCGTCGGGATTCCCGATGTGCGTCTCTCGCTCGACCCGAAGACCGCCGCAATCGTCGCCCGCGGACGCCTCCCCGAAATGGCGACAATCAAAGCGACTATCTCGCAGATGCAGGTCAACGCCGAACAAGTCGTCTCGATTCCGCTCTCGAAAATGAGTGCGCAGAGTGCCGTTGACGCACTTCGCAAAATCTTTCCAAAACCGACAACGACAAGCGGTACGACAGCGACGGTCGTTCTGCCGATCATCGAGGCCGACGCCGCTGGCCGCGCCGTCATCGTGAAGGGAACGCCGGTTCACATCGCGCAGGTTCGTGAGGCACTTCTCACGCTCGGCGAAACTGGATTGATCGTCCCCGCCAACACCGACACTCGCACCATCCGCACCGTCACGCTCCCGCCAGCGGCTGCGGCTTATGTTCTCGAACAGATTCAAACCGTTTGGCCGACGCTCAACGCCAACGAACTCAAAGTTGTCACACCGTCGGCGATGATTCCGTCGCGTATCCCGACAAACAGTCTGCCGTCGAAGGCAGACATTCCGTCGCGGCAACCAGCACCACAGCGCGAACGTGAGATCGACGGCATCATCGACGGTACACTCGAAACACGTCCGCCGCACGGTGGTGGTCCCGGTGGCGGACGCGGCCCGCGCGGTGACGGCCCGCCAATGACGATGCGTTTGCCAGAGGTGGTGCCCGTTCACGGTTTGAAAGTAGCGTCGCTGCTTGGCGGTTCCTTTTTTATCACACAGAGGCACGGAGACACAGGGAAGAATTTTAACGCGGAAAACGCGGAAGGACGGAAAGACACAGAAGTTCAGAGTTCCGCGTCTTCCGTTTTTCCGCGTGTTCCGCGTTCTCGCCTCCGTGCCTCTGTGCCTCCGTGTGAGACTCCTCAAAAAAACGGTGAACGTTTGCCAGAAGTGAAACTTCACTTCGTCGTCGCAACCGAAGATGACAAAACGAACGATGCCGAAGTCGCCGAACTGCGCGAGACGCTTCGCAAGTTGCAAGCACGTCTCGAACAGATCGAGTCGTCGAAGACGAACGAGGTGCAAACCGAGAACGCAGCGACAACGCCAGCGGCTCCGGTTGTCGTCTCGGTCGGGCCGAGTGGACTTATGCTCACGTCTAGCGATCCAGAGGCACTCGGTCGTCTTGAATCGCTCGTGCGATTGCTTTCCGATCCGACGGTTTTGGATCGTACCACGCTCACGATTTATTATTTGAAACACTCGACCGCCGACGTTGTCGCGCAGACGATTCAGAGCATTATGGGGACGAGCGGACTTGGGCGGAGCGTCGATGGGATTCGTCTCGAAGACGAAACGCTTTCGCAGGCACTCGGTCTTCTCGGTGCGGGCGATTCGTATGAGGCGACGGGGACGGTGAAGGTGATGGCCGAGCCGCGTCTCAACGCGCTGATGATTCAGGCAAACGCCGTCGATCACCGGACGATTGAGAAGTTGCTACCGATTCTCGATCAGCCCGACATTCCTGGCGGCGACCCGCTCAACCGCCCGCGTCCGCACATGATTGTTTGTACTTACATCAAGGCGGACGAGGCGATGTCGCGTGTGAAGGAAGTGTTCGCCGACAAGATTCAAGGGAGCAGCGGCGGCGGTGGCAGCAACGCGGCGCAGCGTAACACTGGCGGGAACAACGCAACTTCGCAGCGTGGCTCGCGTGGCACTGGCAATACCGCGACAGCCGCACCGGCACCGCAAGGAATGACGATGCCGCCGATGATTCCGGGGATGATGCCCGGCGGTGGTGGCCCCGGCGGATTTTTGCAGGCGATGATGCAACAGATGGGCGGCGGCGGTGGCGGAAACTCGTCGCGTGCAGCACGCGAAGCCGACGCGAAGATGACGCTCTCGACCGACCAGCGTTCAAACTCTTTGATCGTCTACGCCCCCGATTCACTCGCAGCGGAAGTGACGACATTCGTCCGCGAACTCGACGACTTGGCGGGACAGACCGAGACGGTTGTCGAATCGTATCAACTCAATGGTGTTGGCATGACGACGCTGCGTCAGGTACTCGGCAACGCCGCTGGTGACAGTGTGAACTTCAGCACGACGAGTCAATCGAGTACGTCGCGTGGCGCGGTCGATTTGACGACAAACTTTGGTGCGGGAACGTCGTCGCGTGGCGGTTCGCGTAACACTGGAGCTGGCGCGACAGGTTTCCCGCGAATTGGCGGGGCGGGTGGTGGTATGTTCCCGTTCGGTGGATTTGGCGGCGCGGCTCCCGGCGGGATGTCGGCGGGCGGTTTTGGTGGACAGCGTTCGACTCTCTCCAACCCCGCTGGCGGTGGTGCCAGAGGCGGCGGCGCGTTTTGATTTTTTTGAGAATGTTGCAATGGGACTTGATTTGACGAGCGACCCGAAGAGGTCTGCGAACAACATTTCAAACAGCAACGCCGGTTCGGCGCGGAGTCTGGTGCCGGGTGCGCGTTCGTCTGGCGCGTCATCTGATTCGGCCTCGCGTAAGTTCGTTGGGATGAAGTTCAACTGCTGTAGCGTCTACACTCGCATCTACGTCAACCGCGACGGCACCGCCTACGAAGGACGCTGCCCGAAGTGTGGCAAACCAGTACGCCTCAAAATCGGCGAAGGCGGAACCAACAACCGATTCTTCGAGACAAGCTGACGGTGTAGATTGTGGCAGATTGGGAATCCAGCCTGAAGACGCTTCGTTGATGCTATGTCTGTGCTGATTCGGGCACTCGCTTACGCTTCGTGTTCTGATTCACTCGCTTACGCTTCCCGCTCTTATTTCTGGCCACTAATCACTCGCCACTGACCACTCACATCACCACCGCGCCGGTATCAGCACTGGTAACACATCTGGCGTAACGTGCGAGGTAACCGGTCGTGATACTCGGCTCGCGCGGAACGAGACGTTCGCGGCGCGATGCAAGTTCGGCGTCGCCAACGCAAACGCGGAGTACGCGATTCGGGATGTCGATCTCAATCGTGTCGCCAGTTTCGAGAAGTGCAATCGGTCCGCCCGCTGCCGCTTCAGGACTCACATGCCCAATGCACGCACCAGCAGTCCCGCCGCTGAAACGTCCGTCGGTGATGAGTGCAACAGAGTCGTCGAGTTTAACGCCTTTGATCGCGGTTGTCGGTGCGAGCATCTCTTGCATTCCGGGGCCGCCGCGTGGCCCTTCGTAACGCACGACAACAACGTCGCCCGCCTTAACTTTCCCGCCGACAATCCCCGCATACGCCTCCGGTTCCGACTCGAAAATCACCGCCGGCCCCGTGTGCGTCATCATCTTCGGTAGCACGCCCGCCGTCTTCACAACCGAACCGTTAGGCGCAAGATTTCCAAACAGAATCGCAAGTCCGCCCGTCTGACTGTACGCCGTTTCGCCAGTGCGAATGCAATCAAACGGATCAAACGCAAGCGAAAGTTCTTTCACCGACTTGACTCGAATCGCAACGCTGTCGCCCTGACATTTCGCCTTCAAATACGCATCGCGTCCGCCGGGCTGCGCGGCGTACATTAGTTCCGACTCGCCGGTGTGTTTGTCGCCGCGAAGGTCGAATTGCGTGATGTTTTTGCCGAGAGTGTTCCCCGTTACGGTCGCGGCACGTTCGTCGAGAAGCCCCGCGCGGCAGCGGCGAACCTCGCCCAAAATCGTGTGAATCCCGCCGCTGTTGTGAACGTCCTCAATGTGGTACGCGCAGCTCGGCGAGACTTTGCAGAGCGTCGGCGTTTTCTCCGCAAGTTCGTTGAAGCGGCTCACGTTGTAATCGACTCCCGCTTCGTGCGCGACGGCGAGAATGTGGAGAATCGTGTTCGTACTTCCGCCCATCGCAAGATCGAGAACCATCGCGTTGTCAATCGACTTCGCCGTGATAATGTCGCGCGGCAAAATCTTCTTCTTGCCCGTATTGTGTTCGGCGACCATCGCAACGATTCGGCGTCCCGCTTTGGCGTAGAGTCGTTTGCGAAACGCACTGGTGGCAAGGAGCGTGCCGTTTCCGGGGAGCGCGATACCGAGTGCTTCGCAGAGACAGTTCATACTGTTTGCGGTGAACATTCCGCTACACGATCCGCACGTCGGACACGATTGCGATTCGATTTGACGCAGTGCGTCTTCGCTCAACTTTCCGTCTTGACACTGTGCGGCGGCGACGAACGTGTCGATCAGATCGAGCGGTTTTCCGTCTTGAGCGCGACCGGTTTCCATTGGGCCGCCGCTGACGAAAATCGTCGGGATGTTGACGCGAACCGCCGCCATCAACATTCCGGGGACGATCTTGTCACAATTTGGGATGCAGACCATTCCGTCGAACTTGTGTGCTGCGAGCATCGACTCTACGGAGTCGGCGATGAGTTCGCGGCTGGCGAGCGAGTATTTCATACCGCTGTGGCCCATTGCGATTCCGTCGCAGATGCCGATGGTGTTGAAGACGAACGGCACGCCGCCCGCCGCGCGAATCGCACGCTTCACCTGATCGGCGACGCGCTGGAGGTGAACGTGTCCCGGAATAATGTCAACGTGGCTACAGACGACCGCGATGAGTGGTTTTCCGAAGTCGGCGTCGGCGATTCCGCACGCACGCAAGAGAGAACGATGCGGTGCCCGCGCAACGCCGTCTGTGATTACTGATGAACGCATTGGAAGTTTTGTGTGGGGTTGGTGGTTGGTGTGAACAATCAGAACACGAAGCGTAAGCGAGTGCCCGAATCAGAGCGGGCGTAGCGGCAACGAATAGTTTTCAGGATGGGATTCCCGCCTACTCTGGAATGACGAAATGGAACACTCAATAAATCAATCGCATCTTCGTCAAGTTTGGCACGAGTGCGATTTGTGTGAACGGTATCAGTAGGCCGTGTGGCCAGTAGACTAGAACCGCTTCGCCGATGAGAAGTTCGCGCGGCACCGGCGATGGGATGCCGTCGTCTGTCCAGAGGCGACTGTCTTTGCTGCGGGCACTGTTGTCGCCGAACATCAAAAACTCGTCGGCTCCGAGCGAAAACTCGATCCGCTGCGTCTTGCCGAGTTCGTTCCACTGGCTGTCTTGCGAGAAAAAGTTCGCAACCTGCTCTTCCGCACTCTGCCCGCGCCGCGAATAACGCGGACGCATCAGCGGTGCGCGAAACGACGGATAAAGCGTGTCGCAAATCCGATCAAAGTCGCTACTCATCGGACCTGCGGCGATGTAGTAAATGTCGCGTTCGATGTGGAGATCGCTCACCGTCGCGGCAAGTCCAGTAACAGTGATCGACACCGGACTCAAGTCGCGGAGCTGCGGCGAACGTTTGCGCATCAACTGCGGAATCGTCTCGCGGTCACAGAGCGAGTTGTAACGACCGCCAGAGTTGTCGTTGCCGAATTCGATCTCGTCGCCATCGACGACGAGCCGCATCTCTTCGTCGATGTTTGAAAAGAATATCGTGTGCGTCCCCGTACCGATGATCGGCGTCGCGGCGGAGACGGGAACGAAGTCGGGAACTTCGGGAATGGCGAGTGTCGCAACGCCGGTGGCAACGTCGATAGTCGCAGTGAATTGCGTCCCGCCTTTGACGAGCGTCAGTTGCAAAACTCCCGATTGCGACTTGATTGCGATACAGAACGACATCGCCAGATCGCCGACCCAGTTTAGCCCCAGCGTTCGCGGGTCGGGCGTGCAGAATACGTCGTGTACCGACGCACCGTTTTCGCCGCTAACAGCATTGCGCGTCACGGGTGCAAGCCAGTCGTTCGGTGAGACGGCGGCGATTCCGTCGCTGGAAGTTTTGTTTCCGGTGAGCGTGCCGAGAACGCCGGTGTTGTAACCGGTGAAGTCGGTGATGATCTGCGGTGAAGTTGGCGGCAACGTCCCGTCGCGGAACGCCGTGTGTGCAGCCGACGACGTTGGAACAAGATTGTGGTAGTTGAGCGAAACCGGTTCCGGCGTTGCGGCGATGGTGAAACTTTTTCCGTCGTCTGAACGCTTCCAATTTTCTTTGTCGGTGGCGTCGCCAGAGTTGTCGCTGTTCCAGCGCGGCGTGATTCCGAAACGGTTGACTGCGTAGTTGTTGTCGTAGACCGTTTGCAACATCGCCTTCATTCGTTTCAGCGGTTTTCGCTGGATCGCAAAGTCGGCGTCGCCGTCGCGTTTGACAAAAACGTCGCCGTGTTCGACGCGAACGGTTTCGTTTGGCAGCCCGACGAGTCGCTTGATGTAGTTTACTTGCGCCCGCGCTGGATAACGAAAAACGGTCACGTCCCACCGCGACGGTTCTTGCCAACCGAGGTGATATTTCCGCACCAAAATCCGGTCGCCTTTGAACGACGGATAACGCGCCGCCTCGGCGTTGTCGCGTCCTAAATACATCGGGAATCGGCACTGCGGACAGACACCGCCGAGCACGAGCCGCGAAATGTCGCTGTCGCCGGACGCTTCGGGAAACTCCTCACTCGCGCCGACAAGCACCGGATAACCGCAAACACGACACGGCGCGTCTTTGTGAAAACCACGCAGCGTCGGTGCCATCGAACCGGTCGGGATGATGAAAAGTTCCAGCAGGAACATCTTCGTCGTAAACACGAGCACGAGTGCGATTGCAAACGATTCGCACAGTTCGCGGATACTCTGGAAGAGCGTCGCTTCGGAAGGACGTGATTGGGATTGTGGTTCCATAGGAAGTGGCTAGTGGTTAGTAATCGGAGCGGGAAGCGTAAGCGAGTGAGAAACAGTAGTCGCACACTCCAATCCCATAGGCCCTATAGGACGTATATGTCCTATAGGGCCTATGGGGATTGGGTGAACACGCGGCCACTCGCTTACGCTTCGTGCTCTGTTTTTTTTTCAAACGCCCGCGCAATACATTCATCGCTCGGCGGGCGCGTGACGAGCGAGACAACAGGAACAACAACCATCGGCGTCGCCATCGCTACGCACGCAATCACCGGCGCGAACATCGCCGCCGTCTCTTTGCCGTAAACGAATGTGAGCGTCCAGTAAAGCCCGTTTGAAATTACAAGACCAGTGATGATCCCAGCATACGCGCCAGCTTTTGTCGTGCGTCGCCAAAACAGTCCGTAGACGAACGGTGCCAGAAACGCCCCCGCCACCGCACCCCACGAGATCGACATAAGTGCAACAATCCACGTCGGTCGCCAAAGTGCGATCAGATACGAAATGAAAATGAACACCGCACAGCACAGCCGCATCGTCAAGAGGGCCGCCTTCGGCGAGGCGTCTTTCTTGATGTAACCTTGAAAAATGTCAATCGTCACCGCCGACGCCGAGACAAGCACGAGCGACGCCAGCGTTGACATCGACGCCGACAAAACCAGCAAAACAATCAGCCCCATCAAAAACTCCGGCAGACGTTTGTTGAGAAGGTCTGGGACTATCTGGTCGAATGCGGGTTTCGCGCTACCTAATGAATTGTCAAGAAGCGTTGCGGCACCGACAATATACGCACTACAACCAATAACGAGTGCGAAGATTGTCGTGATGACCGCACCGCGCATTATTTGGCGTTCGTCAGAGATGGCGTAATACTTGTGAACCATCTGCGGCAGTCCCCAAACTCCGAACGATGTCATCAGAATCACCGACGGAAGTAAAAACCACGGCGGCGCGCCGCCAGTTGTCGCACGCACTTCGGCGAGACGTTGCGGAATATCCGTTAGCACCTCGCTCCAACCGCCGAGCTTGTCAACCAAAACGCCAACCATCAAAATCGATCCGACGAACATAATGATCCCTTGCAGAAAGTCGATCCGCGCGACAGCCTTGTAACCGCCCAGCGTGATGTATGCGAGTGAGATCAGCGTCAAAACTGTGAGTATCTGTTCAAACGTAACCGACTTCCCCAAGACAACCTGAAAGAGGTAACTCAAACCTAGATATACCGACGCAGAGTACGGCGTGAGAAAGACGAATATCACAATCGCAGCAACCAACTTGAGACTGCGCGAGTCGTAGCGTTCGGCGAAAAACTCTGGCATCGTCATCGCTTTGAGACGATGCGTCATCGACCGTGTGCGGCGTCCGAGAACGATCCATGCTAGTCCGCCGCCAACAATAGCGTTGCCGACGCCGATCCAGAGCGCATCGAGTCCGAACTGCCAGCCAAACTTCCCCGCAAAACCAACAAAGATCACCGCGCTAAAATACGCGGTGCCATAAGAAATCGCAGCGAGCCACGGCCCCAGCCGTTTTCCGCCGAGAAAGAAGTCGCTAACGTTGTCGGTCTGTTGAAGTCCCCAAACCGCAATCCCGAAGAGTGCGGTAAAGAAAACAATCGCCAAAAATGTGGTCATTTTTTCGCAACCATTAATGGTTAATTTCGTCACCCCCGCGTACTCGGCGGGGGCCTATGTACACAGTTTATCGAAACAGCGTCCATTTTGAATCCGCAGATGCCGCAGATTGTCGCAGATTTTTTGCGTCTGCCAGCAGTTCTTTTTTGTTCACACGAAGGCACAAAGGCACGAAGAGGAGAGAACACGGAACACGCAGAAAAACGGAAGACGCGGAATTCATAACTTCCGCGTCTTTCCGTCCTTCCGCGATTTCAGCGTTCAAGTTCTTCTTTTTCTTCTTTGTGCCTTCGTGCCTTTGTGTGAGAAAAAAGAACTGCTTACAAACGATGCAACAACAAACAATCTGCGTGAATCTGTGAAATCTGCGGATACGAAGATCAACTGGATAACTGTGTGCTAGATTCCCGCGCAGAGCGGGAACAGACAACACTGCCCGCCGAGTACGCGGGCATGACGAACCTCTTGCCTCTACTTCACACTCTTCATATCGACCCAACGTCTTTCGGTCGCCGAGAGGAGAGCCGCTTCGAGGACGCGCTGGGTTTGGTATGCGTCGTTGAAGTCGGGGAGCGGAACCGTCGGCTGCTTACCCGAAAGGACTTGCAGAATGTCGTAGGCCATGCTCGTGAAGCAGTGTTCGTAACCGATGATGTGTGCGTCGGGCCAGTAGTTGCCGACGTAAGGATGGTCGCCGCCGTGCGTGCACATAATTTTCGTCCAACCTTGGTACGCACGCGGCTTCGTCGCGTCGTAGAAGTTGAGGTAGTTCATGTCCTCGAAGTTGAACCGCAGCGAACCTTTCGTACCGTTGATTTCAAAACGGTTGTCGTTTTGATTTCCGGTCGCCTGCCGCGCCGCTTCATACGAACCCATCGCACCGTTGTTGTAACGAACGAGGAACGCAACGGCGTCGTCAACGGTTACTTTTCCCTTGGCGACAGAGCCTTTCCCTTCGCCGTAACGTGCTTCTTCGTCGGATATGCTGGGGTCGAGAATCGTCCGTTCTTTGACGAACGTTTCGGCGATGGAGCCGCAAATCTCGGTGACTTCCAGCCCCGAAACGAACCGCGTCATGTCGATGATGTGTGCGTTGAGGTCGCCGTGGGCACCGCTACCGGCGAGGTCTTTTTGGAACCGCCAGACAAACGGCACGCTGTCGTCGGCCCAGTCTTGCAGGTACGTCGCGCGGACGTGACGGATTTCGCCGAGCATTCCGTCTTTGACCATTTTGTGAGCGAGTGCGACCGCAGGTGCGCGGCGGTAGTTGAACCAAACGAACGTTGGCGACTTTGCTTTTGCGGCGAGTTCGGCCATTTCGCGTGCTTCGGTGAGCGTTCCGGCGATTGGCTTTTCGCACGCACACGGTTTTCCGGCGGCCATTGCGGCCTTGGCTGGTGGTGCGTGCATGAAGTTTGGCGTTACGATGTCAACCATCCCGATTTCGGGCGACGCGATAGTTTTCGCCCAGTCGCTCGACGTGTTTTGCCAACCCCAAGTCGCGGCGAACTCCGCCGGATTTTCGTTTGGCATACCGAAGAGCGTGTGCATCACGGCCTTCGTTTCTGGCTTGAAAAACCGGTTGACTTGCCCCCACGCATTCGAGTGGGAACGCCCCATAAAACCCATTCCAATCAGCGCAACGTTGACAGACTTCGACATAGACTTTCCTTTCACAAATGAAACTTGAGGGACAGAAGCTCAAACGAACGAGTCCCCATTGTACCGACATCGACAAGCGAGTCAATGACACACCTACGCTGGGGACTCTGCCAGCAACAACATTTTCGGGTAGAATGGGCGGGCATGCTCGCGTAAACGGTAACAACAACAATGAATGAAACTCACCACAAAATCTCACTCGCTCCTTCGCAAACGGGCGAATCGCTCGTGACGGTGCTTGCGCGGAGTGGCGTACTTTTACGGCGTCCGTGCGGCGGCGCGGGGACGTGCAAGCAGTGCCGAGTTCGCGTCGATGGCGAAGAAGTTCTCGCGTGCCAGACGCAAATCGTGTCGCCGTGCGAAGTCGAAATCCCAGCGAATTCATTGCGAAGTACGTCGATGCGCGTCGTCGCCGAATCGACGCCAACGGTTCCAGTCACGACCAACGACGTTGACAACAGCGTTGTCGCCGCACTCGACATCGGCACGACAACACTTGCGATGCGTCTCTTGACGCCGAACGGTTCGAGCGTGACGGTTCGCCCAAATCCGCAGAGCGGCTGCGGCGACGACCTGATGACGCGAATCGGATACGCCAGCGAAAACGGTACGCACCTCCGCGAACTTCAGCAGTTGGTAATCGCCTCCGCGCGGGAGATGCTGACCGAACTCACTCGCCGCGCCGGACTCACGCTGGCCGATGTGCGGCGTCTCGGCGTCGCGGGGAATACGGCGATGCAGCAGATTTTTCTCGGACTTGATGTCGCCCCGCTCGGACGAGTTCCGTTCACGCCTGCGATGCGCTCGTATCCGAAAACGCCCGCCGCCGCACTCGGACTCAATCTCGCAGGCGATGCAACCATTGAACTTCTCCCGATTCTCGGCGGGTTCGTCGGTGGCGACGTGATGGGCGGCGTTCTCACCGTGCTTTCTGATTCACCGTCGCCGTCGCTGCTGATCGACATCGGCACGAACGGTGAAATTGTCGTCGCTGATGGCGATGTTTTCGTAGCAGCGGCGACGGCGGCGGGGCCAGCGTTTGAGGGTGCGCGGCTGCGTGCGGGTGTTGTTGCAACGTCGGGGGCAATCGAATCGGTCACGTTTGACGCCGCGTCGCAGCGAACGCTCACAAAGACAATCGACGACGCCCCTGCTATCGGCATTTGCGGGAGCGGCGTCATCGACGTTGTTGCAACGCTGCTCGATTGCGGCTCAATCGACGCGACCGGGCGAATGCAAACGAGCGGCGCGATTCCGCTGGTGAAGTTGGCAGACGGCCTTCTCGCGTGGGAGCTTGTCGCGGCTGGTGCGAACGGCAATGCGAACGGTGAAGCGATAGTTTTCACGCAGCGCGATGTCCGCGAGTTTCAGCTTGCGTGCGGAGCGATTCGCGCTGGTATCGAACTGCTGCTCCGTTCTCGCGGTTTGCGCGGCGAAGACCTCAAACGTTTTCTAATCGCTGGCGGATTTGGCCAACACATCTCGCTTGCGAGTGCGCGTCGAGTTGGACTCGTTCCGCGCGGCGTCGCTGAAAACGCGGTACATCTCTGCGGCAACACTTCGCTCGCAGGCGCAACACACCTCGCCGCCGCGCCGACCGAAACGCTTGCAACCGCGCTCGAAATCCAAAGCCGTACCGAAAACATCGACCTCGCTTCACAACCAACGTTCGCGCAAGTCTTCGCGGAGTCGATGTGCTGGGATTAGATTTCGCATAAGCGTTCACGGTTTGCAAGTAGCGTCGTTAGTTGGTTGTTCTTTTTTCTCACACAAAGGCACGAAGCACACGAAGAAGAGTCTCCGCAGATTTCGCAGATTCACGCAGATTTTGATGCGAAGTTTTAACCACGAAACACACAAAAATCTGCGAAAATCTGCGGCATCTGCGGATTCACATCCTCTTCGTCATTGCGTTTATTCACTGCGTATACACCGATTTATCGGCGACGGGGTAGCAGTAGATCGCCGCCGTGAAGAGCCACGGATAACCGCCGCCTGCGGGGTTCGGCTGCGGTACCGGACTCGGCATCAAGTAGTGTCGCGTCGCCTGCACTTTCGCCTGAAGAGTTCGCAGAACCGCAGGGTCACGCACCATTCCCGTTAGCGTTACGACTCCAGTGTACGGCTGTTGACGACGCGGCGTGTTCGCGGTGAGAGTCATTCGCGTGATCGTAAGTTCGCCTGCGTCGGGAAGACATTGCACAATCGCGCGAAGTTCGTCGAGCCACGACAAGTTTGCCTTCTCCCAAAAGTCGGTGCGATTCAAGACCTGATAGACCGGCGAAATCTGTGCAATCGCCGCTGCGGTGGCGTCGTACTCGGCGACGAGTGCGTCGTGTTTTTTCTGAATCGCCGCGAGTTGACTGCGGTTGATCGCAAACAAAACACCCGCACAAACCAGCAGCACCACCGCCGCAAGCAGAACAAGCCGTGCAACCTGCACCGGTCGCGGCGGCTCCTTCGGACGAAGCAAGTTAACCGGCACCGAACGCAGTGCCGAACGCGACGCCGACAACAATCCCGCCGCGCTTCGCGCCGCCGCAAAAAGACTCCAGTGATCAGGAGCAATGTTGTCCGCAGTTGTTATCCCTCCAGTCGTCGTCACTGTGCATTCGAGCGAATCGAGTTCGCTAACAACGCTGCTCCACGCGCCGACGTCGCCGCAGAAGACGACGCGATCTATCGACTTCCCGTCAAGACCAACGAGCACCGCGCGTCGCACTTCGGCAACAACTTCACCGCTATCGACATCTTGCACTTCTTGAGCGAGTTTTACAGTTCGGAGCGTGCGCAAACGCCCCGCGACAACGCCACCCAAATCGAGTTCGTCGCCGCAACGCGCGACGATGAGCGTTGTCAATGTTGACGTTTTGTCGGCACCAGATTCTTCACTCGAAACTGTTGCGGCAACATCGGCAGCGGCGACGGCGAGCATCTCTGGTCGGTACGCGATTCGTCGCAGCAAAAAGTTGCCCTTCGCGCACGCGACGCTCCACTCACGCAACTGCGAACGTGTAGCAGTCACGGCCAATACGCGACGCTGTTCGCTCGTTGCGTCGTCGAATGCGATGTAGTCGATTGGGTCGATTTCGCTGGCGATGGCTTCGCGGAAAACTTGGTTTCGTACCAAGAGCGGCAACTCGGCGTCGGTCGCGCGTGGCAGTTCCAAGTAGAGACACTCAAGCTGACTGCGTGCGAGAAGCAGCGTCGCGCGGTGCGGTTTCGTACCAGTAAGTTTCTCGCGCACACTCGCCATCGTCGCACGCCAATCAACTACCGGCGCGATTTTTTCGATATTTTCGTCGTCGTCATTGGCGTCGTCATTGGCGTCGTCATTGGCGTCGTCGTTGTTGACGTTAACGTTCGCAGCAAACACGAGCGGGAGCGTTCCGCACTGCGGCTCCGCGCCACTCGTCGCCGCGTCTGTGACGAGATAACGCACACTGCGCTCGTCCCAAGAGAGAAAGATTTCTGTTGCCATGGGAAAATCGTATCCGTTTACGGTTGATTCCGAATTCGTCACCCCCGCGTACTCGGCGGGGGCCTAGAAAAAATGCTTTGGGGTTCGCTTGCGCGAGCCATCGCTATCGCGTCTGCTTGCGGTGTTGCTCTCTGGATGCCCGCCGAGTACGCGGGCATGACGGAGCATGGCGTGAACACCTACGGAAAATCAATCCTGTTTCTCCACCAAATAATACATCACACCATTCGGCTCGGCAACGAGGTGGGCGGTGCCGAGTAGGACGAGGTGTTCGAGTCGCGCTGCAACATCAGACATCGCCATGAACGAACGCGACGCGACGCCCGATGTGTACAGAAGTTCTGTAAGTTCAAAAATTGTTCGCGGTCGTTCTTCGAGCAACGTGAGGAGACGACGTTCACGCCGCGCACGATTTTGTTCGAGGAGACGAAGCCGGTTTGGCAAGTCGTCGATGACATCTTCGTGTCCAGACAGGCCGATCATTTTGCGGCCATTGGCAATCGCCGCGACCTTCGATAGCGACTGCGTGTGGAGTGCGAGGCCGGTCATTGGCTGGAGCGTCTGCGGCCAAAGTTGTGGAATCGTCCGCGAGAGAATGTGGTCGCCGAGGACAAGAAACTCGCCGACTTCAAAACAGACGTGCCCCGGACTGTGCCCCGGAACGTGATGAACGCGGATCGCCCCGTCGATTAACTCGCCATCTTCGAGAACGTGATTAACTTCGGTGCTCGGAGTGCGCCCGACATCAAATCCGAATTCTATGAGCAAGTTCGGGACGAGTTCATTCGGTACACCAGACGAACACAGAAAACGTCGCGCACGGTGATCGAAAACTCGCGCCGATGCGTCGTGGTGTGCGACGACGGCGGCGTCGAACGAGTGAACCGCGACAGTTGCGTTCCAGTGTGCGGCGAGTTCCGCCGCGCCGCCGAAGTGATCGACGTGGGCGTGCGTGAGCAGAATACGTTCAACGTTACCGAACGACTCTCCAAAATGCGTTCGGACAAACGCGATCCCCGCCTCAATCTGCGGCGTACTTTCACCTTCACCACTACCGGCGTCAATCAACGTCGGCGGAAAGTTGTCGCCGCCGAGGAGAAGATAGACGTACCCAATGAGGTGCGGGAAGACCTGCGTCGGAATCGCATAGATGCGACACTGCGCCGACACAGAAACTTCAAATCGCGCGACCGGTGTACGGACGCTCATCGAAACGCCTATTTACGCAGGCCCCAAGCGTCGATCAGAATCTCGGCACCGGGGGTCAAAAGACGCAACTTGTGGACGATTTTCTCGCGGACATTTGCGTCGGCTTTTTCGAGCTTCGTTTTCATGTGAGCATACTGTTCACGACGCTTCCGGCGGCGACGGATTTCCTTCTTACGTTCGCAAATCGACACGATGCGTTCCTCCTCAAGTACGGTGATGTTAACTGGCCAAGCAGGCCAAACGGTGGCGGCATGGTACGCGAAAACGCCGTTCTGTCAAGCCAGCCCAGTGCGGCAGTCCGCTAACAAGTTTGACGGCGGATAGTTTTTTATCCGCAGATTGCGCAGATTATCGCAGATTTTCGTCTTTCATTAAGCATCGTTTGCGAGCAGCTCTTTTTTCTCACACGAAGGCACGAAGTACACGAAGAGGAGAGAACGCGGAACACGCAGAAAAACTGAAAAACGCGGAATTCGGAACTTCAGCGTCTTTCCGTCCTTCCGCGTTTTCAGCGTTAAAATTCTTCTTCGTGCCTTTGTGCCTTTGTGTGAGGCTCCTCAAAAACTTGTTAGCGGTTTGGGGTTCACCAGTGCGGTGTTGGTGGGCGGTATTGATCGATGTCGATTGAACGGAACCACGCGATAGTTTTTTCGAGTCCGGCGCGGAGCGGGGTGCGCGGCTCCCAATCGAGTTTTGTACGGGCCAGCGTGATGTCGGGCTGACGCTGACGCGGGTCGTCCGCGGGAAGCGGACGATGAATACGCTCCGAAACGCCGCCAGTGAGTTCGAGAACAACGTCGGCCAGCTCGTTCATCGTGAACTCCATTTGGTTGCCGATGTTGACCGGTCCGATGAAGTCGTCACCAGAGTTCATCATCCGAATCATCGCTTCAACAAGGTCGTCGCGGTAACAGAACGACCGCGATTGCGTACCGTCGCCGTAGATCGTGAGCGGTTCTCTGGCGAGTGCTTGACGGATAAAGTTGGAGACGACGCGACCATCGAACGGGTGCATTCGCGGCCCGTAAGTATTGAAGATGCGAACGATCTTGATCGGTAAACGGTGCATCCGATGATAATCCATGAAGAGGGCCTCGGCGGCGCGTTTCCCTTCGTCGTAGCAGGCACGCGGCCCAATCGGATTGACCGAGCCGCGATACGACTCCGGCTGCGGATGAATATCGGGGTCGCCGTAGACTTCACTCGTTGACGCCTGCAAAATCTTCGCGCGACAACGCTTCGCCATTCCGAGCATGTTCATCGACCCCGCAAGCGATGTCTTCATCGTCTTGATGGGATTGTACTGATAGTGCCCCGGTGCGGCGGGACACGCGAGATTGTAAATCTCATCGACCTCAAGGAAAAGCGGCAACGTTACGTCGTGCCGAATCAGCTCGAAGTTTGAACGCGCAAGAAGATGCGCAACGTTCATCTTTTGACTGGTGAAGAAGTTGTCAACACAAATGACATCGTGCCCCGATTCGACGAGGCGTTCGCAAAGGTGCGAACCGAGAAACCCCGCACCACCAGAGACTAAAATACGCTTGATTTTTGACACGATATTTTCCTTTTCACCCGTTTACGATTTGTTTCCACATCCCGTCATTCCCGCGCAGGGGGGAATCCATCCTGATTCGGGCACTCGCTTACGCTTCGTGTTCTGATTCCGACCACTGGTCACTGACAACTGATTCGGGCACTCGCTTACGCTTCGCGTTCCGATTTTCCGATTTCGCGGGAGATCATCCCACGCTCCACGTCGTTTCGCCGGCGCGGTCTTCGAGTGTGACGCCGAGTGCGGTGAGCGAGTTTCGGATTTGGTCGGCGGTTGCGAAGTCTTTGTTCTTCCTCGCTTGGTTACGCAGCGAAATGAGAAGCTCCATCAGCGACGGCACGAGCGAGTCGCCATCGGTTTTGTCTTGCTCTGCACGCGGTTTCACGAAGAGTCCAAGCGTTGCGGTAAGTTCGCGGAAAACTTGCACGCCGGAAATGAGTCTGTCGCGCGGCGACGCTGTCGTCTCAAGTTTTTCGTCGTCGATTAATTTATTGAGGTGACGCACGAGATCGAACAGAACACCGATTGCACCGCCGGTGTTGAAGTCGTCGTCCATCATCGAGAGAAAGTCGCTTCGCAGTTCGAGAATCGTTTCGTCGCACGTTTTCGGTGCAACAAAGTCCGCACGCTTCGCCGCAAACGCGACTTCGTAGAACGACTGCTTCGCAACTTTTTCAAACCGCGTGAAGAATCGGTAGAACGATTCCATTCCTTGCGCGACTTCATCGAGACGCTGTTCGCTGTAATCTATCGGACGACGATAATGACTCGACAGCAAAAAGAATCGAATCGTTTCGGGGTCGCGGGTGGCGAGCAAATCGCGGAACGCCGACGAACCACGCGACTTGCTGATCTTGTTCGCTTCTTGCGACGCGAGATCATCGGCGGCGGCGGCGACGGTTTCGCGTGTTTTGCGTCCGCCAACTTTTCCGACTTCGCTCGACGCCTGCATCAGTCCGTTGTGCATCCAGTATTTCGCCATCGGCTTACTGTGCCGCGCTTCGCTCTGGGCGACTTCGTTTTCGTGGTGCGGGAAGACCAGATCGAGACCGCCCGCGTGAATGTCGAACGTCTCGCCAAGAAGTGCACACGACATCACCGAACACTCGATATGCCACCCCGGACGCCCGTTTCCCCACGGCGACTCCCACGACGGTTCACCCGGCTTCGCCGATTTCCAGAGTGCGAAGTCGCAGCGACTTCGTTTGCGGTCGGCGGTGTCGCCGCCTTCGCCGAGCATCTGTTCGAGCGTTCGGTGCGACAGCTTTCCGTATTCTGGAAACTTCGCAACGTCAAAATAAACGTCGCCCGCCGACTCGTATGCAAAACCTTTCGCAATCAAATCTCGTGTGAAGTCGATGATCTGTTGCATGTATTCGGTCGCCTTCGGGAAGTGCGTGACCGATTCGAGTACGCCGAGTGCGTCAAGGTTTGCTCGGTAATCGGCGAACATTTCGTCGGCGACTTGCGACATCGTTGTCTTCCGCGCGGCAGCTTCGTTGATCAGTTTGTCGTCAACATCGGTGACGTTGATCACGAGCGAAACGTCGTAACCGCAGTAGACGAGATACCGTTTCACCGCGTCGAACAGAACCGGCCCGACCATGTGACCGATGTGACTCGGCTTGTAAACCGTCGGCCCGCATAAATAAATCCCGACACGCAAACCGCGCGGATCGACGGGGACAAACTCTTCCTTCGTTTTCGTGAGCGTGTTGTAGAGACGGAGCATGGGTGAGTGGTCGGTGGTTGGTGATTAGTGCCTTGTCATTGCGAAAACAGAGGGTTGCGTGTGAAGCGTTTTCAAACGTTATTGGCAGTTTTGTTTTTTGCGCACAAAGGCACGAAGAGCGCAAAAAACACAAAGTGGTGTGAACATCCATTCCCCGTTAGGGCATCAACGATTCCAACGCGAAGAATATAAATGCCCTAACGGGCAAAACGATTTTGTTGGTGGCTTTGTTCTACTGATATTGTTGCCCTACGGTCAAAGGAAAAACTTGACAAACTCTTCGCGTCCTTTGTGCTCTTTGCGCCTTTGTGCGCAAAAAAAGAACCGCTCGCAAACGTAAAATCTGTGAACGCCTATCATTTCCTACACTTCTTTCGCCAGCGCACTTATCGCTTTGAACGCCGGGTGAGAGGCCGAACGGCACCACTCGAAGAAGACGGCTTCGGTTGTCGTGAGTGTGACACCAGACGCCTCCATCCGCCGCAGTGCGGTTTCGTGATCGGTTTCGTGACGACTCCCGACGGCGTCAACAGCCAAGAAGACGCGGTAACATTGTGCGAGCAAGTCGAACGCCGTTTGCGCGACGCAGACGTGCGTCTCGATTCCGCAGAGGAGCACGGCGTCGCAGTCTGCGAGCGACGCTGTAATCTCTGGAGTTCCAAGACAGCTAAACGAGACCTTTTCAAAACGCGGCGCGTCTGCGAGTGCGACGGCGAGTAGTTCGACGGTGTGGCCGAGTCCTTTCGGATACTGTTCGGTGACGACCGTGCGAACGCCGAAAACTTTCGCAGCATCGACGAGCCGCCGCGCATTGTGGACAACACGCTGCGGTTCGGCCATCACTGGCACGAGACGCTCCTGCAAATCGACGACAAGAAACACGGTGCGCGACGGCGACATCATCAGCGGAGAAGACGTTGTACTCATATACTCAAGACGGATTGAATTTCCCGTACCAAAACGGTAGCGGCCCAGCAAGACCGCAGTACAACGAAGGGCAAAGCCTACAAATATAGCCAGTAACGGGCCTATCGAGACAGCCGCGAGAACGAGACAAAGTTACAGAGCGGAGGGCAAGGGAGTCGAACCCTCAACCGGTTTCCCGGCAACTGATTTCGAGTCAGCCTGCTAACCATTCGCTTACCCTCCGTTGGCGGAAGCGCAACACTCGCACGCCACCAAACAAGACCGCAGTATTCTAGCAAGAGTGTTGGGGTCTGTCAAATCCCCCCGTGTGCAATTCGCTCTTACTCGCCCGCCGCATTGAGACGTGTGCGGAGATATTCTGCGCGGGCGACGGGTTCGTTTGGGCTTTCGGGCGGAAGGTTCTTCAGCTTCGCCAAGTGGGCAGGCTGGATGTGGAGAAGGAGGTCGTTGATCGTGGCGAGGTCGATTCCGTCGATCAAACGCAGGTGAAACGCAAGACGCAAACTCGAAAGGTGACGCATCGCCTCTTCCATACCGATTGTCCGCGCCGAACGCAACTGACCAAACGCACGATGACACTGATCAAGAAGTGCCTCCTGCCGCTCTGCGATGAGAAAGTCGCGGGCCTGACGCTCGTAGGCGATAATCTGCGGGATGATGTCGCCAACCTTCGCCAGCAAGTCGGTCTCCGCGTAACCAAGCGTGACTTGGTTGCTAATCTGAAAGAAGTCGCCGAGTGCCTGCGATCCCTCTCCGTAAATCCCACGCACCGCCAAGTTCACCTTCTGCAAACTCCGAAAGACCTTCTCAATCTCCTTCGACAACACCAACGCCGGAAGGTGAAGCATCACGCTGACACGCATTCCCGTGCCGGTGTTTGTGGGACAAGCCGTGAGATAACCGTACCGCTCGTGAAATGCGTAGTCGATGTGTTCTTCGAGACGGTCATCGACTTCGCCAACTATCTCCCAAACTTGGTGGAGTTCGAGGCCGCTGGTCATCGCTTGAATGCGGAGGTGGTCTTCCTCCGTGACCATCACGCTGAAGAGTTCGTCGCGGTGGACGAGCACGCCCCGCGACCCTTCCATCTCCGCAAGTTCGCGGCTGATTAGTTGCCGTTCGTGCAAATACTGGCACGTCATCGGCGACGTGCTTTCGAGTTCGACAAATATAACTTCACTAGAGTCGAACGCGTTTGTCACGACGTTGCGAAACATATCCTTAATCTGCTGTCGTTCGGCGAGCGTCGCGCGGGCGAGAAACGGAAACCCCGCGATGTTGCGTGCGAGACGAACGCGACTCGATATGACGACATCACCCGACTCGCCACCACCACGAAGCCACCGCGCAGCCTGATTTAGGAATGAATGAATGGGCATTTTGGAGTTTTTGGTATCCGTTCACGGATCGTTTCGTCATTCCTGCGTAGGCAGGAATCTAAAGTGTAGATTTTATCGGAGCGTTTGCATACGTTCACATTGAATCCAAAGCCCCAACGGGGCAACGCTATCGCGTCTGCTTGGGCCGCATTCTCTAGGCCCCCGCCGAGTACGCGGGGGTGACGGAGTAAACGCCTTCACCCTTCTTCGATTTTCTTGATTTGGTCGCGGAGTTTTGATGCGAGTTCGTAGTTTTCGGTTGTTACGGCGTCGTTCATCTCGCGGCGGAGGCGGATCAGTAGCATTCTGTGGTCGCCGTGATTTTCGTCCGTCAACGACTGTCGCCCGCGACGCTTCGGTATTTTGCCGACGTGTTCGGAGCCGCCGTGAATGTTCATCATCAGCGGTTCGAGTTGCCGCGCGAACGTGACGTAGTCGTGTGGGCACCCGAAACGTCCTTTGCTGCGGAAGTCGAAGAACGTGACTCCGCACATCGGGCAGGTTTCGCGGTCGAGTCGTTTGAGGTCTTCGATTGCGGCGTCGCCCATTTCGTTCGATTGGCCGAGTTCCTGTGCCAGAGTTGCCGCCACGGTGGCGACGGGGTCGGACGACTCCGTCGTTTCGCTCAAGTAGTTTTTGGCGTGGTCTTCGCAGAGGTGCAGCTCATGCGGCTTCCCGCCGGTAAGCTCGGTGATATGGTAGATCGCTGGCTTGTCACACTTTTGACACTTCATAGGACGGAAGTATAACGACAATAGAGCAACCCACAAGGGCCGCAGGCGGTCTAACGTCATTCCGATTTCTCCCCAGTCTCTTGCCGTCTTGGCGGGGCATGCTATCCTTGGGGTGTCAATTTAACACGGTTGGGAGGAGTTTACCATGTCGAGTCTGTTTGCGCTGCGGGTACGGTGGTGGATTGGTACGTTGGTCTTGATGTGTGCGGTGACGGCAACGCTGACAGCAATGCCGTTACGCGGTGACGAGTCGCCACCGACAGACACCGAGAACGCGAAAACGTTCCGCGAAAAAACAATCTACATTCCGTATGAAAAACTGCGGAAAGTCTTCGAGCAACCCGGTCGCGGCGTCTTCTTGCCGTATGACGAGTTTCGCCGTCTCTGGGACGCTGCGAACGTCCAACCGCCAACGCCCGCCGACGCCGCGCCCGTTCCGGCAATGGTGACGAACGTGTCGTGCGAAGCAAACGTGAGCGAAGATGTCGTTCGCGTTGAAGCAAAGTTAACTGTCGAACTCTTCACCGACGGTTGGCACCAAATCCCGCTGCGACTCGGCGACGTTGCCATCACCAGCGCGACCGTTGACGGCCAAACCGCACGACTACTCGGCGGCCCCGACGAAGGCGGTTATCGTCTGTTGATCGAAAAAATCGAAAAATCGCGCAGCACAACCGACACAGAAATTAACGACACCACAAAACGTCCCGTCCCGCTGCGCCGCGAAGTCGTGCTCAACTTTGCCAAGGCGATCACGAAGTCGCCGGGGCGCAACGTCGTCGCGTTCGACGTAACGCAGTCGCCGCTGACGCAGTGGAAAATCGTCGTCCCAGAATCGGGCGTCAAGATCGACTTTACGCCGCTCGTCGCCGCATCGGAAGAACCATCTGAAGACGGCAAAACTGTCTTGCTTGCGTTCGTCGGCCCAACTCCGCAGGTCGAGATCGCGTGGACGCCGAAGGCCGAAGGTGCCACCGGACTCGAAGCACTCACCAGCGTCCAAATGCTTCAGCAAACCGTCATCAACGAAGGGATTTTGCGAACCTCCGCACGATTCGACTACACAATCAGTCGCTCGTCGATCTCGTCGCTGGCGATTCGCGTTCCGGCTGATCAGAAAGTTGTGAGCGTGTTTGATCCAAACGTCCGCAAGTGGACAGTGAAGAGCGACGACAACGCGCAACTCATCGAGATCGATCTATTCGAGCCAGCGACTCGTGCGCAGAGCGTAACGGTTGAACTCGAACGGATTTTGCCGAAAGAAAATGGCGCACAGACAATCGCGGTCCCCGAACTCGCGGCGGTCGGCGTGCAGCGGCAGCAGGGCGTTCTCGTCGTCCGCAGCGGCGACGAAATCAGCCTCGACATAACGACAACGCGCGGCCTCTTGCGAATCGACGCGACCGAACTCCCCGAAGCCGTCCGCGTCGCGTCAAAACCGACCGACTCCGTTTACGCTATCGCGTCGTCGTCTTACGCAATGGAAGTCGTCGCACGCGAAATCGAACCACGAATCACCGCGACGACTTACACGACATTCCTTCTCGTCCCCGGCTCGATGCGAACGGAGATGGTGACAGTCTTCGAGATCGAACGCGCCGGAGTTTTTGAACTCGCATTTGACGTTCCGAAGAGTATTCCGGTGAATACGTTTCCGTTTTCGGTTCACGGCGTCGAACTGCCGCAGCTCGGTGCGGCGTCGGCGCAGGTCAGCTCGCACAGTCTCGCGCCGGTTGCCGACAACGACAAGTTTCAGAAGTTGACCGTTAACTTGAGCCGCAAGGCGATTGGCCGCGTCGCGGTTAGCGTGATACAAATCGTGCCGTTCCAAAACAGTGAACTCGCAACGCCCGGAAAGTCAATCGATCTTCCGGTGACACTGCCGCGACTGCCGAACGGCTTGGCCGAACGAGTCGAAGGAAAACTCATCGTCGGTGCCGATCCTTCGCTCCGAATCAATCTCATCGAGTCGCAAGGTTTGCAAGGCGTCTCGGTCGAACAAGCGATGCAGCCAGTCTGGCCGAACCCAACGATGAATCCGCAACTCGGCTTCATCGTCAGCGACGCCGCCGGTGCCAATGGCACTTCGTTCACACTCCGCGCCGAGCGGCGTGCGTCGATGACGACGATACATCAAGTTCAAACTGTTCGCATCGACGACGGCGCGATTCGCAACAGAGTTAAACTGTATTACAATGTTCTCTTCAGCGGAATCAAAGGGATTCGCATCGACGTACCGGAAGCGGTGTCGGGGCGGTTCAAAATTGACGGCGACGGAAGTTGGCGCGAGTCGATGATGGTTCCGCAGCCCGACGACGTGACGCCGGGGTGCGTTGCTTGGTTTTTGGCGACGAAGTCTGACCTCATCGGCGCGGGAGAGGTAACGATCTCTTGGGAAGACGAACTTACGCAACTCGATGTCGGAAAAAGCGTGACGCTCTCGATTCCGCGAATCGTTCCGCGCAAAGACCAAAACGCCGACCGAATTTGGGGACAGTTAATACTGTCAAAATCGGAGACGCTCGACTTGAGCGAGGCCGACACAACGAAAGGACTCAAACCAATCGACCCGCAAGAAGACATCGTGCCGCGCGACCGAATCGGCGACGCCGTTGCCGCGTTTGAATATCACGACGACTGGACGCTTGACGTTATCGCAACGCGATACAAACTCGAAGAAGTGAAACGAACGAGCATCGAACGCGGGATCGTTCGCGCGAACGTGATTCCATCGCGCGACGGCCTCACCCTCGCAATTCAAGGACTGTTCCGCATCCGCAGCGTTCAGCAGCGTCTCCCACTCACGCTCCCGCGCGGCGCGGTCGTGAGCGACGTGCGAATCGGCGGACAAAGTGTCGTGCTCGAATCCGACGCCTATGGCGATGGCGACAACACTGGCAACAATGTCGCGCCGCGTTACTTGATTCCACTCACGAACGTCGCGCCCGACACGCCGTTTGTTCTCGACGTTCGCTACACGCTCCCCGCGTTATCGAAGATGCCGCGTGTGGCGATTCCGTCGTTTGACAACGCAACAGGGACGACGGCGATTCAGCAGGTTTGGCTCGCGGTTTACATTCCGAAGAATTTGAGCATCGGCGGTTTTCACGGAAACTGGTCGCCGCGATTCAGTCACACCGGCGGCCTGCACAACGACTATTTGCCAGATGGAATCGCCAGCGAATTTCTCGGCGGCGCGCGCGATGACTTTGCAACTTCCGACGTGGCGTACTTGTTCTCGTCGCTCCGTCCCGAAGCCGACGAGTTACTCTCGCTGTTTCTCGTTCCCGACTGGATCGGTGCGGCGACGTTCGGTGCGATAGTTTTGTTTTTGCTTGTGCTAATGCCGCTGTCGTGGCGGCATCGCGGGCAGGCGGTTCTCGCTGCGGCGATAGCGATCATCGTTTTGAGTTTCTTTTTGCCAACACTCGCCGACCTACTCGCGGCGACGAGCGGCAGTGTGTACGGCGTCGCACTCGGTCTGGCGGTGTGGTGCGTCGTCTCAACAGGACGCTGCTTCGCCGCGTGGTGGAAGAGACCGCGTACAACGCCACCGTCAACGCCGCCGTCAACAACGACAACAACACTCATTGCGATTCTGTGCGTGAGTTTGATTGTGCAAGCGGTGTTCGCGCAAGACGCGACTGTTGTACGCGAAATCTTTGTGCCGGAAAGCGACTTTGGGCCGCTCGTTGAGGCGGCGCGAGATCGCGTGCTCTTGAAACGCGACGAGTTTGAATCGCTCCTCCGCGAAGCACGCGAAATTCGCGCAGTCGAAACACGTTACAACGCAACCGATGGCAAAGCACCGGTCGAAGCGGTGCTGCGTGCGAGTACGTTAACAATTAACGTTGCCGACGAACGCGCCGTTCTCGACGGCACAATCGAGATCGATGTCCTCGCCCGCGACGCCGTTGCGATTCCGCTTACGTTCGATGGCGTTGCGGTTGTTGCGGCGTCGCTGGAAAAGAAATCCGCAGATGACGCAGATGGACGCAAAATTTTTTCAGATGATAATCTGCGAAAATCTGCGCAATCTGCGGATAACTCAACTGCGCAATCTGCGGACAACTCAACTTGGCAACCAATCGTTGGCCCCGCGCCGCTCGGTCGTCGTGATGACGGAACGATTCTCGTTGTCCTTCGCGGTCAAGGTACGCACAAGATTAACTGGCGCGGAACGTCGCCGCTCACGCTCGACGCGACGCGGCAACACATTGCGTTTCGCGTCCCGCGCGGTGGCGTGCATACAACTTCGCTCACCGTCAGCGGCGATGTTGAAATGAAAAGTGGTGCCGCAGTTTTGTCACGCCGCGTCCGCGATGGGACGACGTTTTTCGATCTCTTGCTCCCGCCGCAACCGAGCACCGATTTGGTGATGACGCTCAACTCTCACCGCGCGTCAGCGTATTACGCACTCGTCGCGCGGGGCGTGCAAATCGCGGAAGTCACCGAGCAATACGACCGGCTCCACGCCACCATCACGCTCACCGAACAGCACCAAGGAATCCGCGAAGCGTCGTTCGCCGTCCCGCGCGGGTTTGAACTCACCGAAGTTTCGTCAACGCTTCTCGACCGCTGGCAAGTTGTTGGCGACACGCTCACAGTTTTTTTCCGCGAAGGGGAAGCGGGGCAGACGACGATTCGGCTCTCGGCAATTCGGACGCACGACGACGCAACCATCGTTAACGCCGCGTGGCAATTCCCGCGATTCGTTCCGCAGAATGTTGCGGCGGACAGTTCGGTCCTCGGTCTCCTTGTCGATGAGTCGCTCGACGTCCTCGATGTGGAGACAAAGGGCCTCTTTGCGATGGAGACGCTTGCACTTATCGGCGCGATTCCGCCGAGTGTACTCGAAGCCGCGCCCGGCGCGCCGACGCTGCGTCTCTCGCACGCATACTACGCCCCCGAACAAAACAGCTCGATGGCGCTACGTTTTCGGCGTCCCGCACCGTCGTATGACGTTGAGATGACGCAAACGCTCACGCTCAGCGACGGGCCAGCGCAACTCGTTGCAAACGCGCGACTGCTTCCGAAAACGGGGAAAGTTTTCGTCGTCCCAATCGAAATCCCGCGCGGTTGGGAAGTCGTCCGCGCGATTGACGAGAACGGCACGCCGCTCGATTTTCGCTCTCCTCTCCGTGCCTCTGTGCCTCCGTGTGAGACTCCCCAAAAAAACGTGACGCTTCACCTTCCGCGCGGCGTGATTCCGGGCGAGGCGTTCGCGTGGTCGCTCGCGATTGCGGCGAAAAATGAACCCACGTCGTCTGCGGACAAAACAATCAACTTCCCAATCGTCACCGCCACCGGCGCGGCGCGGCAACTTGGTGAGATTTTTGTACGCGACACAAGCGAAGACGACACCGACATCGTTACAACGTCCATCTCAAATCTCGCTTCGATTGACGCGCCGGACGCACTAGCGTTTCGCTACGCATCCGTTCCGTTCACGCTCTCGATGACGCTCCAAAAACGGACGCCGCGGACGACGGCTGCGACCGTTTCGTTCTACCGTTTCTCGCCGACGCTCCTCCGCGTTCGCCACGAAATAACTTACAACGTCACCGGCGCGAAGACGCGAGAACTGTCGTTCCTCGTCCCCGCATCGACTCCGCCAACGCCAACAATTCGCGGATTTTCTGATGTTGAAGTGAGTGAAACTTCGAGCAGTGACGTTGAGCGTGACGGCGTTGCGTATCGCAAATGGGACGTTCGTCTCGCGCGTCCGCTTTCGGGGCCGCTGCGTCTCGCGGTTGACTTTGAGGTTCCTTTCAGCGCGACGGACGAACCGTTCACACTCACACCAATCGTCGCGGACGATGTTGTTTGGCAATCGCGTCTCGTGGCGATAGAGGGCGACGAAGAACTCGACATCACAATCCCGACGGAAGTCGCGGGCCGCGCGACGCTTCGCGGCGTTGACGTTGGTACGATAGCGGCGGCGGAATATCGCCCCGGCAAACGGCTGCTCGGACTCTTCCGCGTCGCTTCGGACGGCGAACTTCCCGACCTCAACATCGCCCGCAACACCATCGGTTCGCTCCCAACAGCGGTGATCGATTTCGTGAGTGTCACCGCGCGAATCGAAGAACGACGCGACAATCAGCGCGCTGGAATGATCGCGTCGATAGATTACATTGTGCGAACTGGTGGCGGCGCGGTACAAGTGTCGCTCCCCGCTGGTGCAGAGATTTGGAGCGTCAAACGCGACAACGAGACGATCAAACCGCAGCAAGCAACCGGCACTCAATCGGGAATCGTGATTCCGATTCCGCCGACCGCGACAGTTACGCAGCGGTGCGTGGAACTCATTGTGCGATTCGCGTCCGCTGACGAACTCGTCTTCCCCGAACTTCGCTCGGTAGCAAGCGGCGAAACACTTCCAATTTTGCAAACGTCGTGGAACATTTTTCCGCCGCGTGGTGAAGAAGTTGTCGCCGTCGGTGACGTTCGCGTCGTGCGCGAACCGTCAACGCCAGCAGTCGCAAACGTCTTCGCTGGCGGCGCGGCAGCACTGCACACGATCTTCACCAGCATTGGTTCTGACGTTGGCGGTGTTGCGCGATTTGCGAGGAAGAGTTCGGATCGCGTTGCCGAGATGTGCATGCCGTCCGCTGCACTGTCGCCAACGTCCGAAACGACCTTGCACGACCGCTGGAAATCGGGAGACATGAACGCGGATGGCGTTGTGTACAGAAGCGGCGAGACGTTGGAGTTCTACGACGACTCTGGAATGGTTGCGGGGAAACGCAGCACCGCGAGTACCAAGTCGCAAGACGAGAAGAAGAAGGCGGATTTGTCGAAGTCGGGGCGCGGGACGTTGACGATGGATTCGGCAGTGTCGCACGACTCATCGCTGCGTGGTACGTTTGAATTGGAACCAGCACGCGGGCGACGTTTGCAATCGGTTCAAGGCGTGTCGGTTAACTTTACTATCGGGAACGAGCTTGCTGCGCGTGGCAGTGTGATTGGTGGTTGTACGGCGACGCCGCTGCGGATTGACGTTGTTCGTCGTAGCGACATTGAACGTTCTGCGGCGATAGCGTTTTGTGCGACGCTGTTTGTTTCGCTCTCGTCGGTCTCGTGGAGTTGGCGTCGCAGAATTTTGTTCGTCGCTTGCGGCGTTGTGATCGGGACGCTCCTTGTTTTCGTCCCGCGCATAGAAATCTTCGCACCGGCTTTCAACGCAGTCGTCTACGGAACGCTTCTGGCGGTTGTGTTCTACGCGGTGAACGCGGTGCGAGAGTGGTTGCGTTACCGTTGACGCATTCACCTCGACGACGAGGCAATCAGAGTCCAATCAGAGCGGGAAGCGTGCCCAATCAGAACACGAAGCGTAAGCGAGTGCCCAAGGGGCAGACACCCGCTTTCGTGGGAATGACGAAACGTGACGTGAACGGTTACAAATCTCCAGACTGCGGAACAACATCGGGCCTGACAATAAAACCGACGATTGGCGTAGGGTCTTTGAGGCTGTGTGGATGATGACCAACGCCGGGCTTCACGATCAACTTGATCGGGGCACCGAGTTTTTTGTACCGCTCGGCAAAAATGAGAGTATTTTCGTCGTGCGGTACAACGTCATCGGCGTCGCCGTATACGATGATGATCGGAACTTTTTCTTTGGCCAGTGGCTCTAACGCATCAATCGGATTTCCTTTGAAAGCGAGGGCTTCGTCTTCGGTCAGTCCATAAACTTTCAAGACCTGTTGCCAATCGCTACTGCTCCCGTGTCCTTTCCCTTTTCCACCGGGCCAGCTTTTGAAGTCGAGCACTGGGGCGTCAACGTAAATGCTGGAAACGAGTTTTGGATTTGCGATTGCCCATCGGAGCGAACACAATCCACCGCGACTCATTCCAAGAAGCACCGGCTTCGGCGAGAATCCGTGTTGTTCGGTCAGGTATTTGTAAAATGCGTCGCGTTCTTTGAGCATCTGTGGTGAACCAAGCAAGTCGGAACATTCGACGAATGCAACGTGGTATCCGCGTTCGAGCAGAGCAACTTCTACTTGTGGTTCGTGCCCGAAAAAGACGGCACGCCAAACCCACGGTTTCCCATCGGCTGTCTTCTTTGGGACGACAACCTTGCACGGACGTTCCGCAATGCTAAAGTCATAGCAGTCGAAACCATTCCAGATCGTCTTGTTGCCGGTAAACGGTGAGGAGTCCGCAGCAACTATCGCCTGCACGAAAATGAAAAACAGAAGCAAAAGAGATTTGTTTGGCATTGCTTGTCTCTAATGTACTACGGAGCCGTAACATCAAACGCTTCCACAACTTTACCACCTACTGGCACGGTAAGACGCAAAGGCGATGTTGCTGGTGATTCAAATTTCGGAGCAATTATAACCTTCACGGGCAAATGCTCAATGCGGTCTCTTTCTTGATCACTCACGCCTTCTGGGGCAATAGGCACCTCGACCTTTGTGACAAGGACGATGTATTCTCCTGCTGGCGCGCCGAGAAACTCGGCATAAGTCGCTATTTTAGCAACCCCAGATTCGTTCGTCGTTCCGGCAACCGTCCACGTCTGCGTCGCATCAAGCGACTTGAGCCGCACACCAGCCCCCGATATTCCCTTGCCATCTAGCCGTACTGTAATCTCGCAAGGAACCAAGTCAGGCAACCCGTCGGGCTTTTGTGGTGGCTTTTGGGCACTACAACCCGAAAAAGCTATGACGCCACACAAGCCAAGCGCGAGGCACGTTATCACTTGCCGTTTTGAAAAGCTGTTTAATGTCATCCGATCCTCTTTTGTTGAAAAACGATGGTGCAAATTGCGAAAGAAACGCCAACACGCCGTATTAGAACTGCTTTGACTCGCCGCCGTTGATTGACCCGATTGCACCCCAAACGCCATAGCGAGAGGGACCAGAACGCACCGGAAGTTGATCAAGTCCATTCGTAGCAGCGACACCAGATGCGTTGATCCAAGAGGAACAGTCGATTGTTTCGGAAACAAAAGTCACCGACCCGTCGAATCGCCCAGCGTTCACCCCGCCGGAGTGATAACTCGATGCACTAGACAATGCCCGATGATAATCATCAGCAGGCACGCAACTTGGTGAGTTTGGTGGCAATATGGTGTTGAATGCGGAATACTGAACACGCCCATCGGCCCAGTTTCGCCCTGTCCAAGTATTGGCAGGATTCATCGTCGCTTGTAAACGGTTACGCCGATCAGCAGCCGTATCGCGCGCGGCAGCACACAAATTAGGAGCAGTTCCAACCATGTTGTTTGCACCGTCGTTAGTAATCGCCGCTGTGCTTCTTGCTACGGAACCTCGCACGAAATTACCGCCAGTTGAGATAGCACGTTCGGAAATAGCAATCGTGTTGCTGGTGCCGTCGGTGATGGCCGATAGCGTCACCCATTTGAGTCCGCAGGTGAACGCCGCCCTATTGTTGACAAGAAACGGTGTATATGCCGCATCGGAAGGTGCGATGAAACCAGCACCATCAGCACCGCCATTCAACGTGGGAAAGGCATCAACCCAGTCGGCCCAAGAGACCCCAATCGATGAGGCGCGGTCTACAGAACTCTGACGATCAGACGGACACACCAACGTGGGGACAGGGCGTGCAACTTCTGCCATCCCGCTCACATGCATGTTATTGGCGGTCGTGGAAAGCACTTCGTAACGTGGAGCCTCTTCCATGTACGGAAGGAGACACACGGCGGGACTAACATTTGCGAAGGCCGGATTCGGCGAGCCGAACTTGAAGAGACTACACCCAGCGGGCAATGCCTCGCGGTTGATGTCGGCGTAGTTGTGCATCGCCAGCATGAACTGTTTCATCTTGCTGGAGCACTCCATTCGTCGCGCTGCCTCTCGCGCGGCTTGTACCGCAGGGAGCAGCAGCGCAACCAAGACACCGATGATCGCAATGACCACAAGAAGCTCAACCAGCGTAAAAGCTCCAAACAACCTTTCACTTCCAACACTCAAACGACGAGATGGTGTTAACGTCATTGTTCTACCCTTTCATTTTGATTATGATCCAAACCGTTTTTGAAAAAACACATAAACACACCTTGCGGCGAGCCACTACTACTTTCTCCCTTTCGGTTTCTCAACCGTCAGCTCAAGTTTTTTTGTCGCACTCGTGATCTCAATGTTTAGCGGCGTTGGCGAGCCATTGAGAACGTCAGGGTTTATTAGCGATTCACTCTTTGGCATCCCAGACGCATCGGTTCCCGCATCTTTGGTCGCCCCCGAAATGACCACTTGATAAGTCCCCGGCGGAATGCCATCTCCCTCCGCTGCGGATTCGACAACAAATGTTCCATCCGGCTTAATTTCTCCACGCGCCAAGAATGTCGAGGACGTGAAGAGCACTGTCCCCACAGTGAGCGGCGACTGGTCATCAGAGAAAACCACCTTTCCCTGAAGCGGCGTTTTAGCACCACACCCAGCCGCGAAACTCAACACAGCGAACAACATTACGAACGAACACCACTTCGGCATAGACACCTCTTTTCTTTTTTTCAATGTGAGTTGGGGCAACCACTCTACCGAGCTACGGCAAAGAAACCGACTGCGCGTCATCGACGCAGCACATCGCGTAGAGAATAGGAAAGACGGGCGTGGTCACACTAACCGAACGCACCGCGCCGTCCCCCATAAGAAACTGGCAAACACCCGCATGAGAACTACCGAATCCGTAGCCATTGAGCCAACGGTCAGCGTGATCAAAACTTGGCTTCGTTGCCAGCGGTATCTGCGTACCATTTGGGATCGCATTATTCCCATTGAAGTCGCGGAGGACAGATCGCCCAATGGGACCTGTTCGCCAGCCACCCGAACTCAAAATACCACAATCACTGGTTTCATTCTCCCAGCCCGCAGTTCCCTGGGCAAGACACTTCCCTAGCCGCGCTGACGGAATATGCTTTTCGCCAATCACAAATTGGTTTGAGGTGCCATCAACCCACCACGAGAACGTGTCGCGTGGCAGCCAAGACTGTCGTTTTGCGGTATTGGTTTTAGCCACCCGAAGAGGGCCTATATGCTGCTGCGTATTGCTATCACTATGATCCCACCATGCACTATTTTGGCGTCCATGGTCTGATAGCATGACCATGGCGTAGTCACCCTGCGGCCCAGACGGCGTTTCTGGATCGGTTTGCGTGGCATCAAAACTTGGTGTGATTGCCATTCCAGACCGGCGTGTCGGACACTTATAGGCGGCTACTGACCCAAACCCCTTTCGGTCGTCATCGGTCAGCCGATACCCAACGGGGATCGTATTGCCATAGCCATCCGTTACCTCACCCTTCCACCACTTTGACTGGCAAGAGATGGTGTCGTAATCATCGTGGCACAACCGTTCGTACAACGCTTGTTGCTCAATGTAGGGGTAAATCAAACCCCAGAACGACGGGCGGTATGTGTAGATGCTTTCCGGCGGCAATCCATTCCTTGCGCTGTGGAAGTTGTGGACAGCCAACCCCATTTGTTTGAGGTTGTTGGAACACGTCATCCTTCTTGCCGCTTCGCGTGCAGCTTGCACGGCGGGCAAGAGCAGCGCGACGAGGACGCCGATGATGGCGATTACCACCAGAAGTTCAACGAGCGTAAAGCCGCTACGAGAATAGTCACCGCGTCGAGAAAGAGCGGAGCGAACGGCGTCGCAGAAGACGCCAAAGAGTGAAGCAGGTTTAGCTGTTTTGCCCCCCCCCCCCATCTTAACATTCGCGGAGTTTTCCGCAGTCAAATCGTTGTTCGTTGTGTACAGCACGTCATTCATCGCGTTCGTTGTCATAGCACGTCTCCTCAAAAAAAGTGAAAGTTATCGAGAACACTTCCGAAGCGGTGCGAAAGCATACGGCGGGTTTTTGAATCGTCAAGCGGGGGGACGATTTTTTCGTGCGGGTTCACGGTTGATGCCAACGTTTCGTCATTCCCGCTTTCGCGGGAATGATGAAACAAATCGTGAACGGTT
>JBOFSQ010000044.1:0-11420 GCA_051651625.1 Thermoguttaceae bacterium | reverse complement strand
TGATGAAGATTAGTAGTTCGCGGTTCGGCATAGCCGAACCCTCCAGTTGTCATACGCCGCAGGCGTGGAGGGTTCGGCTATGCCGAACCGCTGTGCGGGTGTAAGTTTCCGAACAGGTCTAGTAAAGTTTGCTTGCGGTCATGAATGGCGTATTTGCCCCAACGGGGCAGCAAGAGCTTAGCCGTGGGTGAGCGGAGCGAACCCACGGCTAAGCGAAACCCAAACACCAGAAAGCCCCAACGGGGCGCAAGAATCTGGGGCCGCATCGTCTCTTTCGCCCCGTTGGGGCTACGGATTTTTTGGGGCCTGCGACCGTGGGTTCGCGGAATACCGCTCACCCACGGCTAAGTTCTGTCGCCCCGTTGGGGCGAAAACGCGGATAACCAACGTTCGCGTGCAAGCGAAACTTTACTACACCCAATACAAAGTTCCGCGTTCGCTCTTCTTCGTGCCGTCGTGTGAACAAAAAAAGAAACTGATCGTAAACGCAAAATCGGTGAATACTGTTTTCACACATTCACGATCCATCCGACTTGGCGGACGATTCCGATGGTGGTGAAACTCATTGCGTAGAGTGTTATCAGGGTGCCGATGGTGGTGAAACTCGCGCGGACAGTCCAGCGGTTTCCGATGATGAGGCGTCCGCAGCCGTGCGTGACCAGAGTTGCCAAAAGAAGTGTCACCGCCGATGTGACTATCGCCGCCGCGTGAAAACGAACGTGCGGAAACACTCGCATCGGAAACAAAAACCAACCGCCGAGAAGGTTCCACGCTGGCGCGTCACTGCCGACAACGTAGGCACCGTCTACGCCGCTCAAGAGTCGCTCTTCTGCCCACCGCCCCGGGTCGAGCATCTCGCGTCCCATTTGGTTAATCACTAGCACGGCCACCGTCAGGAGAAACCAAAACGCCGCAAACCGCACCGCGTCACGATAACGTATCCGCCACAGCCACGCCAGCACCGCCGGACAAATCAAAAGCACCAAAACAAAAAACGAAATAGCATCGAGATGTGGCACGGTGGGAGTCTCCGAATTGTTACCTTGACATTTTATGCTATGGCGAATTGCATCTCGCGTGTCTGTTCGACCACGAGTGACGCCTCCAAAACCTCAAATCGAACAATACCTCCGTCATATCCGAAGTCGGCGATAACGCCCGGACGCACTTCGTCGCTCTCTTTGATACGCGAGTTGCGAAGTGTAATCGTGAGTGAATCGGTCTCTTTGTCGTATTCGACTCTCATCGTGTGATTCCCATAGATCGTTTGCACCAATTCTACCCACAAACCCGTGAACGTGTAGTGGCCGTACCAAAGCATTCTGAATCAGGATACCCGAAAACATCCCTTTCACGGAATCGGCACTTCTTCGCCGCCGTTTGGTGTGGCGATGGCACGCAGAACTTCGGGGCTGATGTCGAGAGAAATCGCACGCGTCGATCCATCGCACAAGGCAAACATAACAACTTTCGGTGACGAGTTTGCACCGAATCCGTGAGGCGATGTGTTGAGGCCAATCGCCGGGTCGCGCCCGTTCAGCGGACTCCCCCACGGTTGCGGATTGTCACGAACCTCGCCGCATAAAAGCGTGTTCGAGGTGCCATCGGTAACGTCCGCGAAAGAGATCGCACGCCCGAACGGCATCACTCGTTCGTTCGCCGCAAACTCGGTTAATGCGTAACCGTCTTCGTCGCGTAACAGTTTGCGGTGCGAGGCGAACGCTTGCGGATTGTTCTCTCGAAAGACTGCGGCGTTTACTGGGTCGTTCCACGGTTTCGCAAAGTCGATTCGCTCGAAGCGTTTCGCTTCATTCAAGTACGGCAGCAGTTGCGTCATCCAACTGTGACCAGCGTTGCCGTTCTCAAGTAGTGTACACCCCGCCGGAAATGAGTTGTCGTGTGCATCGGAGAACTCGTACACTCCGTTAGCAATCTCACGCAAACGATTCGTCGTAACCATTCGACGAATGACGCTGCTTGTCAGTGGTTCTTTCGGGTGCCGAAGCCAGTAGACTTCGTGAACGAAAACGATCATACTGATCGCGGCGATGGCGAACGCGACGCACATTCCAACCACCGCTTCCGACTGTTTGTAACGCCACCACGTTGGCACGACGCCCGTGAGCCTGCGGAGAAATGCGTGAAGCGCAAGCGGCGCGAGGACGAGTGCCACCAGCCCCACGAGAACCGCAACCGGCTCGTGATACAGCCCCATCAGCAAATTGCAAATCCCAGCGACCCAGCCGAACGCGAAAACAAACAGCATGCCACTGCCCGTAAGCATGTCCAGCAACACGAACATGCCGAACATCATCGCCAGCACGACCAACGATGTTATTGACAGACCCCAAAGACGCTGGCGTATGGTCAATTTCGTATTCGGTTCGGGAGTTTTCGTGTCACTCATTGTTCACCTCTTTGTCGGCTGGTTCTGCCGCTGGGTTTGGTGCGAGGCGATAGAGAATCCCGTCTGGGAGCCACGCGCCGGGTGAGAAGAGTTCGCGGCTCCCCGCGATCATGACGAGCACCAAGAAGAACAGCAGTCCGCCGAGAAACGTCACTGCGAGCGACTTGACGAGCGTTGGTTTTGGCAGGTCGGTATCGGCGACGATTCGTCCCCACGAGAGCCGCACCAAGAGCGTTGCGACGACCATTCCAAAGAAGATCGCGGTCGAAAGATTGACCAGCCGCTGCACGCCGTAATCGGTCAGAGAGACCGACGACATCCCCGCTTGCGCCAGCGTTACCGACAGAAACATCACAACTATCGCCAAGAACAAACCGACACATCGAACAATCGACCGCAAACAATTCATGACTGTATCTCCTGTTTCTTGCTCGTTCCGCTGCGGGTATTTCAGCGTCGTCTATTAAATCTGTTAGGAAACTTGCACCCGCGCAGCGGTTCGGCATAGCCGAACCCTCCACGCCTGCGGCGTATGACAACTGGAGGGTTCGGCTATGCCGAACCAGAACTATTCTTCGTGCATGAACTCTTCTTGTCTGTAGACGCCCGATCCTTCTTCGACTTCGGCATGCGACTGCCAACGCCAGCGGCGTGGCGGGCGACGTTTCTCACGGACAATCTCCACACGCGGGACGACCTGAAACCCCAAAAGTTCGCGGAGCGCGTCGAGCCACGTTCGTTCGGCGATGTACTCGACTTCGACGAACTCCATCGGTTTTTCTGGTTCGAGAAACAACTTTCGCATTGAGATTCGCGGCCCGAAGTCGCCGCCGCACCGACTACACGGGGCACGATTTTTCGGCGGCTTCACCGCGTGACCACAACTGTTGCAGATGTGGCGATACTCCCACGGCCCGTGCCCAAACGAACCGTCAACACTGTCGGGAACCTGAACGACCTGTGAACCTTCACCCATAAAACAACAACCTCACGCACACAAAGAAGAAACAAATCGAAAGCACCCGCCAAGTATAGGGTTTTGCGTCAAGATTGCAAGCGGGGTTTTTGGTTGCCCCGAAAAGTCGGTCTTGCCCTCTGTTGGTTGGTGGAAGAGTGGTTATAATGTCGCCCGTTTTGTTTGCGGCGACGTTCGTTGCAAGCGAGAAACAACTTCTAACGAAAGGAACTTCTGATGACGAAACGCTCACTCTTGGTCGCCTTGGGATGCGCAGCTTTGGTTTGGACCGCCTGTGCAATTTCGACAACAACGATTGTCGTCGGCGCGGAAGCCGACAAAGACGGTTTCACCCCGATCTTCGATGGCAAAACGCTCGATGGTTGGGAAGGGCCAAAGGAGTTTTGGTCGGTCAAAGACGGAATGATCGTCGCCGAGAGCACACCAGAAAAACTGTGCAAAGCGACGAACTATCTCTTCTACACAAAGGAGAAGTTCGGTAACTTTGTCTTTCGCGCTAAGTTTCGTCTCGTCGGTGCTGGTGGCAACTCTGGCGTGCAGTTCCGTACCGAGCCAAACAACAACACCGACGCACGCGGCTACCAAGCCGACATCGACCGCGACGGCCAGTGGATCGGCTGCCTCTACGAACAAGGTGGACGCGGTATCTGGGGCGGACGCGGTTTTGAGATGACCGAATCGGTCGATGGCAAACAAGAACGCAAACAGTTCGCCGACCCCGCCGAACTGCTCAAAGTCTACAAAGTCGATGACTGGAACGACTACGAAATCACCGCCGACGGCCCGAAGCTCACCGTCAAACTCAACGGAAAACTGATGTGCAGCGTCGTCGATCACAACGAGAAAGAGAGCCGCGCGACGGGCGTCATCGGTTTCCAAATGCACCAAGGCCCGCCGATGAAGGTCGAATACAAAGACGTTAAAATCAAAACGCTCAAGAAGTGAGACCCGTTACGGGTCGATTTGTAGGCTTCGCCCTCCGCAAGACCGCGGCCTCGATGGGCCGCTACCGCTTTGGTACGGGAAATTCAAACCGTCTTGAGTATAAACCAATGTCACACGACGCACTTCTCGGACTCGGCAGCAACCTCGGTGACCGCGCCGCGATCATTGACGCTGCGCTTGTGCGGCTCGGCGCGACGATGGGGATCGACCTCGTTGAGACCAGCCCGCTGATTGAGACAAAGCCTATCGGCGGCCCGCCGGGGCAGGGGCTTTATCTCAACGGCGTCGCGCACATTCGCACGTCGCTCGCGCCGCTCGAACTGCTCGCTGCAACGTCGGCCATCGAGACGCAACTCGGTCGAACGCGAACAACGCCGTGGGGCGCACGTCGCATCGACATCGACATTCTTCTCTATGGCGATGTCGTCTGGACATCGTCAACGCTGACGATACCACACCCGCTGATGACGGTGCGACGTTTCGTACTCGAACCGGCGTCGATGCTGCCGTCCGAGTGGCACCACCCAACACTCGGCAAGACGCTCCGCGAAATACTCGCCGAAATGTAGTAGACCTGTTCGGAAACTTGCACCCGCACATCGGTTAGGCATAGCCGAACCCTCCACGCCTGCGGCGTATGACAACTGGAGGGTTCGGCTATGCCGAACCGCGAACTACTCAATCGCCCCAACTTGAGGTTTCCGAACAAGTCTACTATACGGCGATGTCAACACGAATGACCACCGAAGACAACTCCACTTCGCTCTGCGGCTATCGCGTCGCGGCTGTCGGTAACGACGACTTGCCGACGCTGCTGGCGTTTTTGGTGTCGTCGTTCGACCACAATGAGCGGCAGAACCGCGTCGCGCCGATACTGGAATCGCTGCGGCTCGGTCTACTCGATTGCTCTGGTAGTTGTGCGGTCTGGCTCGGCGAGACAATCGTTGGTGGTCTCTTTGCGCAGCGTCAGGGTGACGATCTGATTCTCATAACGCCGCCGCTGACGGTCGCACCGGACGTGCTGCCGCTCATCGCGCAGACGTTTGGCGAGTTCTGCAAAACGCAGCGTATTCCGATGGCCGTGATGATGAGTGAAGACGTTGACGACACCGAAACGCCGCGTCAAATGGGGTTCCGAATTGTCTCGCCGCTGGTCTCGATGGCGTGTGATGAGGTGTCGTTTCCGCTCGCGCCGCCGACGCTGGCTGCAACGCTGCGTCCTGTTGTTACACACCGCGCGACGCCAAACGAAGAGCGTCTCGCGGTGGCGAAAGTCATTGAAATTGCCGAACGAACTTACGAAGACAGCCTCGACTTCCCCGACATTCTCGGCCCGTGTCGTGCAAAGACTGTTATCGAAGGGTACCGCCTCGCACCGGGGCACGACCTGCAACTTTGGTACACCGTTCACCGCAACAGCACTCTTCACCGTAACAACACGGCGAACGACTTTGAAGACGAAGCGTGCGGCGTGCTTCTTCTCTGCGACCATCCGCGCGAGAACGGACTTGAAATTGTCTACGTTGGCCTTGAGAAATCGTCGCGTGGCTGCGGCCTCGGACGCGGTCTGGTCGAGTGGACACAGTGGTTCGCACGCCAGAACGACCGACGCTGGGTCTTTGTCGCCGTCGATTCGGCAAACGTTCCCGCAGTGAGAGTCTACAATCGTACAGGGTTTGAGCAGTACCAGCAAAAACTTCTCAGCATCAGAGAAACGTGACATGAAACCATCCTCACTGCAATTCGTGGACGCTGCGGCCATCCTTTTTGGCACTCGCTTACGCTTCGTGTTCCGATTGGGCACTCGCTTACGCTTCGTGTTCTTATTACGTTACGTCAATAAGAACACGAAGCGTAAGCGAGTGCCCTGAATCATAACACGCCAACGACAACCAAATTTCGTGAACGGTCACAAATCCACCAAACGAGATAACACCAAATGGGAACAATTCGCACACCACAACCGGTGATGCTTATCGTGGCGGCGTTTGCTGCCCGTGCTTGCGACCTTGCGTGGGGACGCGAAAAACTTGTCGCCCGCTGCGGCCCCGTCGTTCTTGAGAGTGAACCGTTTTGCGTCGATGACTTCACGACATACTACACCGCAACGATGGGGGCGAACCTGATCAAACAACTTTGGGGGTTCGAGACGCTCATCGACGCTGGTTCACTTGCGTCGTTCAAACATCTGACAAACTCGCTCGAAGACGAACGTGTACTCGATGCGGTTGGAGTGGTGCGTCCCATCAATCTTGACGCGGGGTACGTCGATCTCGGCAAGCTCATCCTTGCATCGACCAAAGACCATGCACACCGTATCTATCTCAGCGATGGCATCTTCGGCGAAACGACCCTCACCTTCACGCGCGGCGCGTGGACGCCGCTGCCGTGGACATACCCCGACTACCGCGAGCCGCAGTGTCACGCCTTCCTAACAGCGTGCCGCGAACACATCAAAAAAACCAGAGCACGACAATAAGAACACGAAGCGTAAGCGAGTGCCCTGAACCAGAACGCGAAGCGTAAGCGAGTGCCCTGAATCAGAACACGAAGCGTAAGCGAGTGTCCGAATTGGTGAAACAGCCAACCTCCAGAAATGCCATAGGCCCTATAGGACATATAAGTCCTATAGGGCCTATGGCGTTGGGGCCTATGGTGTTGGCAGAACACTCTGAATTACTTCCGCAGTTCGAACTTGCCGACGATGTTTTGTAGAGATTTCGCCATGCCGCTCATTTCGTTTGCGGCGGAGGCTGATTCTTCGGCGGCGGCGGTGTTTTGTTGAATCACACCATCGATCTGTTGCAGACCAATCGTCACCTGTCCAACACCTTGCGCCTGCTCGTCGCTGGCGACAGCAATGCCGGAAATCAAGTCGGAAGTTTGCTTGACCTGTTCGACAATCGAATCGAGTACCGTGCCGGTGTGCGTTGCCACTTCGCCGCCCTTCTTGATTTCGTCGCTGCTGTTGGCGATGAGGGTTGCGGTTTCGTGTGCGGCTTTCGCACTGCGTGCAGCCAAGTTTCGCACCTCTTCCGCAACAACCGCAAAACCTTTTCCATGCTGACCAGCACGCGCCGCTTCCACCGCCGCGTTGAGCGCGAGAAGGTTCGTTTGGAAAGCAATGTCGTCGATGACCTTAATAACACGCTGAACCTCTTGCGAGTTCGTCGTGATTCGTCCCATCGAATCGTTCATGTCGCGCATCGCAGTTTGGCCAGCCGTCGCTGCGGTCGTCATCTTTTGTGCCAAGTCACGCGCACTCGATGCACTCGAGGCGTTCGCCTTCGTTTGACCTTGAATCTCGTTCATCGACGCAGAAATTTCTTCCAAACTCGCCGCCGACGACTGCGCACCGTTCGACAAACTCTGCGCAGCACTTGAGATTTCCGTCGAACCCGTTGCCACCTGCGCAACGCTGGTGTTAATTTCACGCAACACACTGTTAACGTCGTCAAGCATTTGCGAGAGGCGACGATTCATCGAGTCTTGGTCGCTCTTGACACGAACGTTAAGATTCCAGTTTCCGTGTGCGAGTTCGCCCGCGAGCTTATCGACCGACTGGTAATCTTTCACAATCAGTTCCGCACCGCGTGCCAAATCACCAAGCTCGTCGCCGCGTGCCAAAAACGCTGGCGCAAATTCGACGGACAAATCCCCCTTTGTGGCGATTTTCGTCATTGCGTCAACGATCAGTTTCGTTCCCGACGTGATGTTGCGTGTGAGCAAAACGCTGATGCAAATACTCAAAACTATTGCAATCCCCGTGAGTGCATAAATCAGTTTTAACCCGCGGGCACTCTCGGTTTCTTCTCGCGTAAGAGCTTCGGCGACCTGCTTTCCCATCAGCTCCACAAGCTCGTCCACTTGAGAAACGACCTGTTCACCAGTTGCGGTGATTCCATCTTGCAACTTCCCTAGTGCCATCGTGGCGGCAGCGTATTGCTGCTGCACTGTAACATATCCATCTACTGCCTTTATCGCCAGTCCCATCAATTCACGGTTTTTTTCCAGTTTTATAGACTCAAGAGTTGTTTCCAGCTTCTTGCGCAGTTCCGCCACACTTGTGGCAACATTTTGAGAAATGGCAATTCGACCATCGTCAAAAATCGTTTTGTCATTGTCTGTAGAGGCGTCAAAGAGAGCTACCAATCGGCGAATCGTCCAAAAATCAATTATTACGTCATCAATACTGCGCAGGAGCGGAAAAAAACGAGGCGGCGACATTACCGGTTCTTCGATACCGGGCACTGTCTTAATTGCAGCGTCCCCCAAGTCGGAAACACTCTTACGCACTTCATTGAGGGCTTTTATTACTTCAGCTCCTTTCGCCTGCTGATTTTTACGAATTTCAAACCGCGCCGCGTCGTCTTTATACCACTGGGCATCTTCCGTCTTAAACTTTGTCACAGTCGCTATAATTTTGTCTAGCCCGTTTTTGGTTTCGTCAAGATGCGAAATTTCTTTTGCGTCTGTGGCAATTTTTGCAACTTTGTCCAAATATCCAGCCGCTTCTGTCTGGTACTTCACGTCGCGTGTTGCGGACCCGCGTTCGGACATCAATTCAGCCGAGAGCACCAGCGACTGAATCGTTTGCACGTTTGCAGCGATCTGCGTGACGCGGTAAAGCTCTCGCGTTTGTTCGCCGGAAACGTTGATGATGTAAACCCCCGCTGCCGCCACGAGGACGGTAAGCAAGAGAACAAGCAAGAACCCCGTCATCAACTTTGTACCAATCTTGAAACTGTTAATCATCGCCGTTTACCTTTCACAAAAAGTGGACCCAAACGAGAAGCGAACTTCCACAACACACGATTCCGTTTCCAAACGCCGCTAGTGTCCGAGACATGTCAAGCCTAGCACGCATGGAAAAGAATGTCGGGATTGTAGCCAAGTCCCGCTCTCAAACAATCCCCCCTGAGTGATTGAGGCAGTCTGAACCGGAACCACTCTACAGAGCCGACTTGTGAAGTAGCGATGTCGCGTTACAATACGCAGCATCGTGTTTCTTGAGAGTTTGTCTATTCTGGTCGCTTGACCTTGTGGAGGGAAAAATACTATGTCAAACACAATTCCGATGACGCGAGAAGGTTACAGCCGTCTCCGCGCCGAGATCGAGCGGATGGAGATGGTGGAGATGCCGATCATCGTTGAGCGGCTGGCGACGGCGCGGGCCGAAGGCGACCTCAAAGAGAACGCCGAATATCACGGTGCCCGCGAGAGCCAAGGACTACTCCAAGCAAAAATCAACGACCTCAAAGCAAAGATCGGTCGCGCCGAAATCGTCGATACGTCCGCGATTCCACAGGGCGAAATCCGGTTCGGTGCAACGATAAAAGTCAAACGTCTCTCAACGGGCGAAGAAGAGATTTACACCCTCGTCGGCGCTGGCGACGAAGACTTCGACACCGGAAAAATTCTCGTCACCAGTCCGTTCGCACAAGGTTTTCTCGGCAAGAAAAAGGGACAAAAGGCGGAAGTTACTGTCCCAGCGGGCAAGTTCGAGTTCGACATTCTCGATGTGTCATACGACGGGTGACACGATTGTACTCGTTCACGGATTTTGACAGCGTTGCCGTCGGCGTATTTGCCCCGTCGGGGCAGTATCTCAATAACCGGCGGTAAGTGCAGCCGCGATAGCGGCAAACGCAACCGCCGGTGACACGGCACAAATTTCGGTGCGTCTGTAGGACGCGACCTTGCAAACCAACAACCGATATTTTGGTAGCGTCCCGTTGGGACGCACAGTTTCGTTTGTCGCGTACCGGCGGTTGCGCGGAATACCGCTTACCGCCGGTTATTGAAATTGCTGCCCCGTCGGGGCAAATGTAAAACGCATTCACGCCGAAACAGCGTTCATTGTTTGCAGCGAAATGACATTTTCCCCCCTAGTTTTTATTGAATGCTCCGCATCGGCCCGCTAATTATTGACCCGCCACTGCTTTCGGCACCGATGGCGGGGTACACGAATTATGCGTTTCGTTCGCTGCTTCGGCGGCTGGGCGGAGTCGGGCTGATCGCTACCGAGATGGTCTCGGCGCAGGCGTTCGTTGCGATGGCGTCGCGCGGCGGCGACGAACCGTTGCGACTCGCCGGTGTACGCGATGAACCGCGTCCGCTGGCAGTTCAGATTTGGGACCACAATCCCGAACACCTCGCCGAACTCGCACGCCGACTCGCGCACGAAGACCGCGTCTCCGTCGTCGATCTCAACTTTGGTTGTCCCGCACCGCAGATTGCGGGGAAGAGTATGAGTGGTGCGTCGCTGTTACGCGATCCTGATAAAGTCGGGAAAATTGTCGCGGCGTGTGTGGCGGTGTGCGGCGACGTGCCGGTGACGGCGAAAATTCGACTCGGCTGGACGCGCGATTCGATCACGGCTGTCGAAGTCGCGCGGGCTGTCGAAGAAGCGGGCGGCGCGGCCCTCACCGTTCACGGACGCACCGCATCAGAAATGTATCGCGGTCACGCCGACTGGGAAACTATCGCGTCGATAAAGCCGCACTTGAAACGTATTCCGCTCATCGGCAACGGCGACATTTGTACCGTCGATGACGCCGTTAACGCGATACGACAGTTCGCCGTTGACGGAATTATGATTGGACGTGCGGCGATGGGGCGTCCGTGGATTTTTTCGCAGATCGCTTCCGCACTCCGCGGCGAGACTCCGGCAGATGACCCAACTTCGCAACAACAGCAATCACTTTTACTCGACCACTTTATGCGGTTACAAAAACTGTTGCCGCGCGACGTTGCGACTATCGTGATGCGAAAATACGCCTGCCACTACGCCGCCGGAAAACGCGGTGCCCGCGCATTCCGCACCAACATCAGCCGCGCTATGACACCAAACGATCTCGTCGCCGTAATCGAAAACGAGTTTCCGCTGGGATGATGCACACTTGCTATACGACTTGTCGTGAACGCAGCGTGTTGTCGTGAACGCGGCGTGTATTTGCCCCGACGGGGCAGCAATTTCAATAACCGGCGGTAAGCGGTATTCCGCGCAACCGCCGGTACGCGACAAACGAAACTGCGCGTCCCAACGGGACGCTACCAAAATATCGGTTGTTGGTTTGCAAGGTCGCGTCC
>JBOFSQ010000043.1:0-24475 GCA_051651625.1 Thermoguttaceae bacterium | reverse complement strand
CATAGCCGAACCCTCCCATGCGGCGTATGGCTGGAGGGTTCGGCTATGCCGAACCGGCACTACTCACCGCACGCTTCAACAATCAGAAAATCTTGCGACGCGGGTACGGTTCGCAAGTCGATCACGGCGATTTCGGCTTGTTCGCGGGCGATGGTTCGCACAACGATTGACGGCGTCGCCGCACGCAGCGAGTTTGCCCACGCCTCGGCGGTTGTGTTTCGTAGCGTGATCTCGATCTGGTAACTCGGCACGGCCAGAGTTCGCGCGGCGGTGAGTGCTGCTGGGCCAGCGACAACTTCTGCTATCGCCACTGCCGCACACCCCGTTATTTGTCCGGCGAGTCTGTGTGCGCGATTCTTGAGATTATCGAGCGATGTTGAGACAAGCTCCAAGACCGGCACCGACGTTTCAACCAGAACGCCCGACTGAAGATAGAGGTTTAGCGTCGCTTGCAGTCCGGCGGACGACATCGCATCTGCGCGGAGTGAGCGGTAGAGTGGATGTTCACGAACTTGCGCAACGGCCTCGCCGCGACCGACAATCACACCGACATCGGGGCCGCCGATAAGTTGTCCGCCGCGAAAAATTGTGAGGTCGCTTCCTAACGCGACGACTTCCGCAAGTTGCGGCACCGCCGCAAGCCCGTGTGCGACGAGCGGGACGAGCGTTGCGAGTTCCAGTTCAATTGCGGTGCGAACGCCACGCTCGCGGGCGGCGTCAATTACGCGACGAATTTCGTCTGGTTCGAGCGTGAAACGACCAGCCGAAAACGCGCCCGATGCGAAGTACACGACGCAACTTGCGCAGCACTCGTTTGGCAACTGTGCGATTGCGCGGAGGTAGTCATCGGGCGTTGTTTTGTTCACGGTGCCGACTTCGAGAAGCGACGCGGGCGGGTAGACGTCGATGAGCCGGTCGCCGAGCGTTTCTTCGTAGACATCGCTTCGCGCGACAATCAGCGGCGACGCGGAAACGAGCATTTTGGCGGAGACGAAGTTGGCCAGAACGACGGCGTCGGCGGCGGTGGTGAGTTCGTGTAGAATTGTTCGCAGCGGTGCGTCGTCGATTGCCATTCCGTTTCGTTGTACCATCTCAACGAGCGCGGCGGCTGGGAGCGGGATCGAGGTTGCGTCGGCGTGGAAGAGTATTCCCGTCGCGTTGATGACGGAGCGTGGCGCGAAACGAGTTTGGTCGGCGAGACGTTCGGCGATGCGTGCGACGAGTTCGGAGACATCGGGCATCCGAAACTCGGTGGCGACCGACCGCATCTCGGTATGAACTTCGTCGAAGACGCTGCGTGCTGCGGCGATCACCGGCCCCGGCTGCAAGGAGTCAACAAAGGGACGAATCACCGGCGAGGCGATCAGGTCAGCAATTTTCGGAAAGTGTGGGAACATTGAAAGTGAAATCGAAGCGGGAAGCGTAAACGAGTGACAGGAGTAGTGGTCGGTTGCTAGTGGCCAGTGATCAGAACACGAAGCGTAAGCGAGTGCCCAACAAATCAGAACACGAAGCGTAAGCGAGTGACCGAATCAGAACACGAAGCGTAAGCGAGTGCCAACAAATCGGAACGCGAAGCGTAAGCGAGTGCCCAACAAATCAGAACGCGAAGCGTAAGCGAGTGCCCGAATCAGAACGCGAAGCGTAAGCGAGTGCCCGAATCAGAACACGGAATCGCAAACGAGTTATGAACGACGAGTGGGAATATACACGATTTTGCGTGTCATTCAATACGGTGTGACGGGTTGTCAACACGAAAGGTTTGGATTGCTGTTGCGTTATTCTTTGAAGTGTTTATACTTTGTGCTGGTGAAAACTTACTACACTCTTCATAACAATCCCGATGCCAATATATTTCGACAACAACGCCACGACGCCAGTCGCTCCCGAAGTGGTGACGGCGATGGAGCCGTATTTTCGAGACGTTTACTTCAACCCGTCGAGTGCTTACGAGCCAGCCAAAGCGGCGAAACACGCGATTGAAAGTGCCCGTGAAGAGGTGGCGTCGCTCATTGGTGCGTCGTCGCCGCGAGAAATTGTTTGGGTCTCGTGTGCGACGGAGAGCGTCAACGCTGCACTTTTCGGCGTCGCCCGCGCACAGCCGCAGCGGAGACACATCGTCACGACCGCCGTCGAGCACCCAGCGGTTCTCGAAGTCTGCCGCGAACTTCAGCGGAACGGTTACGAAGTAACGTTCCTCGGCGTTAACAGGCAGGGCGAACTCAACATCGGTGACTTCGTTCGCGCACTGCGAACCGATACGCTCTGCGTCTCGATCATGCACGCCAACAACGAGACGGGCGTCGTATTTCCGATAGAGCGGCTCGCGCGACTGACGAAGGAAACGAATCCGCACATCTCCTTTCACTGCGACGCAACGCAATCGGTGACGAAGCTGCCGATCAATCTTTCGGAAAACTTTCGTCACGTCGATTTGCTGTCGTTTTCGGGGCACAAGTTCCACGCGCCGAAGGGAGTTGGCGCACTTTATTTGCGGCGTGGCACGCCTTGTCGCCCGTTCATTTTGGGCGGACATCAAGAATCGGGGCGGCGCGGTGGGACTGAAAACGTAGCGTTCATCGTCGGGATGGCGCGTGCGATGACGCTCGCCGCCAACAACCACGACGCAGAAATTGCGTACATCACTGCGCTGCGTGACCGGCTTGAACGCGGCCTTCTCGAACGTACATCGTTTCTCGAAATTAACGGTGGCAGCGCGCCGCGAACCCCCGGAACACTCAACGTTGCGTGTCACAGTGTTGAGGGCGAGTCGATTTTGTATCTCCTCAATGACGCAGGTATTTGTGCATCGAGCGGGTCGGCGTGTACGTCCGGTTCGCTGGAGCCGTCGCACGTCTTGACGGCGATGGGCGTACCGTTCACGGCGATGCACGGGTCGGTGCGATTTAGTTTGTCGCGTTACAACACTGATGCGGAAGTCGATAGCGTACTCGAAACTTTTCCGCAAGTGATCGCGCAACTCCGCCGCGCGTCGCCGTTCTGGGACGACGCAAACGAATGTCCACGCTGATTTTGTAACTGTTCGGAAACTCACACCCGCACAGCGGTTCGGCTATGCCGAACCGGAACTACCAAATCGCCACAATTTGATGTTCCGAACAAGGTCTATGATAAACCCGTGAACGGATACCGCATCTTCTTTTTCATCACCGTTGTCGTTGCGATTTTGCTTTTGGCGACATCGCCGCAACTTCCGCTGACGTGGGACGAAGGCGAGTCAATCGACCGCGCATCGTCGCTGCTTCGCGGTGAAGTTTGGCGGCATATTACCGAGGGTGAAGGTCATCCGTCTGGTTATGCGTGGGTGATCGCGGCGGGACGTTGTGCTGCGCCAAAGTTTTGGGGGGAAAAAACGCAGCGGCGGTTCGGGCCGATAGTTCTTGCGGCGGTGGCGTGCGGACTCGTTGCGGCGCGCGGTGCAACGCTGGTGTCGCCGCTGTTTGGCGTTTTTGTTGTCACGTTTCTGCTGACGACGCCGCGTCTCTTCGCACACCTTCACATCGCCGCGTGCGACTCGCCGCTGGTCTCGATGGGACTGATCGCACTGGCCGTTTTCGACACGAAGTTTGCGTCGTGGTGGCGAACGGTTCTCTTCGGTCTCGTGATCGGACTTGCGATCTCGATGAAGTTTTCGGGTTGGCTGGTGCCGATTCCGTTTCTCGTGTTTGCGTGCGTAACGATGTGGCGTACACGGCGCGTGTTTGTTCACACGTTACTGGCGATGTTGATCGCGGTTTGCGTTTTTGTGTCACTTCACGCTACGCTTTGGCCCGACCCGTTCGGCGGTTTTGTGACGTTCGTCACACGCAACGTCACCCGCGAAGGTTTCAACATCCCGACGCTCTTCTTCGGGCGAATGTACAACCTCGACCACCCGCTTCCCGTTTACAACACGCTCGTTTGGACAGCGATTACGCTGCCGATTGGACACCTTGTTTTTGCGGTGATTGGCGGTGTGGTAATCGTTCACGGATTTTTGAGGAGTCTCACACAAAGGCACGAAGGCACAAAGGAAGATAGACGTTGTTTTATCCACAGATTACGCAGATTTACGCAGATTTTTCGTTCACATCTTAAAATCTGTGATCATCTGCGTTATCTGCGGATTCATCTCCTCTTCGTGCCTTTGTGCCTTCGTGTGAGAAAAAAAGAACTGCTCACACGCTATCAAGAAAATCGAACCGCTCTCACGCCTGAAGCGAAGACTTGGTTTCGCATTGTCTTATTGAGTGCGGTGGTGCCGCTTGCTGCGCGGGCGATTCCGGGGACGCCCGTTCACGACGCGGAACGTTTGTTCGTTTCAGCGTTTGCGTCGCTGTCGATTCTCGCGGCGGTTGGGGCGTGGTGGGTTTGGAATAGAGGCGTCGCCGCGCGAATTGCAGTCGTTGTCGTGATGTTGGTTGGTTCTGCGAATCTTGTCTGTTACGCTCCGCAGTGGTTGTCGTTTTACGGCGGTGCGATTGGCGGCGTGCGCGGCGCGGTTGCGTGCGGTTTTGAACCGACGTACTGGTGGGACGGTCTCGACGCCGAAGTGAGCGACTGGCTTGCAGCGAATACGCCCGCTGACGGACTCGTCGTTTTCAGTGCAACGTCGCAGAAGACGCTTGCGTTACAACAAAGGTTTGGCGAGTTGCCGCAGGCGATTCGCGCCGTCCGAGTCGCGCGGAACCGCAGCGAAGAACTTCCAAACTGTTTTTGGTACGTCTTGCAGCGGCGAACGAGTGCGATGGAGCCGACCGACGTTTCCCTCACCGAAAATCGAACGCCGTGTTTCACCAAGAAATGTGGTGGCGTCGCGCTGATTGAAATCTATGCGGGTGACGCAAACACGATGACCGGTTTCTGAAAAGTCGTTCACGGATTTTGCGTTTACGAGCAGTTCTTTTTTTCACACGGAGGCACAAAGACACGGAGAGGAGAGAGAACGCGGAACACGCGGAAAAGCGGAAGGACGCGGAATTCAGAACTTCCGCGTCTTCCGTCATTCCGCGATTTCCGCGTTAAAATAACTCCTCCTCAAAACTTCGTGAACGCTCACGGACAACTTATGGTTGCGTTTCCGGTTGCGTCAACGACGCGGCCCGAACTGGTGACAACTTGGTAACGGGTCTCTTTCGGCGCGGCGAAAGTTGCAACGTTCCCAGCGAACGTTGCCGGAAACGGTGCAATAACACGGTACGCACCGTCGTCGCTCACGCTCACAATTAACTCTGGCGGTAAACCTTGCACGCGACGCCGCAACCGTTCAAGCACGACCGGATTGATGTCGGCAGGATTCCGCGTTTGCGTTGAGAGCGTGAACGAGTCGGGGAGAAGTCCAATCGAATCACCGCCAACGTATTGCTGCTGCTCGCCGGAGATGAGAATTCCTTCAGCAACTTTGCGCCAGTCAAGATTTTTGTCGCTCGGTGGATCGTACTCGGCGAGAATAAACAACGCCTCTGCAAAGTCGAGGCCGCACCACTGCACGGGGAGTCCGATCCAGTTTGGTGAAACGAAGTTCGTCGCACCGAAAACTGGCGTCGTCGCGTATGCCATCACTGGAAGGTCGTCACGGTGCCACTGGTAAACGAACGGCAGTCCGCTGATCGCCCAGCGTCGCGCACGTTCGAGCCAAACGTTGTCTTGCGTCGCTTCAAACGCGCGGACACAAACGAGCACGCCCCACGCCGACGCCATAATATCGGGCGTGTGGAGCGACAGTTCCCAAGTCTGTGCGCCGCGCGGCGTGCGAAATTTTTCCAAACTTTCTGCACCGCGAAGTCCAGCGGCCAACGACAGTGCGTTCCCCGTTTCGCGCCAGTGCTCAAGCAAAACAAAAGTTTTGAATCCAGTGAATCCCGATGCGGTATCTTCCCAGTGGCCGCGCAAGTATTGACCGGCGTAACCGAACGTGCCGTCACCTCGCTGTTCGTTTCGCAGTTCACGGGCACGGTCATCAACGATGTTGCGCCACGTCTGCGCACGCCCCGTCAAAAAGTATGCGACCGAATTGTTGAGGTGCGCACCGCCGAAATCGAGTCGCGGCACGTCGGGAAGTTCTCCGGTAATTTGCCAAATTGTTGAAACGCAATCGGCGGAGTAGTTAAATGGAAAGACGTTCGGATTCCCCTGAATGATAGCGTGTGCCCAGCCGCGCTGAACGTCGTGTGCGAACGACTCGGTGAGTCCGGCGAGGTTGAGTTTTCGCTGCTCTTCGGCGGTGCGCGGAACTTGTGGAAGCGGGTACAAACCGCGTTTGCGCACGCCCCACAACACCGCGTCTTCGGCGCGATTCGTCTCACTCCACGCATCGCCGATGCGGATCGTCGCACGCTGCTTCGCGCCGAAAATGTTAACGCGATGCGACTTTTGATCGTCATCCAAAAAGTTCGGCGTAGCGAAGACGACGCAGTTTGTCGGGTCGTCGTAGAGCAGCGCGACACTTGCACGATCAGTGGCGATGACCGCGAGCGGAATTGTCACGTCGAGCGGACTGGGCGAGTACCGGAGCGACTCGGCGGTTTCGATGTCGGCCTTCGACGACGAGTGCTCGCCGCGTTCGAGATATTCGACGCCCGGCAAAATCGCCTGCTCCATCGTCCCGAATGTGCGCACGATTGGGCCGTGAACCGGCGAGCTTGCGGCGAGTTCGTAGTTGAGTTCGTTTGTTGCGTCAAACCAGAATCGCAGTTGCAGCCAGATGCGGTTCTCGTCGCGCGACGCGAAGGCAACTTCGTCGTCTGTCACGCGAACGAGTTTCAGTGGCTCCGCGCCGCGATGTTGCGGAACGCGAGTCGTCGGACGCCTTCCGCCGACCGGCAGAAAATCGTCGCGCGAAACGAGCGGTGCGATAACCGCGACACACTTACCGTCGCGTTCGATCAGTGCGCGATTCCCCTCGCGTGCAAAGGGCGGGTTACTGGGGTCGCGTGGAAACCGGACGATAGTTTTTCCGTCGGGCGAAACGAGTATGGCAGCATCGTTGAACGATCTGGCAGCGGCGGCACTCGCGTCGAACGCCACGATTTGCGGGCGTTCCGGCGAGTATTCGACGCGATGAAGTTTCAGCAACTCGATCTCGGAAACCCCGGCCCGCGTCCCCGGATCGATTCGCAGATTTTTCAACATTCCAACATTGTCGAGCGTGAGTGTGATGTCGTGCCACGCATTTTCGCTCGGAAGTGTGAACCGTTTCGCCTGCGACTCTGACCAGTGCGGGTTTTCGCGGCTCGTCCAAAAGATTTGCCACGCTGTCCCGCTCGCGGAGCGAATTCGCATCTCGATTTGGACGCTGCCAACTATCGGCGGCACGCCAGATTTTTCGAGAGCCGCAGCGATGTCGGCTGTACAAAAGTACGGGTCGCTTCCGGTCGCGGTGATCGTGAGACGCCCGTCAGAGGCGACGAGTTTTGCGTCGTTGACGTTGTCCCAAACGTCGCTCCCATCGAGCGGAAACGTGTACGCCAGCGGCGTCGCCACGACAACCGGCGGGTACGGATTGACCGGCTCAAACGCGGGGTATTCCGCGTGAACAACAGCGGCGATTCCGAATGCGAACGCGGCGAGTGCGAATGAAAGGCGATTCATAGTGTTGGTCTCATTGTGGGGTGTGGGTGAATGATTTCATAGGACATATAGGTCATATAGGACCTATACGTCCTATTGGTGTTGCTCACCAATCTCGGCCTGCGAGTATACCGCATTTCGCGCGGCCAAGTAGGGGCGACCGGCCGGTCGCCCCTACGTTTCTTCGCGTCTCTCGTTGACAGAAATAGCGTCTGCGGTATCTTGTGCTATATGTGGCGTGGGCGGTTGGCGTTCACACCCGCATCTCGTTGCAAATCTCGTCGTTTGCGTTCACCCAATTTTTCAAAAGGCCCAGCCGAGAACAAGCCATGACCACCACTCCAAACACCACCGTCGATCCTTCGTTTCTCCAGTGGAACATTCGCGGACAAGACCCCAGCGATGCAAAACGACTCGCACTCGTTGCAGAACTCAAGCGGTCGAGCGTTGCGAAGCCAGTAATCTACATCGGTACCGGCACTTGCGGACTCGGTGCGGGTGCGGCGTTCACGCTCAAAGCGATCAAAGACTATCTCGCAAAACACCAAATCGACGCCGATGTCGTCGAGGTCGGCTGCATCGGTTTGTGTGCGGTTGAACCGCTCGTTGACATTCAGCTTCCCGGAAAATGCCGGCTGATGTGTCAAAACGTAACTCAAGACAAAGTCGGCGACCTTCTCGACACCGTGTTTCGCGGCGAACTTCCACAGCGGGGGATCCTCGGCCAATTTCGTGCCGAAGGACTCACGCCTTGGGACGGCGTCGTCTTCAAAGACGAACACCCGTTCTTCGGGCCGCAAACGCGATGGGTTCTCAAAAATTGCGGCGTGATCGATCCGGGGCGTCTCGACGAATACGTCGCGCACGGCGGTTATCAGGCGTTGCAAAAAGTTTTGTCGTCGATGACGCAAGAACAAGTTTGCAATGAAGTCGATCAGTCCGGCCTTCGCGGACGCGGCGGCGGCGGATTCCCGACCGGCAAAAAATGGAAGTTCGCATTCGCCCAGAGCGACCCGCAAAAATATCTTGTCTGCAACGCCGACGAAGGTGATCCGGGTGCGTTTATGGACCGCGCCGTCATCGAAGGCGACCCGCACCGCCTCCTCGAAGGAATGGCGATTGCGGCCTACGCAATTGGTGCAAACAAGGCGTACATTTATATCCGCGCCGAATATCCGCTCGCCATCGCGCGGCTCAAACAAGCAATCGCCGAGGCCGAAGCCAACAACCTACTCGGCGACAAAATCCTCGGCACCGACTTCAGTCTCAAGATGATTATCAAAATGGGGGCCGGTGCGTTCGTTTGCGGCGAAGAGACCGCACTCATTCACAGCATCGAAGGTAAACGCGGAATGCCGCGTCCGCGTCCACCGTTCCCCGCAGTCAGCGGACTTTTTGGGCACCCGACAATTATCAACAACGTCGAGACGCTCGCAAACGTTCCAGAGATTCTGCGACAAGGTTTCGCGTGGTTCGCCGCTGTTGGAACGGACGGCAGCAAAGGAACGAAAGTATTCGCGCTCTCCGGCAAAGTCGCACGCACCGGACTCGTTGAAGTTGCGATGGGAACGTCGCTTCGTGACGTTATCTTCGCCATCGGCGGCGGAATTGCGAACGGGAAAGGTTACAAAGCGGTTCAAATTGGCGGGCCGAGCGGCGGATGTATCCCCGAATCGCACCTCGATATTCTCATTGATTATGAGTCGCTCAAAACTGTCGGCGCGATGATGGGGAGCGGCGGCCTCGTCGTGATGGACACCGACAACTGTATGGTCGATGTCGCCAAGTTTTTTATGGACTTTATTCAGCGCGAGAGTTGCGGCAAGTGTATTCCGTGCCGCGAAGGGACGCGACGAATGCTCGAAACGCTCAACCGCATCACGCGACACCACCGTCACGAGACCGAGAAGCAAACGCTCGAACGGTTCCAGAGCGTCATCGCACTTGAAAAACTTGCCGAGACGATCCGCGACACGAGCCTTTGCGGACTCGGTCAAACCGCACCGAATCCGGTACTCTCGACGCTTCGCTGGTTCCGTCACGAGTACGAAGCGCACGTCTATGACCGGTGTTGTCCGGCGAAGGCGTGCGCGGAACTGGTGACGTTCCAGATCACGCCGTCTTGTACGGGGTGTACGCTCTGTGCGAAGAAGTGCCCCGTGTCGGCAATCGACGGCAAGGTCAAAGAACTCCACGTCATCAACACCGAAAAATGTATCGGCTGCGGCGCGTGTATGGACGCCTGCCGATTCAGCGCGATTGTGAAGGTGTGATTGTGAAAGAGTAGAGGTGATTTATGACTGCGATTCCACTTGAAATCACGGTTCCCGAAGACGGTGTTGTTACGCTTCCGGCGGAGCTGCGCGGTTCACGCATTGTAGTTCATCGTGAAGGGAAGATGGCACGATTCATCCGCGTTTGCAAAGAATTGAAAATGCCCGCCATGACCGATGAAGAGATCGAGCATGCGCGGGCGGAGAGAATTTTGGAAAGGTACAATCGAAGTTCTTCGCAAGAAACAAGCCAAGAGGAGTTAAGTGGTGTCTGACAGAATACTACTCGACACTTGCGTTGTGCTGGACGTGTTTTTGGACTCGCCAGAGTTTGGCGCAGACGCCAGATTGTTGTTGGAGAAGTGTGAGCGTCAAGAGATTGCGTGTTGTGTGTCGGCATCAGCGGTGACGGACATGTTTTACATTGCACGCAAACAACGAGGGCGTGAGGTGGCGGACAAGATGATCGCCATCATCCTTGAAACTTTTGAAATTGTACCTGTTGACTTCGATGTGTTGAAGATGGCGTATGGGTTAGGTTTATCAGATTTTGAAGACGCTGTTCAAGCGACCGCGGCGCGGCTTTCCCGTATCACAACAATCGTCACTCCCAATTTGCGTGACTTCAAAAACTCTGGACTTGGCGTCTACGCTCCCAAGGCTTTCTTGGAAATGCTCGAATGATCCAAGGAAGGTGGGAGCGGTTCCGAAATCGTTGGAGGCGAAGTTGCATTCGCTCACCGCACACGAAAACCGCAAAGAAGTTGACACATCATCGTGTCTCGGACACTACGATTAAGGCATCCAATGAAATCCTTACCAATCAATCCGCGAGTAAAACAGCTCGTTGCGAGTGACGATTGTCGCATGCGACGAAATGCTGTTGCTGTGCTTGTCAGCCTTTGCCTTATTGTGGCGTGCTGTGCTGTAGCTACCGCAACGGAAGACGGCGATAAGTATCTTTACGTTCGGGATATTGAAACGACTCTTCGAGGCGAAAAAGCTGCCGCCTTTTGCGAACCTCTCGACGAAATTGTCCACTGCATGAATGATCGAACTGGAAAAGTTTGGTGGCGGAGTAACTGTTCTTTTTCCGCGTTAGGAGGATATGTGACAAAGCCGATTCCACGGCAAATCGGGATGTTTCCTGCCAAGGTTGCAAAGACTTCTGTAGCGTTCGGTCTCATCAAAAAAACCGAAAAGAGAGACCCGAACTGGTATAAAATCACGATTACAGACGGCGTGTTGATTCAAGGGAACGAACGTGATGCCTTGATGAATGCCGCAGACCATCTCATTGATTTGCTGGAAGGGGCGGGAAACGAACTGCGATTTCCGCGCGGGGTGTTCACTCCGCAAGATCGCGCAACTCGCTTCAATGCAACACTCCACGAATTGCAAAAACGAGAACGGCGGCCACAATAGAATCAGATTTGCCCGCGGGGCATCAATGATTCCAGCGTCGTGAATATGGGCACCCTAAACCATGCCAGAAATTTCTTCGTTTTACGGCATTCGAGTCACGATGAACCACCACGATTATGGACCGCACAACGCGTCCCATTTCCATGTGCAGTACCAAAAACACCACGCTTCGTTCTCTATCGCCACGGGAAAACTGTTGGCAGGAGGGTTGCCGCGACGCCAGATGCGGCTCGTCTTGGCGTGGTACGAAATTCACCGAGAGGAATTGGCCAAGGAGTGGAGTTTGGCCATAAACGGATTGCCGCTTTTCAACATCCCACCACTCAAGTAGCACGATGAAGTCCCTACCAATTAATCCGCGCGTAACGCAGGTATCAGCAAACGATAACTACACGCTCACGATGATGTTTCAAAACGGAGAAATTCGGGTATTCGATGCGTCTTCGTATTTGGGAGCATCGTCGTTTTTCGAGGAGCTACGCGACGAGGCATATTTTAAGTCGGCGTTCGTTATCGGCGGAACGGTTGAATGGCCGCACGGCCAAAGTTTCTGTCCCGACACGCTCTACGAACTCGCAGTAGCAGTCACACAAAACCAAACGTCACGCCGAACGGCGTAAACCAACCCACATTCCCACGGAGTTTCCCATGCTTTACCCTTGGTGGTACGTCCCGCAGTTAACAGCCCCGATGCTCATTGCGATCATTGCAGTTTTGCATGTGATCGTCTCGCACTACGCCGTTGGCGGCGGGATTCTCATCGCACTTGAGAACCAGTTCGCACTCCGCACCGGCGACGCAAACTACCGCGACTACTGGTACCGACACACAAAGTTTTTCGTCCTGCTGACGGTCGCCTACGGTGCGATCACCGGCGTCGGGATTTGGTGGACGATTGGTCTCACCAGTCCGCTTGCAACGCAGTCGCTCATTCGGATTTTCGTTTTCGGCTGGGCGATGGAGTGGGTGTTCTTCACCGTTGAAGTCGTCTCGGCGTTTTGCATCTACTACGGTTGGCGTTCGCTGCCAGCGAAGACGCACATCGCAATGGCGTGGATTTACGCCATCGCCGCGTGGATCAGCCTCGTCCTCATCACGGGGATTACGGCGTTTATGCTCAACGCAAACGGCCTCGTCGCAAACTGGAGCGATACCGGGAACTTTTGGGCGGCGTTCGTAAACGTGCAGTGGCTTCCGCAAACGCTCATCCGCACCGGCGCATCGCTGCTGCTGGCGTCGGCTTACGTTTTCACGCACGCCGCGTTTGTGTTGTCGCACAAGTCCGACCTCAAGGCCCGCGTCATTCGGCGGATGTCGATGCCGATGCTCGTCGGTGCGATAACGATGGGACTCGGACTTGTCGGTTGGTTTACAAATCTTCCGGCCAGTACGCTGCGGCTCTTGGTGCAGGCACCAGTCTTGGTGATCTTCACGTCGCTTTTGGCGGCGATTGCAGTGCTGCTGATTGGCGTGTCGATTGCGATTTTGCGTTCTCCGCGAACAGTCTCAACGTCGCTGGCGGTGACGGTGCTTTTGATTTCGTTCGTGGGTGTAACGCTCGGTGAGTTCGTCCGCGAGGCGGCGAGAAAACCGTACATCGTTGACAAAGTTGTTCTCGGCAACCAAATTTTTCCGCATCAAATTCCGTCGCTCCGGCAACACGGCATCCTTGAGAGCAGTGAGTGGATGCGAAAGAAACTCGCCATGCTCGACGCTAGCGACACCGTCACGCGCGGGCAGATGGTTTTCATGGCGCACTGCAATAACTGCCACGCAGCGGAGAGCGGGTTCACCGCTGTCGGCCCGCTAATGACGGGGCTTGATCGTGACGACATCATTCGCAAGGTGAAACACCTCAACGCACCAATGGTAGCAATGCCGCCGTGGTGCGGTACCGACGAAGAAGCCGCGTGGCTCGCCGACTACCTTCTCACAATCCGTCCCGACTGGCCAAACAACTCGTTGCAATAACAGTAAGCGTTCACGGGTTTTTCCGTATTGACGTTGCCGTATTTGCCCCGACGGGGCGGTATCTCAATAACCGGCGGTAAGTGCCGCCGCGATAGCGGCAAGCGCAACCGCCGGTGACGCGAACGAAAATCCGGTGCGTCTGTAGGACGCGACTATCAATCGGTTTCAAAGTCGCGTCCTACAGACGCTATGTTTTGGGGGTGTCGCTACCGTAAGCTGCGCGGAGTACCGCTTGCATACGGTTATTGAAATCGCTGCCCCTGTCGGGGCAAAAACACGCCGCGTTCACGACAAATAGCAAACCAAACCGTGAACGCATACTAATAACACAATTCCAACTCTCAAACAGATGTACATATCACTCAACTGGATTTCAGACTTCGTTGACCTCACCGGAATTTCGACAGACGATATTGTTTCGCGTATGACGCTCTCGACGGCGGAAGTCGAAGGGTTTGAGGTCGTGACGCGATTTCTTGACGGCGTTGTTGTCGGCAAAATTGTTGCGGCAGAACAGATAGTTAGCGACGAAGGTCGGCGGCAACATTTTTGCACTGTTGATGTTGGCGGCGCAGAAAAGTTCACGACCGTTTGCGGCGCGCCGAACGTTCGGGCCGGAATGGTTGCGGCGTTTGCGAAAGTCGGTGCGCGACTCGCGGGCGACGTTTTGATCACCGAAACGACGTTAAGTGGCCGCACAAGTCAAGGTGTTTTGTGCAGCGCGGCAGAACTCGGACTCGGCACATCACACGACGGAATTATGGAGTTCCCCGCAGAAACGAAGTTGGGTACGCCGCTTGCGTCGCTGATTCCCGCGACCGACACGCTCATCGAGTTCGACAACAAAAGTCTCACGCACCGCCCCGATCTTTGGGGCCACTACGGTTTTGCCCGCGAGTTTGCGGCGGTCTTCGCTCGTCCGCTAAAACCGTTGCCGCGACACAGCGTCGCCGAATACGACTCGCTCCCCGCATATCCGCTCGAAGTCGCCGACACCGACGGCTGCCCGTGTTACGGCTGCATCGAGTTTGAAGCAAACATAACAACGCCATCGCCAATCACGATGCAAGCGCGGCTCCACACACTCGGCCAGCGTGCGTACAACCTCGGCGTCGATGTGACGAACTACGTTTCGCTCGAACTCGGTCAACCAACACACGCATTCGACGCGCAGTTAATTGGTGCGATTCGCGTCGCCGCAATGGGACAGAGCGAAAAGTTCGTCACGCTCGATGGCCAAGAACGCGAACTCGTCGCAGACGATCTCATCATTTTTGGCAGCGTTAACGGCAAACTAAAACCAGTCGCCATCGCCGGAATCAAAGGTGGACGCGAGACCGAAGTTACCGGCAACACAAAGTCGATCCTGCTAGAGTCGGCTAACTTTCGCGCCGCGCGAATTCGTCGCACCTCGACGCGGCTCGACCTCCGTACCGACGCCTCGCAGCGGTACGAAAAGAGCCAGCCGCCGGTGAACGTCCGCGTCGCCACCGAAAGAATTCTGCATCTCTTGCGAGAGACGATTCCCGTTCGCGTGACGAGTCGTTTCACCGTCGCAGGTAATCTTGGCGAGACACCGCGCACGATTCACCTCGCGCCCGGACTGCTCGCGAAAAAGTCGGGCATTGAACTTTCCGATGCGCGCGCCCAAGAAATTTTGTCGTCGCTCGGATTCTCGCAGAATAAAAACGCAGACGGTTCGCTCGATGTTATCGTTCCGCCGTTTCGCAGCGTCAAAGATATTGCGATAGACGTTGACATCGTTGAAGAAGTTCTTCGCGTCTACGGTTACGACAACATCGAGCCGGTGATGCCGAAGATGCCGCTTTCACCGCTCCACATCGAACAATCAATAAAGTGGGAACACAAATCGCGGCGTCTCTTCACGGGCGTACACAGATTTATCGAAGTTCACAGTTATTGTTGGTTCAACGACAACTGGCTGAAAAAACTCGGCTTCGATGCGGGTGAAACAATGGTTGTCAAAAATCCTTCAACGCCGTGGGAGTCGCGGCTGCGAACGACGCTCGTGCCGACGCTCCTCTCGCTCGTTGACAAAAACCGTCCGCACCGCGACGCATTTCGTCTTCTCGAATATGGCCACGTTTTCTGTCCAAGTGGAACAAAATGTGACGAGCAACAGCGCGTCGCGGGCGTGAGTTATCAGGTGGACGGTTCTCCGCAAGAACACTTTCAGTCGATAAAAACAGCGATTCAAGAACTTGCAACGATGCTCGGTGCGCGATTCGACTTCCGCGAATCAGACGCGACTCGTTCACCGTGGCAGACGCCGTTTCACTGGGGCGAGATCGTTTTCGATGGTGCAGTGGTCGGCAGCCTCGGAACTCTCGACGAGAAGATGCTTTCGGTTGTCTCGCGTGGTCGGTCGGTCATTTGGTTTGAGCTAGACGCGAAGATTTTTGATCGTCCATTCTTCCCACGCGGCACGTTTGCCGAACCGCCGCATTTTCCCAGTTCTTGGCAGGACGTTTCGATATTGTGGCGGGTCGCCGATGGCTACGCCGCACTCGAAAAGATTTTGAACGAGTTTACGCACCCGCTCCTCGTGAGCCGCGAGTTTGTGACGGTTTATCAAGGGAAGGGACTCGAAGACGGTATGGCGAGTTACTCGTTCCGCTTCGCCATCGCCGCCGCCGACCACACCCTCACCGGCGACGAAATCGAAAACTTCCACCAAACGTTTTTGGCGTTTTTGAAGGAACGGAACTTGAGTTTGAGGGGCTAGATGAAAAAACACGGCACACGGACTTACACGGACGAACACAGACATTCATGGACATCGTCCGTGTAAGTCCGTGTAGGTCTGTGTCAGTCCGTGTTCGTCCGTGTTCCTCTTTGTAGAGCCAAACTCACAAACACACACCATACACAATGATCTCACATTCACCAGCATTTGCAGCAGACTGGGCGCGTTTGGAGGCGTTCCTCAACGAGCGTCTCACGGGCGACGATCCGTTTCTGCGTGAACTCTCGCTCTACGCATTTCGTCTCGGTGGAAAGCGGTTGCGTCCGGCACTCGTGATTTTGACTGGGCGACTTTGGTGCAAGTCACTCGACGAGCGACTCCTTCACTTTGCCGCCGCCGTCGAACTGATTCACACCGCCACACTCATTCACGACGACATCATCGACGGTGCGTCGGTGCGGCGTCATTTGGCGACGATGAACAGCCGCTGGGACGCCGCAACCGGCGTACTTGCGGGCGACTTGCTTTTGAGCGAGGCGATGCGGCTGGTCACTTCACACAACGACATCGCGGCGTATCGTATGCTGGCCGAATCGCTCCATGTGACGTGTCGCGGAGAGTTGCGGCAGCGTGGAACGTCGGGGAACATCGACCTCACCCGCGACACATACTTTTCGATCATCGGCGAAAAAACCGCCGCGCTGATGGCGAGCTGTTGCCAGCTTGGAAGTCATCTCGCGGGTGCGTCCGAACAAATCGCGTCGCTGCTCTACGACTTCGGTTTCAAACTCGGCCTCGCGTTCCAAATCGCCGACGACGTTCTCGACATATCCGGCAACGAATCGCAAACCGGCAAAACTCTCGGCACCGACCTTTCGCAGCGGAAGATGACGCTTCCGCTTTTGATTTACCTCGCGCGTGACTCGAAAAACTTATCGCGCGTTCGCAGTGCGCTAACGTCGGCGACGATGACGCAAGACGAAGCGGCGATGATCGCAAACGCCGTTTGCGAAAGTGGTGCGACAACCGAGGCACTCGACGAGGCCAAGTCGTTCGCGCGCAACGCCGCAACGCTTCTCGACGACGAACGTCTCGCCACCGCAAACCCCGACGCCATAGAAGCACTCCGCACGCTGACAGATTTTGTCGTGCGGCGAACGACGTAACCACACTCCAACATCCACAACTCAAATGACACCAAAAGACCGCGTCCTGACCGCGCTTCGGCGTGGGACTCCTGATCGCATTCCAATTTTTGAATGGTTCATTGATTCGACCGTTCTCGAAGCACTGTGCGAGACCAACGACCCAATCGTCGCCACCGAACGGCTCGACCTCGATGCGGTCAACGTCCGCGCCGACTACGCCAAAAAGTGGAAAGACAAAAAGGTATACGTCGATGAGTGGGGGATCGAAAAGACGCTCACCGGCGACGTTCTCCCCGCCGCAACGGGCCATCCGATCCAGTCGATCACCGAACACGCCAAGTTCACGTTCCCTGATGTTCACGCCCCCGAACGTTTCAAAACGCTCGAACGTGCGCTCAAACTCTATGGCGACTACCGCGCCGTCGTTCTCAACTTGCGCGACGGATTTTCCGATATGCGCGACCTGCTCGGTTACGAAAACGCACTGATGACGCTGCTGACCGAACCGGAGGCGTTTAACGACTTGATGTCGCGCGTTGTCGATTACAATGTTGCACTCGCCGAAGTTGCCGTTGAGCGTTACGGTGTGCAGATTGTTGCGACGACCGACGACGTTAGCACCGCTCGCGGACCGATCATCTCGCCGAAGACATACGCCAAGATGATCGCGCCGCATTTTTGTCGCGTGATGAAGGGATACCGCGACCTCGGACTCCTGACGATCAAACACTCCGACGGCGATGTCCGCCCGATACTTTCACACTGGCTCGACGCCGGAATCGACTGCCTCGATCCAATCGACCCGACCGGTGGACTCGATATGGCCGAGATGAAGCAGCTCTACGGCGACCGCATCTGCCTCAAAGGGAACATCGACTGCACCGGCAATCTCTGCGACGGAACGCCCGAACAGGTTGACGAAGAAGTCCGCATCTGCATCGAAAAAGGTGGCCGCAGCGGCCTCATCGTCTCGTCGAGCAACACGATTCACCGCGGCGTCAAACCAGAAAACTTCCGCGCAATGATTGACGCAGTGAGAAAATACGGGGCGTGAGATTGTTTGGTGGTGTGGGAAGTTGTTCAGGTTCGGCATAGCCGAACCCTCCAAATTGGAACACCCGCACTGGAGGGTTCGGCTATGCCGAACCTGAACTACCAAATCGCCCCCACTTCATGTTTCCGAACGGGTCTATTTTACTACCCCCATTTTCATTTCCGCCCAGCCCCTTGCACTTCGCTGGCTCGCGGGTACGATGGTAGGGGTGTGGGAGGTTGGAGGAAGTACCACGAAGAGACGAAGGAGAAACTCATGAGAATGTACAAAAGATTTTCGTATCACTGGTTTTCGTCACTGGCACTCAATCTGTTTGCTTGTACGGCTGCGGCGGTTCCCGCTTGGGGCGATGACGCAAAGATGTCAACGCAGCACTGGCCGCAGGGCGAGTTTCGTGCGATGCAGAAAAACGTCGCCGCCGAACACGGCGTAAACTTGCTCACTCTTCCCGGCGCGAAACTCGTCAAAACCGACGGCGTTGACAACGCCGCCGCACTCACCGATGGCGAAATCGGTGAACTCGGCGGAAACGGTCGCGTTGCGATAAACGGCGCACCGTCGCGCATCGTCTACTACTTGGGGCGTCCGCGCAGCATCTCGCAAATTCGCGTCTACTCCGGCAACATCGACCAGCGCGGGAACCAAGACTTCGAGGTGCGGTTCGCACGCAGCAACAGCGACGCCGAACCAAAGTTCCCCGCCGAAGCGACGTTCACATCCGGCGACAAAATGCTCGGCGGAAACGCCGGCGGATTCTGCACGACGTTCGCTATGCCCGACAACAAAAAACTGCTCAACGACGAAAAGTACGATTGGGTCGAGTTCAAAATCTGGCGGAGTTATCCGCAAAACGCTGGTACACCAGCAAAGAAAGGGAACGCCGCAAATAGTTGGGCATCGTTCGTCGAGTTACAAGTGTTAGCCGACGCCAACGACGACGACCTCTTCGCGTCCGAAGCCGAGAAACAATCGTTCCTCGCCGCACGCCGCGCACAAGCCGCACGCGAAAAACTTCTCACCGTCGTCTCCGAAGATGTGTTGCAAGCACTCACAAACATCGAATCGCTCCGACGAACAATCGCCGATCTCGCAAATCGTTATGGCGACAAGTACGACGCCGCTTCGTTCACCAAAAAACTCGACGCCGCCGAAAAACGTCTCGCCGCCGCACCCGCCGACAGCGACGAATTTCTCGCCGCCGTTCAAGAGTTCGCCAGCGTTCGCCGCGAGATTCTCCTCGCCAATCCGCTGCTGAAGTCGTTCGACCAAATCGTCGTTCGCCGCGCCAAAAATCCCGGACTCGAACAGAACTGGATTTCAAACTGCGCCCGCGGCAAAGGGAACTACGGAAACGAAATCATCGCCGTCAACATAAACGACGCCGCTGGCGAAGCCAAAACTATCGCCAAGCCGCCGCACGACTCGTTCATCGGCGACATCTGCATGCACTGGGAAGGAGACCGCATGCTCGTCACCGCGCTGTCCGACAAAAAAACGTGGCAGATTTTTGAAGTGCCAACCGACGGCAGCGGCACGCTGAAACAAGTCACACCAGAAATGGGCGGCGACATCGACAACGCCGAAGGTTGCTATCTCCCCGACGGCGGAACGCTGTTCATTTCAACGGCGTCGATGCTCGGCGTTCCGTGTATCGACGGAAGTTCGCAAGTCGGAAATATTTTCCGCGTCGAACCCGATGGGAAATCTGTTCGCCAACTCACGTTTGAACAAGACCAAGACTGGAACCCCGTCATCCGCGACGACGGACGGATTATGTATCAACGTTGGGAATATACCGACACGTCGCACTATTTCACGCGGCTCCTATTCACGATGAATCCAGACGGCACCAAACAACTTTCGTACTACGGCACGAATTCGTTCTGGCCCAACTCGGTTTTCTACGCGAGACCGATTCCGAACGCGCCGACAAAGTTTGTTGGAATCGTGACGGGGCACCACGGCGTCGCGCGCGAAGGTGAACTTGTCGTGTTCGACACCGCGAAAGGTTTCCGCGAAGCCGACGGTGTCGTGCAGCGGATTCCGGGGTACGAAAAACCGGTTGAGCCGGTGATTGTCGATCAACTCGTTGACAATTCGTGGCCGAAGTTTCTGTTCCCGATGCCGCTCGACGAGAACTATTATCTCGTTTCGTGCCGTCTCAAGCCGAGCGATCCGTGGGCGATTTATCTCGTTGACACTTTCGACAATATGCTGAAGCTCCGCGAAGAACCGGGGTTCCATCTTCTCGAACCGACGCCGATTATGGCGCGCCCCGAACCGGCGGTCATTCCGTCGCAAGTTAACCTCGAACGCGAGACGGCAAACGTCTTCATCACCGACATTTACATGGGCGATGGTCTCAAAGGCGTTCCGCGCGGGAGCGTGAAAAAGTTGCGGCTGTTTGCCTACGGATTCGGCTACCGCGGAATCGGCGGACACGATTATATCGGGATGGAAAGTTGCTGGGACACACGCCACCTCCTCGGCGAAGTGCCGGTCTACGAAGACGGGAGTGCGGCGTTCACGATTCCAGCCAACACGCCACTGGCAATCCAGCCGCTCGACGACAAAGGGCGTGCGATGCAAATAATGCGAACGTGGTTTGTCGGCATGCCGGGAGAGAGTATTTCGTGCATCGGTTGCCACGAAGAGCAAAACACCGTCACGCCGCGCAAGAAAACTTTGGCGATGGGAAAGACGCCCGTAAATCCGAAACCGTTTTACGGCGAACGGCGACCGCTGTCGTTCAACACCGAGATTCAGCCGATTCTCGACAAATACTGCGTGGGTTGTCACGACGGGAGCGAGGAGAACAAAGACACTCCGAACTTCGCTTCGACTCAGCCAGCCGAGAAACAGTTCTCGACGGCGTATCACTCGCTTCACAAGTACGTTCGTCGCCCCGGCCCTGAAAGTGATGCACACATGTTGCGTCCCATGGAGTATCACGCTTCAACGAGTCCGCTCTTTCAAATGCTGGAGCGCGGTCACAAAAACGTTCAGCTCGACGACGAGTCGATGCGAAAACTCTACTGCTGGGCCGACCTCAACGTGCCGTTCTTCGGGACGTGGCTCGAAGTTGCGGAGGCGATGAACAACAAAGATCGCAACGCGGTAGCGAAAGTCGCAGACCGGTCGCTGGCGATGCGAACGGAGTACGGATTGATTGAGAACGACTTTGAAGCGGGTTCAGTTTACACACCGCCCGATCCTGCGGCGCGGCCCAAATTCGTTGAGCCGGTGAAGTTGCCGAAGCCGGATCGTTCCGCGCCGACGCTAACAGCGTTTCCGTTGACCGCATCCGAAGCGACAACACGCCAGCAAAGCGGCGACTGGAAGCAAGCGGTCAAAGTTGGTGACACGCAGTTCTCGATGGTGAAAATTCCGGCGGGCGAGTGTGTTCTCGGCGACGAAGATGGTAAACGAAACGAGTTACCGCGCACAGTCGCAAAATTTGCAAAACCGTTTTGGATGATGACGACGGAAGTTACCAACGCGCTTTACAATGAGTTCGATCCGCAGCACGACAGTCGTTTCATCGACCAGTGGTGGAAGGATCACACCACTCCGGGTTATCCTCACAACAAACCGCAGCAACCGGTGATTCGTGTGACGTGGCGTGAGGCTGAAGCGTTTGCCAAATGGCTTTCCGAAAAAACTGGCAAGAAATTTCGGTTGCCGACGGAGGCGGAGTGGGAATATGCGTGCCGCGCTGGGAGTGCGACGCCGATGTGGTTTGGCGAGTGCGACGCCGACTTCGGGAAGTTTGAAAACCTTGCCGACGACAGTCTCATACGATTTGTGGTAACGGGCGTCAATCCGCAACCGGTGAACAATCCGCCGGAGTGGTGGGCGTTCTTGCCGCGTGCCAAAGGTGTGAACGACGGGAATATGATCTCGCAAGAGGTTGGTGCGTATGCGACGAATCCGTGGGGACTTCACGACATGCACGGCAGCGTCGCGGAGTGGACACTTTCTGACTTCGCACCGTATCCTTACGTCGCCGACGATGGTCGCAACGCAGGAAGTCCCGACACGCCGAAGGTTGTTCGTGGCGGAAGCTGGAGCGAACGCCCCGAACTCGCCCGCAGCGGACGCCGCCTCGCCTACGAACCGTGGCAACCGGTATACAACGTCGGTTTCCGGCTCGTGATGGAAGAGTGAACACAGCACATCTCATAGGACGTATAGGTCATATAGGGCCTATACGTCCTGTTGAACTTGCTTCCACTCGGTCACTATTGCACCACACTCTATATTCTCTATGCCAAAACACAAGGTTGATTCTTCAACACAACTATTTGATCGTGGTGCCACACGGCTCCTTGGAAGTCAAGATTTTCTCGCCTGCGATGAAAAACTGCGAAAGATGTATCACGACGTTCTCGGCTACAAGCGTGTTGCTTGGGAAGAAGAGCTGGAGCTGGGGCGTCTGTTGGGAAAAGGTGGACAGGGCGTCGTCTTTTTGAGCCAACGTCGCGGGGCCGACGGGTTTGTTCTCCCTGTTGCACTCAAGTTCTATTCGCCGGAGCGGTACAGCAATGAGCAATACGAAGAGACGATGAGTTATGTCGCGTACATCGCCTCGCGTGTCGCAAAAATCCAGCACGACAGTCTGCTCGACGTGCGAACGTGGCGAAACGTTGACCGCATTCGCGTCATGGAAATGGAGTGGATCGACGGGATCGACCTTACGCTACTTCTGCGAAACTCCGTTCTCGAACACCTCAAGTCGCGGCAGAGCGCGGCGGAGTTCAAGCGAACAAATGATGTCGTCATAACGTCGGGGCCGATTCACCCGCGTCTCAAACCCGGCGTGGCGATCCCGATCATCCGCGACTGTCTCGGCGCGCTGGCCGCACTCCACCGCGAAGGGATCGTTCACGGCGATATGAAACCGTCGAACATCATGGTCAAGCGAACGGGGAGTGCCAAACTCGTCGATATGGGGAGTGCGTTTGATGTCAACCGTCGTCCGTCGCGTTACGTTTTCACGCCCGCTTACGCATCGCTTGAGGCACTCGAAGGACGCGACCTGACACAACGCGGCGATATGACCAGCCTCGGTTATGTGCTTATTGAGATGCTGTCGGGCAGGCGTCTCTTCGACGGTGCCGACCACACAACCGAAGACCCGATCCAAGACCGTTACACGCTGCCGCAACGTCTGCAAACGTTGTTACCAAAACAGGTTGCGTCGAGTGAACTACTCACACAATTTTGCACACGCTTGATCTCGCCCGATCCAAACGAGCAGTTTGAAAACTCCGAAGTCGCCGACATCGGTGACGGCGGTGCGGGCGAACTGGTACGCCAATTAATCAAGGGCGATCTCGCCTGCGAACCAACGTCTGAACTCCGTAATCTACTCGACAGTCTGCAAGACTACGAACACGATTTGGTCCCGTCATCGACGCAGATACCGAACATTCCGCCAGCGAGCGTGCGGCGTGACAGCGCAACGCCGCTGGCACCGACTCCGTAGAGTAGCAGACGCCACTGTTCGACTTCGCAGCGTGGTCGCCGCGCCAGTGCGGGCCAGAGAACGACGATGCGTGCATCTGGAAACCGCCGCACTAGTCGCATCAGCGTCAAGACCGATTCGCGGCGGTTGTCTTCTGCGTGATTGTCTTCCGCGCCGAACGTAACGACGAGCGTTGCACCGGGGCGGCGTCGCAAAAACGCTGGTGCCGTTTGGAGCGAACGGATGTGGTGGGGTTTTCCACAGAGTTCGTTCGCGGTTGATTTTGGCGTAGTAAACTTCATTGCACGCAAACAATGGTTTTTGTGGAAGTGCATCCGAGTTTTCGCCCCAACGGGGCGTAAGAACTTAGCCGTGGGTGAGCGGTATTCCGCGAACCCACGGTACGCGGTCACAACAAAATGAATAGCCCCAACGGGGCGTAAGATTTGTGTACGCGGTTCAATTCTTGCGCCCCGTTGGGGCAAAGAGGTTGTGCGCAACAACGATGTTTCAAATGCAACCGAAACTTTGCCACACCATACCTTCCACTAGAGGTGTTTTCCGGTCTTGACATTTTCGAGCATTCGTACTACGGTTGCTTGTTGTCGTGCGAGGTCGTCGAGGTAGGCGGCAAGTTGGTCGGGTGATGTTTGCGGATCGAGTCGCATCGACTCGCAAAGTTTTGTTCTCTCGATGATGCGTCGCTGCATTGTTTGGATCATCTTGAGTTCTGCAAGGAGCGACAGCAACTCGCGGCGTTCTTCGCCGAGTGGTGCCGCTGCGTCGCTGTTACTCGGCGGCGGTGTGTCGTTCGCTTGCTGCTCGCGGCGAGCTTGTTCGGCGGCGGCGAGCATCTCTTCC
>JBOFSQ010000042.1:0-7723 GCA_051651625.1 Thermoguttaceae bacterium | reverse complement strand
AATCAGAACGCGAAGCGTAAGCGAGTGTCCAAATCAGAACGCGAAGCGTAAGCGAGTGTCCAAATCAGAACGCGAAGCGTAAGCGAGTGCCCGAATCAGAACGCGAAGCGTAAGCGAGTGTCCAAATCAGAACGCGAAGCGTAAGCGAGTGTCCAAATCAGAACGCGAAGCGTAAGCGAGTGTCCAAATCAGAACGCGAAGCGTAAGCGAGTGCCCGAATCAGAACGCGAAGCGTAAGCGAGTGCCCGAATCAGAACGCGAAGCGTAAGCGAGTGCCCGAAGTCAGAACGCTGAAAAAAATCGTTCCCCCTGCTTGACGAATCAAAAACCCGCCGTACACTCCGCGTAATCAGTTTTGGGGACGTTCCCAATTTTCCACTTTTGATAAGGAGACGTACTATGACTACGAACGCGAAAAACGACGTGTTGTACGCAGCAGACAACAATTTGACTGCGGAAAACTCCTCGCATGTTAAGATGGGGGGGGGGGGCAATACAGCTAAACCCGCTTCACTCTTTGGCGTCTTCTGCGACGCCGTTTGCTCCGCTCTTTCTCGACGCGGTGACCATTCTCGTAGCGGCTTTACGCTCGTTGAACTTCTGGTAGTAATCGCCATCATCGGCGTTCTCGTTGCCCTACTGCTGCCCGCAGTTCAGGCTGCACGCGAAGCGGCGAGAAGAATGCAATGCACGAACAAACTCAAGCAGCTTGCTCTTGCCATTCAAAACTATCACGACGTGGCAAACTCTTTGCCTTCTGCAAGTTATGGTATCTACGGAGATAATGCTTCAAGTCCGCGCGGAAACCGCATGCGGTTTAGTGCATTCGTTGCGATATTGCCGTATATCGAGCAAAATTCCCTGTACGATACTATTACGGGAATGCCGCCTGTGGAACCTTGGAGTGTCGTCTTGACTCAATATCCGACGAGTACCACCGCTTCGACGATTCCATTTGTCTCAAAAATTGACACCTTCCTGTGTCCTTCTGATATGGGAGGTTTTACTGCTGCCCCGAACGATCTTGGACGCACCAATTACAGGGTGTGTGTGGGGGATTGGCCTACCGCAATTTTGCGAGCCGACCAAAACAATGTGTATTCCACCACCGGCAAAGGTGTACTCCCTGAAAACCGCACTCGCGGACTGTTCGGGCCGATGGTGTGGTTTGGATTTGGTGCCGCCACTGATGGTACAAGCAATACGATTGCGGTCAGTGAAAGAGCGATTTCGATGCCCACAACGCTTTCGCGTGTTCGAACAGGATATGCTTGGAATCAACCTACAGCCGTCTCTAACACGTTAGATGTTACCACCGCAATCGTGGCAAATCCGCAGGCTTGTAGAATCTTGGGTGGAAACGGTGGCGTTTATGTTTCTACTGCAAACGCCACACTCGGCAATGTCGTTTTAGGTGGAATGCGTTGGGCGGATTCGATTCCCTTTTTTACGACTTTTTCGACGATTATGCCGCCGAATGCACCTGCATGCTTTAGCTCATCTGATACAGGCCTGCAGGTTGGACGGTTAATGGCTGGCCCAACGAGTTTTCATTCAGGCGGGGTCAATGCTGGTTTTCTGGACGGGTCGGTGCGATTCGTGTCGGATACAATCAACACTGGCCCCAACTTTTCCGTTTCGCCTGTCACATCTGGTAGTTCACCTTACGGTGTTTGGGGAGCACTTGGCTCCAAGAATGGCGGTGAGTCTGCCTCGTACTAACCCCACTTCAATCACCGAGGACAAGACAAGTGTAGCGTCCTCGGCTTTTGTACACTGGTCATAGAGAAAAGGTTCAGATTTTGGTACATACAAGTACTATAAAAATTTCACACAGGAGACATTATGATGAGATTAAGAACAGACAGCCGAGGTTTCACACTGGTAGAATTGCTTGTTGTGATTGCCATCATTGGTGTATTGGTTGCTCTATTGCTACCGGCTGTGCAGGCGGCAAGAGAGGCGGCCAGACGCATGACTTGCACGAATGGCCTCCGTCAAACAGCACTCGCGTTTCTCAACTACAACGATGTAAACAAGTGCTTGCCAGTCCAGTATTACAATCGAGATGGAGCAACAGTTACGCAGCCAGTCTTTTCTGCTCTAAGTTGCGTATTGCCTTACATGGAGCAGACGGCGGTGTATAACGAGTGTATCGCTACCGTACCAGGGTATGGTGCTTGGACCGCTGGCGATGCACAAGCCGCATGCTGGCGTCCTACGATTTCCACCTTTTTGTGTCCCTCTGATGGTGAAGGAGCTGCCAAGCCTGCTAATGCGCCTGGTAGGACGAATCATCGTGTTTGCCAAGGAGACTGGGCCTATCCTGGTGGCAGTGCTGGCGGAACAAATAACATGCGTGGTCTCTTCGGGGGAAACACGCCGAATTTTTACCTTCAAGGAGCGGCAGATGGCACTAGCAACACATTGTTGCTTTCAGAGCGTCTCGTCGGGCTTACCAATACGCCAAAACGTGGGGCAATTGCACAGGTCAGCGCGTTCAATGGAAACACAGTTTCCGCAGCAATTACAAACCCTCAAAACTGTCTACTTGGGCTTGTTGGAGGCCAAATTCCGAGTGCCTCTGCGGCGTTTCCACAAAACGGGGGGACTGATCGTGGGTACCCAACGAACATTCTTGGTGTGGCTTGGGGCGATGGATGTTCCGTGAGTATAGCCTTTCACACGATATTGCCACCAAACTCGCCAGCGTGTGCGCCCCAAGGAGAAGCCAGTGGTGTTCTCCTTACCAACATCCGCACAATTGTTCCGCCTTCCAGCAATCATTCTGGAGGTGTGAATGCCGCGTTGCTTGATGGGTCAGTGCGTTTTATTTCAGACACAATCTATCCTGGAACCTTAACGACCAATCCTGGATCGCCTGCGGCTGCAGGTACTGCGCCGACGGCGGGTTCGATCTATGGAGTTTGGGGCGCACTTGGTACTCCGGCGGGCGGCGAAAGTGTTGCGCTCCCATAGATTTTGACCTTTTCGAGCGAGCATATTTGACACGAACTTTTCAAAATAGGAAATCCTCTATGAAACGCAGATTATTTTTCGCTACAATGGTTTTGGGCTTGTTTGGCTCTGTGGTGCATACCGGATGCCAAGAGGCGGGGCAGCTTTCGGGACTTGCAAAGTGTTCTGGAATTCTCACATACAAGGGGGAGCCGGTTAGCGAAGCGACAATCACATTTGTACCCGCTTCACAGACGGCTGATTCGCGTGCCGGTGGTGCTATTTCTGATGCTTCTGGTGGGTTTCAAGCAACGACCCTTAGGCCTGGGGACGGGCTTGCGCCGGGCGAATACATTGTGCTGGTGTCGAAGTATGAGTTCCAAGGTCCCGAACTGCCACCGGTTAAGCAACCTGACGGTGAAATGGCGGTACCATCACGCCCGCAGAAAAACATACTGCCAGCAAAGTATATGGCAGCAACGACCTCAAGCCTCAAAGTCACCATACCAGCAGGCGGCGTGAAAACCATGAAATTGGAGCTTGCTGACTGATCTCTTTCCTCTAACTGCGTTCTCGAAAAGTTCCCGGCTTCCGCCACCACCATCATCAGGCGTCCATTACGTTTCCTGTATTTCGTGCCACACAAAAACATCAACGAGAACGTGCGGGTGAGCGAGAGCTTGCCCGCACGTTTTTTGTTGCGTGGTTTTTAACCGTTCACGGTTTGTTTCGTCGCGCCACGAATAGAAGCCGGAAAGGAGCGAAGCGTATTGACGGAGTTGTGGTTTGCACTTGTTTACCGTCAATACGGCGGGAGTACCGCCTCCTTTCCGGCTTCTATTCGGGATGCGAAATGTCGCGTGGCGAGACGACGAGGTTTGCGATAAAGTTGCAGGTGTATAATCTTGGTCGATTTGTTTTTGTGAGTTATTTCTCTGGGCAGCCCCTGCGCATTTTTGGTGTTTGCGTGTAGAATTGTGGACGTTGTTTGTTGGCAGCGTATCACGAAACGGGAGAATCGCAAATGGCCGCGTCTATTGCCGAAATCCAAGAAACCCTCGACCGCATCGCCCGCCGCGACGCAGAATCCGCAGACCGCGCCGCAGAGTACCGTGCCGCTTCTGAAAAGCAGATGGCAAAGTTGGAAGCGATGTTCGAAGAGTCCGCTCGCCGCGATGCGGAATACAGGGTGATGTTTGCCGAGGAGCGTCGCAAGACAGAAGAATCGCAGCGCAAAACCGACGAAGCGATCCGCAGAAGCGTAAACCAGTTTGAAAAAAACTGGGGCAACCTCATCGAGTCGTTTGTTGGCAACCAAATTATCCAGCTGTTCGCTGATCGTGGTATTCCGGTGACGGACGGTTCAGCACAAAACATCACCGGCACCATCGCTGGTAAAATGACCGAGATTGATATGATCTTGGTCAACAGCGACATCGCGGTTGTAATCGAAGTGAAGACGACGCTCGAACGCGGCGACGTGAAACGGTTTATCTACAAACTCAATCACATCCGCGAAGGTTTTCCGAGGTGGGTTCAGCCGTTCGCCACGATTTTCGGCGGCGTAGCGTACATCCGTGCGAAACCGAACGCCGTGCAATACGCACAAGACCACGGCCTCTTCACCATAGTCGCCACTGGTGAGAGTGCGAAGATCGTAAACGCAATCGACTTCGTACCACACAAATGGGGGACGTAACCGTGAACGCTTATGTCGTAGCAAAACATCCGTGAACGGATACGCCTATCATTCCCGTGCCCGCAGCCACGCGATACCGTCTTCGCGCGATGTGAATTCGCCGTCGAGTTGTGCTTCGTAGAGGCGTTTGAGTGTTTGTCCCATTTCTGGTCCGGGCGACAGTCCGAGTTCGATCAAGTCGCGTCCGTAGACGAGCGGTACGGGGCGTTCTTCACGCACGTCGAGTTTTGCCGCGACCTCGCCCCACGACGCCACTTTCGTTCCGCGTGCGAGACAACCCATCGCGTCGGCGTGGCAGAGGTGACACCACATTCTCACATTGCTCGGCGAGAGACGTACCGCAAGTCGCCGCACCGCTCGTTCACTCGGCACTTCGTATTCCGGCGTATGAGCCATGTGTGCCATGTGTTCACGCACAAGCGGCACGACTCGTTCAACAACCCAATTCGGCGCACGAATTCGCGTCAGAAAATCGTCAACGAGAATCGCACTGTGCGACGCATGATTCGGCGACGACCAGTTTCCCTTCTCATTGAGAGTTGTCGTTTGCGGTTTGCCGAAGTCGTGACCGAGTGCCGCAAACATCAGAACAATGCGATCTTCGTCATTGAGATTTTCGTCCGTAGCGATGTGCGCGGCGGCGTCGCAAACGAGGAGCGTGTGTTCCCAAACGTCGCCTTCGGGGTGCCACTTCGGATTTTGTTGGACACCGACAATAGCCGCCAATTCAGGGAACTTTGCGAGCCAATCGGTCTGACGAAGTACGCGAAGACCGTGCGACGGAAACTTGCCGCGCGTCGCCCACTTGTTCCATTCGCCCCAGATGCGTTCGAGCGAGAGCGTGTCAAACTCGCTCACGAGACACTGACACATCGCCACCGTTCGTCGTTCCATCTCGAAACCAAACCGCGCGGCGAACTGCATTCCACGCAAAACTCGCAGCGGGTCTTCGGCGAACTTCGGACTGGTCGCACGCAAGACGTGATTCCTGATGTCGTCTTCCCCGCCGAACGGGTCGATGATGGTGCCATCTTGACGCATTCCGATAGCGTTGATGGTGAAGTCGCGGCGCGACGCGGCTTCTTCAAACGTCATCGTCGGATCGAACTTCACGTCAAAACCGGTGTGGCCGACACCGAGCTTCGATTCGCGCCTAGGAACGGACAGATCGATCCCGTTGCCGACCTTCACCGTTCCAAAACTCTTTCCAACGATGTCAACGCCGAACTTCGCCGCCCGCAGAGCCGCGACGATTTCGTCGTATGAAAGTCCGTAGACTTCAACGTCGAAGTCGGGATCGGCGTCGGAATCGAAGGTTGCTCCGAGGAGTTTGTCGCGGACGTATCCACCCACGAAGATACACTCACGCGCACCAGCGTCGCGGAGAGTCTCAATGATCCGCTCAACGCGACGGAGTTTGTTGTGGGGAGTTTTGGTGGGCATATTTTTTGAGGCTACACAAACAAACACCGACTTTCACAGACAAACACTATTCACAACATCAGCTTGTCGGTGTGTGTCCGTGCCAGTCCGTGTTCGTCCGTGTTTACAACAACAACAACTCGTGGCAACTTCACCGCTTCGCAGTATTCTTCGTCAGTTCTCTGACTTTGAGTGTGTGGAACGTCACTTCGCTGCCGTGGTCTTGGACGAGGATGTGTCCGCTGCGGTTTTGGCCGAAGCCGACGACTTCGGCGAACTTTCCTGCGGCAACATTTTTCTTCCACTCCGTCGAACCGACGACGATGCGGCTGACGCAAACTCCGTTGAGCCAGTGCTCGACGAGATTGCCACAAACAATGATTCGACCGACGTTGACCTCATCGTGCGGTTTGAGCGGTTTCGCTTCACTTGCCTTGTGAACGTGATAGACGCTCGCGGTGGCGACGCGCGGGTTCTTCCCTTCGCCGGTGTTGAAGTCATCGAGGACTTGATATTCGAGGCCGAGCCATCCGGCCAGCGAGACGCCTTCGACTTTTGGGTAATCGGTGAGGCGATATTTGATCCCGCTGTTTCCGCCTTGTGCGATTGTCCAGCTAAAGTCAAGAATGAAGTTGTCGTACTCGTGTTTTGAGATCAGGTCGCCCGCGCCCGACTTGCGATGCAGTTTCCCATCGACAACTTCCCACCCTTTTCCCGGCGGTTGGTCTTTGCCGTCGCGTGTCCACGCGGCGAGGTCGGGAGTGATTAAGTTAACCGTTGGGCCAACGACATACGGCGACGCGCCGACTTGCGATGCCGTTGTCGTCGCACGTCGCGGACGGGCCGGTGCTGCAACCGACTGCGAAACTTTCTGCGTTTGACGACGAATAACACGCGGCGGCACCGTAACGGTCTTCTTCACCGGAACGCGGACCGGAACAACAGTTCGCACCGGAACTCGCACCGAAACGACCCGCTGCGCTGGCGCGGCCCAAATGAACGGTGTTGCAAAAACGACAAAGAACGCTGTCAAGTAACCAATGCGACTCATCTCTTTCACTGCTCTACCCCTTTCAAGAAAGTGTATACCGAACGGACGCTGACAAACACACACGGCGTATGATACAGCGGTTTCAGCATTTTTCAAGCGGCGTGCTTACGCGATTTGCAGATGTTGCCAGACCGCTAACCAGTTTTTGAGGAGCCTCACACGAAGCCACGAATAAGACTTTTAACGCAGAAAACACGGAAGGGCGGAAAGACGCGGAAGTTCTGATGTCCGCGTCTTCCGTTTTTCCGCGTGTTCCGCGTTCTCTTCGCTTCGTGTGTTTCGTGGTAACAACACGAAACAAAATCAGAGCACGAAGCGTAAGCGAGTGAAGAATCGCCATTCGACGACGAAAGTGGGGAATCTCAAGCGTCGTTCAAAAACAATTTTTGCGATAGTTCACCGAGAATAATCTGTTGCCGTCCCGTCGGCGAGAGCGGTGAGTGTTCCCGTTTGAGCCGCCGTCTGCGAAGTGAAGCGAACGGAACCGTTCGAATGCGCCGTGTTACATCCGCCCGGATGATTGCTGCAAAGACCAGTCTCGTTGCTCTCCGGTTTGACGAATCGTTTTGCGTTATCGCTTGCGATGCGTCCGT
>JBOFSQ010000041.1:0-16077 GCA_051651625.1 Thermoguttaceae bacterium | reverse complement strand
TGTGTTGCGTAGTGAGCAGATTCGTGAAGTTTCCAAACTGCAGGAATTTCTACAAACCTCGCCACAGCTATTCACGCCAACCGAATGCAAGAACTACTTCCGACACGATGGGTATGCGAAAACGTAAAATGCTCTAGGGCCCTATGTCTGTTCTTTGTTTTCCGCTACAGTCATTCACGCAGGAAGACTTGTGTAGCTCATGTTCAATTCGATAACGGTCGCCAAAAAGATTTGAATACTCGCACCAGACAGAGTTGTACTTTTCTGGCAACAAATCCGCACAATTGTGATGACTGTCTATTTTATCCTTACCCTCAATTACAGTAGACTGTTTTTGAGTTTCGCTCTTATCGTTGTCGCCAGTCCGCAAACCGCATTTGACGTTACTTACAACGCCTGATGTACTCCAAGTAGCGACAAAAGAACCGTGCATTATATTGTTGATATTAAAATTCATGCGTACAAAGCGATCTGGCAAAGCGATCTGGTTTTAATGCCAAAATGTAATTATTTTCTGGAAATAAATCAACCAATCTGCGATATACAATAGGTTTCAAATCATATGACGATTTGAATGTGTCCGCCCAGTTTGAATGTTTTGACTTCTTGGCGTTATGAAGATTAACAATTTCATCGACAAACTTTTTGTACATTGCTGCTTGTGATACAGACTTCTCCGCATTATCTGTTCCGATTTCAATGTATTTTGGATTAAATACTGCATTCGTTTTGAGTTGTTTGTATTCAGACATTGCAACATCTCTCATAAAGTATAGAATTGGCTTGCGTTTTTTTCTCGCATGCCTGACTTCTGTATGTGTAGCAGACAGATCGCTAAATTGTCCTCCCAAACAAGGACCATACCGTTTGTCGATAATACACACCACAACACATGACTGTTCAAGATTTTGCAAGCAAGACTCGATTGAATCGACGGTAGGATCAACACAAAATGCTGAATTAATATCCTCCGACATTTTTACTATGAAGCCTCGCTCTTCAAGGTAATACCTCAATTCAAAACGAACATCTGCAAGATCGTAACACGTCGAACTTATAAAAACGACGATAGGCTTTCCACTCATAGGTTACTCCTCTAAAATGAATGCTGTAAGTATCTGCACCTTTCAAAAAACGGCGGTGGGTAAAACACTGTCAATTAGCTCTACGCTTCCAACATGTATTAGCCCGCCATTGATTTCCGACCTGCACTTTCCCAAAAACGCGTAAAAACCGCTCTAAAGTTTCACTGTCCCCGCCGGTTGCCTACCTTGGTGGACCTATATCTCGCCAGCCTTGCGTATCGCATCGACCATCATCATTATTATTTCCAACTGCGACAACTGTGCCGTCCGCTTTCAAGCCAACGGTATGACTGCCTCCAGCAGAAACCGCAATAATATCTCGCCAGCCTTGCGTACTGCAATCAACAAGTCCATTCATTACTGTAGCGACAACTGTGCCGTCCGTCTTCAAGCCAACGGTATGCAAGCCTCCAGCAGAAATATACGCTTGAAGACGCGATTGAAAACGCAACTTTTTTTCTCTTATTTTACGGGCACGCTCTTCACACTGTTCTGCCAATTCGGCTGTATTTCTATAGCCATTCATGGCACGACACGCTTCGGCAAGTTTTCGCCAGTCTATTCCTGTCGCAGCCGTTTTCGCTTGTTCTCCTAAACACCTGTATTGTTCTTTCAATCGTTGCCTTTCCTCATCCTCTAATCGTGTCCGTATTTTTTGATCATACCCTTCGATCTTTGATTTATATTCCTCATCCGCAAAACGAACCGCTTTTATGAAAAGACTGTGCTGCGCAATCGGTGTTTCGTGATTGCCAAGCAGTTCTCCTTCGCGGACTTTCAACTCCGCACACAACTTGCCGATATATGCCGGTGCATATTCCGGATCGATGTCCAACACCTTCTCAAAATAATCGTTCGCCTGTTTCCAATCGGAATCTTCTAAAAAGAGTTGCCCGCGTTTCATCAGCGATTCGACGCCCGGTGCCGCCGGTGTTGCTGCTTTTCGGACGATACGAATTGGCGCAGCAGAAACGTGAGACGATGGGCGAGACGGTAGTTGATTGCGTTCAATAGCCACCGCTACTTCCGCCGCCGAATCGTGGCGGTTCTCCCTCTTCGTTGCCGTCATTTTTCGCAGCACGGCTTCAACCGACGCGGGCACGTCATTGCGATAATTTTTCAATGGCGGGAGATCGTTTTTTACATGTGCGTTGAGTGTGGTGAGGAGTTCCGTTGTTTCGCCGAACGGCGGCGTGCCGGTTAGCAAATAATAAAACGTACACCCCAGCGAATAAATATCGCTTCGATGGTCAACCTTTTTAGAATTGGCGATCTGCTCTGGCGAAATGTAATCGGGGCTGCCAAGAATCGCTCCGTCCATTGTTTCATGGTGACGAGCAATCGGTTCCTCTGATTCAAGAAATCCCACCAATCCAAAGTCAAGGATTTTGACCGTTCCATCGGGCGTCAACCAAAGATTCGACGGCTTGATGTCGCGGTGAACCATTCCGGCGTCGTGGGCGTGTTGCAGACCGAGAGCGGTTTGGCGGATGATGTCGCAGGCTTCCTTGACCGGCAGCGGACCATTCTTCTGAACGTACCTTGCGAGGTCAGTTCCGTTCGGCAACTCCATCACGAGATACGGCGAGTTTTCGTACTCGCCCGCATCAAAAGCTACGACGATGTTCGGATGTTGGAGCTTGCCGATAGCCAGCAATTCGCGTTGAAATCGTTTGACGGAAGACTTGCGAAACCCCCGCGATGCCTTGACGACTTTGATAGCCACTGGGCGGTTGAGGTGCGGGTTCACGCCGCGATAGACGGTTCCCATCCCGCCGCCGCCGAGAACGCCCAAAATTTGGTAGTGCCCAATCTTTTCTGGAATGGGAACGGATTGATCCTCGCTCTTGTCGCCCGATTGCTCGATTGACCGGTCTGACACTGCGCCCGGCATCATTGCGTGTTCAAACGCGGCAACTTTATCGCAGCAGTCGGGGCAGTTTTCCAAGTGTTCTTCGATGCGGTTTATCTCTTGCTCGTCATCGAGTTGACAAGCGGCAAGACGCCGCAACATTTCGTCGCTGGGGTGAGGCATAGCAGAAACTCACAGAACAAGAGTGGACGAGAAGGCGAAAAAGCAGGCGGCATTCTACCCGACACGGGCGAAAGGTGCCAGTCCCCCAGATTTTTTGAGAAAGTGTCACACCCCATCGTCATTGTTGAGTAGACGCGGAGAGACGTATCGCGGTCAACCGGTGGTCGGTTAGTCGCAGCGGTATATTGTTCGCGTAACAGGAGACCGACTCATGACCAACAATGTTCTCGATGCCGCATCCGCCGCAATGGACGATCACAGCATCAAGGCGATCCGTGTTTACGGGCCGTAACGAGGGCTTTTGAAATCTTGTGAAAAATGTCGGTTACAAACCCTAAACTTGTGGCCGTCAAGGGAAACGGAGTGTAACGGTGACACCACTTTTTTGCAGCCAAATTTTGAAAGGACGAATTATGGTCAATCGTTTTGCTTCCTACCACGCACTTGAGCGGTTGTCGGAACATCCGCACCGGGCGCAATTCCTTGCGAATGAGTAGCGACCGAGCGGGCTGCTCGCGGGTTGTCTGCTACCACCACAAGCAGTGGTTCCTGCTGGTCTACGATTGGATGGACGACATCATCATCACCTTCCTACCGCCGAATCGTGACGCACTGCGTTCAGCCGAAAAGAAAACGCTCCGCGAAAGCGAAGTGTACAACCGCATCGCCGACGATGCGTTTGGTGTGCTCAGCAGCACACCGATTTCACGGTGCGTCTACGGACAAGAAACCGAGAAAACGTGGGGTGTGAAACTTTGTGTCACACTTAGCAGTCATTGTTAGGTAGAAGCGAGCGTGGTGTGAACGTTTCACATCACTCGACTACAAACAAACAGAGAGCAGAAAGGGAAGTTATGAGAAACGTTTGTAATATCTATGACATAGAGCTTGAAGCATATGGTCTATGCCAACGCGACTGGCTTACAGCTGGTAGTTCTGTGGCTTGGGACTACAACGCCGATGACGCCGACGATGAACGTGATGACAGAATGAACCGCCACGAGGCCAACGAGTGGCGCGATTTGTCGTGGAGTGCTTACGACGCAGAAGGCGAGTACGTCCCGCGAAGCAAAAGAAAATGACTTCGCGTCGCGTTGTTCGTCTTTTGTGGTTGCAACCGTTCGCGGTTACGAGATTCGTAGGGTTCTGAAACAATTTTGGGAGTTTTTGCGCATAGGGTGTAGGGAAAAGTTTCCGAATCCCCAATCTCGCGTGGTCATCGAGACCGTGGATGTAATGTGCGAAACGATATTTTGGCGGATTGTGTATGGGTATTCAAAAACAGAAAGGTAAAAGATGGGTAGCTTAAGAACGTTCGGATGGATCAAGATAGATGGGGTAAAACAGTTCAAAGAAATCGTTATGCCCTTTTCCAGTATCAGTTACGCTACGGCATTCGAGGGTAATGGGGGGTGTGCTACGTCGCTGCTAGTGATAGAAAGGAGTGGGACGGTAATGCACGTCGATATTCCGATAAAACGCCTAACCAAAATCATTGGTGACTGTAGTCGAGACCCGAATCTCGACGTAGATACTCATCCAGGAATAGAGGAGTATTCAAAGGAGTCGTTTTGTGAGTGGGAACACACGGAAACCAAAGTTGCAAAATCGAATACGTCAACGATTAAAAGTATGCTCAAGTCTGCTAAAAGCAGGGCCACAACTTAACAACAAAGGCGGTACAGATGGAAGACAATACATTTGGGGTGGCGATTGCTTCGCTGTTGATGGTTTATATTGCACTGGTTATTAGGCGTGCGATACGGTAAGTGTCTGAAACAACAATTGGTAGAATTTTGGTAACCGTTCACGGTTTTGACAGCGTTGCCGTTGACGTATTTGCCCCAACGGGGCAAATACAAAACGCATTCACGCCGAATGGCGAAAAAAACCGTGAACGCTTACGAATTTTGAGGTGTTTTATGGAATGTATACCTGGACCACTAGGATTCCTTATGTGGATGCTTCTCTTCACTATAATAGAAGGAATTATAGTGATGTTGTTCGATCTAGATCAATGGTGAGACTTTTTGGTAGGCATTCACGTTTGATTTCGTGTAACCGTTCACGGTTTATTTCCTACTGTCCGTCATTCCCGCGAAAGCGGGAATCCATCCGAGTCGAATGCGTGTTGACGTTGTGGCGGGGAGTCAGAGCGGGAAGCGTAAGCGAGTGAAGCGTGAGAGCGAACGCAGCGTCAACGAAGTGCCTTCAGGATAGATTCCCGCCGAGTATGCGGGAATGATGAAACGTGGCGTAAACGATCAAAAATTTTTCAAAACAGGAGACACCACCATGAAAGCGAACTTGATTAGCATGAACATTTTGGTTGATTCGAGTGGTTCGATGGCACCGATTGCCGCTGATATGGCGGGGAGCTTGAACCAGTTGGTCAAAGAAAACCGCGAGTTGGATGTGTTGGTAACGTACTCGATTTTTTCCGACAATTACCAGCCGGTCTTCGCAGACAAACCGATCAAAAAGGTCAAGGAGTTCACACTGACGCCGACCAGCAGCACGGCACTGATTGAGTCGGCGTGCAAGATGATCGACGAAGTTGGCGAACGTTTGGCGGCAACGCCGGACGACAAACGTGCGGAAAAGGTGATGTTTGTGATCGTCACCGACGGCGAAGAAAACGCATCTGATCCAGAGTACACGAAAAGTTTGCTGTTGAATAAGATCAAGCATCAGACCGAGGCGTACAACTGGCTGTTCCTTTACTTGGGCGCAAACCAAGACGCGATCACCGTTGCCGAAAGCTACGGCATTTCCGCCGACAGAGCAATTGATTGGACACCCACCAAAGATGGTGCAGCGCGTAACACGGAGCGACTGTCGCGAAAAATATTGATGGCGTACTGCGCCACACCAGAAGAGATGCAGAGCATCGGTTTTGATGCCGAAGACCGCGAAGAAGAACCACAAAAATCCGTGACGAAAAAGTCTGCCAAGAAAACGGTGGGCAAGGCTCCTGTACGCAAGAAATAAGGTAAGCGTTCACGGATTTTACGTTTACTCGCGGTTCTTTTTTTTCACACGGAGTCACAGAGGCACGGAGGGAGTCGCATGATTGCATGCATTACGAGCGGCTCTTTGTTTCCAACACGGCGAGGTCGCGTGGTGGGTAGGCTCAACAAAAGTTTCCCCGTGCCCTTGATTTTGAATCGTCGCCGTGTAAAATGCCACCCGTCTTTGCTGCTTGGAGAGAATGGTTGGTTGGCGCGCAAGCGAGCTACCCTGTTAACGGTAGCCGACCAACGGAAGGCGGCATCTCGGAAAGCGAAGCTAGTCAAAAAAGCCGAACTGGCGGAATTGGCAGACGCGGCGGACTCAAAATCCGCAGTCCTTCATCGGACGTCCCGGTTCAAGTCCGGGGTTCGGTACTTTTTGACAGAGCAAACGTTGCTGGTCTACACGGCAATGGTTTCAAACTCAAGCGGCAAGAAAACAGTCTTGACGCGCTACCCTAGATACCGTAAAATCCCGCAGGTACTTCACGGCGGATTGTGTACAATTTTGGGGGTGAGTCTCATGAACGTTTGGAACAAAGTCTTCATCGTGCTGATTGTTCTCTTGGGGATTGCTGCGGTCGTTTGGACTGTGAAAGAACTCAAGGTACAAGCAGCTTGGCGCGAGGCGATCAAAAAGAAAACCGACGAACTCGCCAAAACACAAGCCAACGTCGAAAAACTTCTGCTATCAGCGAAGGCGACTGAAAGTCTCTCTGGACGCGCTGCTGGCGAACTCATTCCGAGCGAACTTGCAGTGAAACTCGACCTGCTCCTCAAAGAGCGAAATCGGGCGTGGTTTGGGTGCAAGCCGATCAGCGTGAATGTCGGGAAGAAGCCGATCAATCCGACACTTCCAGACCTGACAAACAACAATGCGTCGCCACTCAAGATGACGACGGTTGAGTTGCAGTCGTCGCAGCCGCTCGATGCGAAAGGGATCGTTTATCTCTTCGACGAAGGGAGCGTCGTTGCGCAAGGTGATGCGACGACCGATCCGAACGGCGCAGCACAGAAGCGCAGCGTTTTTCTCGGTCGATTCAGTGTAGACGGTCCGCCGAAAGACAACGGTAACGGTGCGTATGTATCGTCGTTGACATCAGTCGATTTTCTAACCGACGCAGAAAACGCCGAGCTTACCGCGTCGCAGTCATCGACGTGGGCGGTTTATGTGACGATGCCAACAGACCGCATTCACGAACTTCACGATCCGAAAGTTGCAGAAGGTGGTTCGCAGCCGTTGCTCTTCGAGCAGATGGACCAAAAAACGCTCGATGCGTTGCCGCCAGAAGTCCGCGATATGCTTGTGAACGCGGAGCGAAAACCGCAAGGATTCGAGTACCTCATCGCGGCGGCGTATCACCAGCGAGTCGTTCTCAACCAAACAATCGACACGCTCAAACGCAACATCAAAGATTTGGACGAAGCACAAAAGAAACTCGACGAAGAACTCAAAAAGAGCGGCGACGATCAAATTCTTGAGAAGGAGCGAATCGAGTCGATGCAGAAACAGTACGATTCGGTCAAAGCGGTTTACGACGACGTTGCCAAACTGACGCAAGGACTAGCCGACGATCTTTCCAAAGCACAGCAAGACAACGAAAACTTCGTCAACAAAATCCGCGACGCACAGAACAAAGCGAAAGATGCAGTTGTGAATCGTCAAGATGCGCCGAAGTGAGACGTGCATTCAAACAGCTCAACGCGAAAGGACGGTTTCACAATGACTTGGCAACTTCGCACGATGCAGCGCGGCGACTGGGATGAAGTAGCGTGTTTGATTCACAAATCGCTCAATGCGTGGTATCTCAAAAACCGCGGGTTTGAACTGGTTGCGGGTGCGTGGGAAACGCTCCGCATCTTTCCCGAAGTCTACGAAGGGATCGATCCCGGCTCTTGTCTCATTGCAGAAGAAAAAGCGACGAAGAAGATTGTCGGCCAGTGTTTCTATCACCGTCGTCCAACGCACATTGCAGTAGGGATTGTCTCTGTTGATCCGGCGTGGTATGGTCGCGGCGTCGCGCGTGGGATGATGGACGAAGTGATTCGCATGTCGGAAGCCGAGTGTTTGCCGCTGCGGCTCGTTAGCAGTGCGATGAACCTCGATTCGTTCACGCTCTACAACAAGGCTGGTTTTCGTCCACTCCAGTTTTTTCAAGACATGATTTGGACGGTGCCTGATTCTGGAGTTTCTGTTCCGCGTCTTCCGCACGCGACAGTTCGGGACGCAACATCAGACGATGTAGCCGGAATGGTCGCGCTTGAGCGGCGACTTGTCGGTCTTGACCGCGAACACGATCTCCGTTATTTTCTTGCGAACCGCGAAAAGATTTGGGGACTTTCGGTGTGCCTAACGGACGCGGGAGAAGTTCGCGGCTGGCTTGCGTCGGTGCGTTCGCCGGGGAGTACGATGCTTGGTCCGGGCGTGGTTTGCGATGAGGACGAAGCGACAAGTCTCGTCTGTCACCGTCTCGACGCGATGCGTGGTAGTCAGGTTGTTTGGCTTGTGCGAAGCGACTGTACCGCACTTACTTCGTCGATGTACAAACTCGGTGCCCGCAACTGCGAGACGCATGTGACGCAATGTCGTCCGTGTTCTTCTTCCCCGAACGTCGCGATTCCGCAAGGGATCGTCTTCCCGACGTTTATGCCGGAAACGGGTTGATGCTCTCTTGACGCAAATGCGAAAGTAAGCGAAGTGTGCTGGCAGAACTGTGAAAACGTCGCTGGCGCGATTGTACGCGCCAGCATCAGCACGCGACAGAAGCAGGAGAATCAGAACACAGAATACGAAGCGTACAGCGAGTGATGAATCGCCATTGGGCGCAGCGTTCGTCATTCCAGCAAAGTCAGTGAAGATTTTCCGCTTCGCGCAAAACTACAAACCCACTCACAACCCAAAAGTCGATTCCCCCCATTGACTAAGGCGACCCGCGCGGTACGCTTACCGCCCGTTGCTCGCTGGCTTTCACGTTTCTTCGGTTTCTCTATTTGAAAGGAGACAGACAATGGACAAGATGCGGATGGTTTTTGTTTCTGGTTTAGAAACAATGCTCGACATAGTGTGCGCCGCCTGCGGTGCGCCTAGTGTTAGCCAAAATGTTAAAATGGGGGGGGGGGGGTATCCTGATAAACTTTGCTGCTTCTTTGGCGTCTTCTCTGACGCCGATTGCTCCACTTTTACTCGAAACCGCCATCGCGGTTTTACGCTCGTTGAGCTTCTTGTAGTGATCGCCATCATCGGCGTTCTCGTTGCCCTACTTCTCCCTGCCGTGCAAGCTGCGCGCGAAGCGGCGAGAAGGATGCAGTGTACAAATCAACTCAAGCAGCTTGCTCTCGCATGCCACAACTACCACGACACCCATGGCTCTCTTCCTTCGGGGCGACCGGGTTCACAGTCGACTAACACCACTACCGCGACCGGGGCGAACGGCTACCAAGAGTGGGGACGCTGGAGTGGTTTCGTCTCCCTCCTGCCATTTATGGAGCAGAATGCCACATACGACGAAGTTGTCCAATGTACTGGTGTGATTAAAATCGGCGGCGTAACGGTCAATGCAAACGCACGTCACCCATGGAATGGAGCGGAGACTGACACAGGCACACTGAAAATCACTTGGCGTGTGGCGCGCCAGCGCCAAAGCTATTTATTCTGTCCCTCGAATAATCAATCTCGCATACGGTCAACCAGTGACGCCTCGCCCACGGATTACGCTTTTTGTGGCGGTGACTATACGCCATTCACAGATGACTATGAGTTTGGGCGTTCGCGTGGTGCGTTCGCTCCGTGTCGCTGGTTGGGGCTTCAGTCACTTACGGATGGGACGAGTAACACTATCTTGATGAGTGAACGTGTATCCTCTCGTTTGGATGCGCGTGTGCGTGGAGTGGTTGCTACTATCGCAGCTTCAAGTCTTCCGACCACATCGGGAGGATGCGAAACCACCTTGATTCCGAAAACGTGCCTAGATACGGCGGCCAACGGGGAATATCTCTCAACGGTAGCCTTTTCGTCTGGATATGGTGATCGATGGGCCGATGCTGCGAACTACTTTACTTGGGTCAACACGATATTGCCGCCCAATTCACCAACGTGCCGAACAGGAGGTGATCCAAATCCAATGTTTAACCCACCGACCAGTTACCATTCGGGAGGCGTCATTGTTGCTGTTGCCGATGGAAGTGCGCGGTTTGTATCGGATACGATCAGTTCAGTGTCTTTTGGTACGACTGGGCCAGTGTGTACCTCATCTGGGCCATCTCCATTTGGTGTTTGGGGGGCGCTGGGTTCAAGAAGCGGTGGCGAATCGACCACCTTTTAAGTGGTTAGCGATTTTGAAACGTGTTTGGTTGTTTACAGGTTGCACTTTGTACACAAGGAGAATGAATCATGACAATGACAAAAATGTATCGCGGATTTACGTTGGTTGAGTTGTTGGTCGTTATCGCCATCATCGGTGTTTTGGTCGCTTTGTTGCTACCAGCCGTGCAAGCAGCACGCGAAGCTGCGCGGCGCATGCAGTGTAGCAGCCATGTCAAACAGTACGTTTTGGCACTACAAAACTACCACGACAAGCACAGCAGCTTCCCAGCCGGGAGAGCGCACCTTGCATTAACGGCTAATGAGAAAGCACTGGCGGCAACTGGAAACCTCGCAACGGATTTCGGTACGGCCGTATTCATCCTCCCGTTTATGGAACAAGAAGCGCGTTACAGCGGCTTGATCCAAACGATAATCACCGACAACTTCAGCAGTCAACACACCGGAGGAGGCGATTTTCGCAAGGGGGTTATTCCCACTTTCCTCTGCCCCTCTGACCCGAATGCCAACCAACCCGGCGGTGACGATGCACAGCAAGCTCGCTGCAATATGGTCGTCTGTTGGGGTGATACCATTCACTGGGCCAATGGTGGTAACATCAAAGCAGATGGCAAACTGGCGGATCAAAGTAGGATTAACAATGCGCGTGGCGTGTTTGCACCGGTTACTTGGCACGGCATAGATTTTATCACCGATGGTACCAGCAACACGTTAGCTGTAAGCGAAGGCGTATCTGCCAGTGGCCGCAATGACATAACCGTGAAGGGTGGGTTCATTGCTGCAAATGCCATGTGGGTGAGTGGCGGTGCCACTGTTTCAACAAGACCTAGTGAGTGTCTAGCGATGATCAGTACAACGAATAGAAAGCTGTTAAACATGCCTGATAATAACAATTCGCACCGTTGCGCGCGATTTTTGTCTGGCTACCCTGTCAACAGTGCTTTTATGACTATCTTGCCTCCCAATTCACCAAACTGCGTGCATAGCACGGCGACACCACCGCAAGACAACACCCCAATGGTGCAGCTTGGATCGGCTTCCAGTTATCACGCCGGTGGCGTGAATGTGGGTAGGTGTGATGGTTCCACGTCGTTTATTTCAGAGTCTATTAATTGCGGTGACATCATAGGCCCACACCGCAACGAGTACCAGCGAAGGAGTCCTTATGGCATTTGGGGAGCTATGGGGACGCCTGCTCAAGGTGACTAATTGTGTGCATGTGCAGTGTGTTTGCGTTAGTACGTTCGCATGTGGCCAGCTATTTGGAGAATCAAAGATGAAATTGTGGCAGAATAGTGCATTGGTTTTGTTTGTTTGGACGGCGGCAACTGGGTGTCAGAGCGGACCAGTTCCGCCAGAAGGATTTCCAGCACTCGTTAGTGGTGTTGCAATTACGGTGACGCAAGAAGGGTCTCCACTTGCCGACGCTTCCGTGACCTTGGTGCCAGAAGACACTTCCCTTTCACGGTGGCCCGTTATGGGAAAGACGGATTCAAACGGTGTCGCGGTTATAGCGACCTACGGTCAATTTGCGGGTGCCCCCGCTGGCAAATTCAAGGTGCTCATTACCAAGCGCGAGTACACTCCATCAAAACTTCCTCCACCGAGGGCAGACGAAAATATCGGAGATTATCAGGCGGCCCTTGCGAAGGAAGTATGCCCCACTTATGACCTCGTGAACCCAGAGTTCAACTCGCCGAAGACGACAAGTGCCTCAATCGAAATCAGTCGAGCGTCCACGAAGCACGCGATTGATGTTGGCAAAGCAGTGCGGGTGGAATTGAAGTAGCAGTGGCTGTTGTCGCATGTGTTGGCAGACTAATCAAAGGCAACTACTTTTGGCGAGTGTTCTGTAGATTCCCGTTTCCGTCGCGGGAATGACAAACTCTGCGCCCAATGGTGATTCATCACTCGCTTATGCTTCGCGTTCTAATTTTGTTTCGTGTCCTAATTGCATCGGTGGCATTGCAGGACGTGAAATTCTGCAAGACGGTTTGAATTTTCCGTACCAAAACGGTAGCGGCCCAGCGAGGCTGCGGTCTTGTGGAGGGTGAAGCCTACAAATTGACCCGTAACCCGTAACGGGTCTACCTTGCTGGCCCTACCGCTACACACTTGCGGCGGTATAATCCCCGCCGCGTTTGCGTGTGAATGGTTGGTGTTGCGTTATCTGTACAGTGAGTTTCTATGCCTGTCACTATTGCCGAGTTGGCTGCACATGTTGGGGGAAACGTAGTTGGTGATTCTACGATGGTTATCGAAGGAGTCGCGCCGATTCAGAGTGCTACGCCGGAGGCGATCACGTTTCTCGAACGGGCGGATCGGGCCGTTCTTTTGAAGCGTTGCCGTGCGGGGGCGGTTGTTGTCCCGCGTGGTTTTCGTCACGATGGGTTTGTACTCGTCGAGACCGACGAGCCGGTTGCGGCGTTTGAGAAGATAGTCTTGTTTTTTTCGCCGCCCCACCCTGCCCCGCCGCGTGTGATCAGTCCCGATGCGCGGATCGCTGCATCGGCAAAGATCGGTCGTGGTGTGCGGATTGATCCCTTCGCCGTCATTGGCGAGAGCGTAACAATCGGTGACGACTGCACCATCGGCAGCGGTGCGGTCGTGATGACCGGCAGTCACATCGACGACGCGACAACGCTTTTCCCGAACGTCATTCTTAACGAAAATACGGTTGTCGGGAAACGGTGCATTTTGCACGCTGGCAGCGTGATCGGGAGTTACGGATTCGGTTATAGCTCTGCGGCGGCGGGGCACAAACTTGGTCCGCAATATGGCAACGTTGTACTTGGCGACGATGTGGAAGTCGGTGCTTGTGCGACGATTGATCGTGCGACGTATGGTTCCACTCTAATCGGTGACGGCACGAAGATCGACAATCAGGTTATGATTGGACACAACTGTTCGCTGGGGCGTCACAATCTCATCTGTGCGCACACGGGGATCGCGGGGAGTACGACTACTGGCGATTTCGTTGTGATGGCGGGGCGTGTTGGCGTCAAAGACCACGTTCACATCGGCGAACGTGCGGTTCTTGGTGCGATGTCTGGGATACTTGCCGACATTGCGCCGGAGGCTCGCGTCGTTGGGATTCCGGCGACGCCCGAAAAAGAGCAGATGCGAATTCAAGTCAGCCTCGCGCGGCTTCCTGAAATGCGCAAAGAAATGAAGGCGTTGCAAGAACGTGTCGCGCAGCTCGAAACGCTCAAAACGTCTTTGCAGGCGTCGTCACGGGATTGACCGCAAACGATTAGACGTTACAATTCCGCCTCCGCGTCGAATCGTGGGCGAACGAGTACACATTGGGGAATTGTGTAAAGGTAGCACGACTGGCTCTGAACCAGTTAGTTGGGGTTCGAATCCCTGTTCCCCAGTTTGGCGGTTTGCGACACTCCGTGAAGTGTCGCGGAGACCGGCAATTCTAGCGTTTTGACACTTTCGAGAAAAGTGTCATTCTGGGCATTTTCTCCGTGTTAGCCACTGGCACTTTGTTCGCCAGTGGTATAATCGCGCGGGGTTATAGTATCACGTTCGTTCGCAACAAACCGTGTTCTCAAGTGCCACGCAAAACGTCACGCCAATCGTCGCCCGCGCGGGTCGCGTTCAACGCAATGCGCCAGCGTGCTGCGGTGTTCGCGCTCAAGTATTCTGACGCGATACGCGAAGAAGGCGCGTTCCTAGTCGCGTAGCGACGACCTAATTGTAGCCGAGGGTGTAGCGAAGCGCAACCCTCGGTTGACGAACACAACCAATCCGTAGCTCCGTAGGAGCGATCTAATCCGTGCGCAAATTAGGCCGCTCCTACGGAGCTTCCGACTCCATTGGGGCCACAAACCGAGGGCTGCGACGAGTACATCTTGCCCTCGGCTACAATAAGGCCGTCGCTACGCGACTCATACAGGTCGTCACAAATTCCGGCAACCAATTAATTGTCTGCGAGCAATGAACTCCACCGAATCAGACCACAACCTGACGACGTTCATCAAGGCTGCCGAGTTTATGGGACGCCTCCACGACCTCCTCAAAGAAACCGGCTACGGTGGGCATCAACTCGAAATCTACCTCGTGCGAATGCTCTTCTGCCTCTTCGCCGAAGACACGGGCATTTTTCCCAAAGATGCGTTTCTCAACTTCTTGCGCACGCGAACAAAACTCGATGGCTCCGATGTCGCGCTTCACGTCCAAAAAATCTTCGAGACGCTCAACACGCCCAAACCGAACCGCTCCACAAAACTCGATGAACATCTGCAAGTGTTTCCGTATGTGAATGGTCAGCTCTTCGCAGAACAAATCGTCAGCCCCGATTTTGACGAAAAGATGCGCGAGACGCTCATCGAATGTGCCGAGTTTGATTGGAGTCAAATCAGTCCGGCGATTTTCGGCGCGATGTTCCAAAGCGTCATGAATCCGCAAGAACGCCGCAACCTCGGTGCGCACTACACGAGCGAAGCAAACATTCTCAAGCTGATCAACCCGCTCTTTTTGGACGAATTGCAAGCAGAGTTACTCGCAATCACCGCACTACGCACGAAAAGCGTACGCGAAGAACGGCTCCATGCGTTTCACGAAAAACTTGCGTCGCTCAAGTTTCTTGACCCTGCGTGTGGCTGCGGGAACTTTTTGATCGTCACCTACCGCGAACTGCGTGAACTCGACATCAAAGTCATCGAAGCGTTACGCCGCGACGAACTCGCACGCGGTACACCGCTGTTGGATTTGGAGTTGCTTGTTCGTGTTAACGTCAACCAGTTTTACGGTATCGAAATTGAGGAGTTTCCATCGCTCATCGCGCAGACTGCGCTCTGGCTCATTGACCACCAGATGAACAACGAAGTCCGCGCACACTTCGGCAAATCGTACTTGCGGATTCCGCTCACAACGTCGCCAACGATTCGCTGCGCGAACGCACTGCCGCTCGATTGGGAAAGTGTCGTCCCGAAAACGGAATTGAGTTTCATCTTGGGAAATCCGCCGTTTGCGGGCGCGAGACTCATGGACAGTACGCAAAAACGCGATTTGGAAACCGTGCTCGCTGGTGTGAAAAACTGTGGCAACCTCGATTATGTGACGTGCTGGTACAAAAAAGCGGCGGAGTACATTCAAGGAACGAAAATCGAATGTGCGTTCGTCTCAACGAACTCGATTTGCCAAGGCGAACAGGTGCCGGCGTTGTGGCAAACATTGTTTGATCGTTACGCGATCAAAATTAACTTCGCGCATCAAACGTTCAAGTGGAGCAACGAAGCACGCGGCAACTGCTGTTTTCTGCGTCATCGTTGGATTTAGCACATCGGATCGTTCAGAGAAGAAGCTGTTTCTGTACGACATGGTTACAAACGAACCGCGCGCTGCCATCGTCAAACAAATCAATCCGTACTTGGTTGCCGCACCGAGCGTGTTAGTGACGAATCGGAGCAAGCCATTTGGCGTGGCACCTTTGATGTTATTCGGCAATCAGCCGATTGACGGTGGTCACTTTTTGTTTGACGCCGCCGAGCGAAAAGCGTTGCTCAAAACTTGTCCAGACGCAAAAAAGTTCGTGCGTCCTTACGTTGGTGCGGAGGAGTTCATCAACAACGGGAGACGATTTTGTATCTGGCTCAAAGGCGTTTCGCCGCACGA
>JBOFSQ010000040.1:0-14376 GCA_051651625.1 Thermoguttaceae bacterium | reverse complement strand
GTTTGCGGGTCGATGGCGACGAAGCCGCGCTGTCGCGTGCCGAGCCAAATCGCGCCGCTCGCGTCTTCGGCGAGACAAGTGATGTAGTCTTCCGGCAACAGTTGCGTGCGAACTTCTGGCGGACACTCTTGCCAGTCTTTTGGCGCGCCGCCGTAGAGTCCGCGAACTTTGTCGGCGTAGTCGATGCCGCGTGCGAACTGCATCTGCGTCAACTTGTCGTTCGCGCGAACGAGACCGGTCGGCGTCGCAATCCAAATCACGCCGTCACTCGCAACGAGAACTTGGTTGATCTGGTTTGTCGGAAGTCCATCACCAAACGGCACGAGCGGGACGGGCGAACAGTTGTTGGGGCCGAAACGTTCCGGCGCGGTGATATTTTTTGCGTGAGAGTACGCACCGTTTTTGTTGCGAGTGAAGATTGCAAGTCCGTGACACTGCGTACCGACGATGAGCGTGCCGTCGTTCGTGAACGCGAGCGACGACGCTTGGTCTTCGAGAAGCCCGTCTTCACGAGTAAAATGTTCCCACGAATCGGCGTCGAGTTTGTAGCGTGTGATTCCTGCGCTGGTTGCGATCCACACGTCACCATCAACCGGACAGGTTTGGATGTCGAAGACACGTTCACCGATTGGGCCGTCAATCACGTCGTAGTTCTTCCACGTCTCACCGTTGAAAACGGAAACGCCGCTGTTGAGGTTTCCGACCCAAAGTCTGCCGCGTTTGTCGATGGCGAGAGCGTAGGCGTTGGGATCGCCGAGTTCGGCGACGAACCGTGTGACGTTTCCATCAGCGTCACGATGAACGACGCCTTTGTCTTCAGTGCCGATGAAGACGCCACCATCGCCGTCGGCGATCATGCTGACGATGAAGTCGGCGTCAACGTCGAGACGACTCACCGCTTCTTCCGCTTCCTGCGCAAACAGAACCGCTACGCAGAACGCAGTCACACAGGCGACGGCAATGTGAAACGTGAAGTATTTCATTAACTTGGTACGCTACTGGATGTGCGTCTCACTACGTCAGAACGGAATATCGGAACTACCGCCGCCGTCCATATCGTTTTGTGATGGTGAATAACCGCCACCGCCACCAGTGTTGCTGCGAGGTGGGCTGCTGCTGTTTGCACTACCGCCGTTACTGCTTCCACCGCCTGCTCCGCGATTTCCACCGCCACCGCCGCCGCTACCGTCGCGGCTGCCGACCATTTGCATAACCTCGCCGACGACCTTCAGTTTGGAACGCTTCTGGCCTTCTGTTTCCCAAGTGTCGAGCTTGAGGCGTCCTTCGATGAGGACGGGTGCTCCTTTGGTGAGATACTCGCCAGCAACTTCGGCGGTACGCCCCCACAACGTTACGTCAACGAAAGTCACCTCTTCAACAAATTCGCCCGCGCTGTTTTTGCGACGGTCATTAACAGCGAGTCCGATGTCGCAAACGGCAGTACCGTTCGGAATGTAACGTACCTCAGGGTTGCGGGTAAGATTCCCAAGGAGAATGACTCGATTGAAGGACGCCATAATACACCCCCACCTTTTCTTTACTCCGAAAGTTAACCTTCAAGCAACGCGCCGCACGTTCACACTTCAATAACATCATCGACCACCGCGTCGATTGCTTCGAGTGCGGCCTCGTCGCCAACTGGATGAAAAGTGCCGGTCTTGGCATATTCCACGAGTGCATCGACGAGCTTCGGTTCGAGCCGAACGAAAATGAAGCGCAAGATGTTGTCTGTAATTTGGAACTGTCGGTTCAGGTCTTTGAGTTGATCTGTACCGATCTTGAAGTAGGTGAGCCAGTATGTCCCGCGCCGGTGCCCATTGATTGGGTAGGCGAGACGACGCTCCTCCCACAAACGGTGGACCAAAACCTCTCCACCCCGACTCTCGACCTCACGCGAAACAAAACCAGAGACACCCTCCGGGTTGCGACCGTACTGATCGGAATCAAAAATGAACAACGCCTCGTAGACTCGTTCGTTCACGCGATTTTCTGTCTTCGTCTTTTCTGTTGACAACGGACGGCTCCTTCAAAATTGTGGAGTGTTAGACCCGTTACGGGTCGATTTGTAGGCTTCGCCCTCCGCAAGACCGCGGCCTCGATGGGCCGCTACCGTTTCCTTGCGGGAAATTCAAACCGTCTTGAAACAGGTTCAATTTGCTGGGCGAGTGCTGTTTCTCTGCGTACTGTTTTGTGGTTTGCTGTTTCGCGGTGTGTTGTGGTCAACGACGGCGGCGGCACCTTGTGTTACCCACATCTCGACAATCGCTACGGCATCGTGGAGGATTTGCGGAAGCATCGCTCGCTCCTCCGGTGCGAACGTCGCCAAAACGTAATCAGCCGCGTCAACTCTTTCGGGCGGTCGTCCGATCCCGACGCGGAGTCGCGGCACCTCTTCTGTTCCTAGGGCACGCAACACGTCACGCAACCCCTTTTGTCCGCCTGATGAACCGCGCTCGCGAAAGCGAAGCTGTCCACACGGCAAGTCCATATCGTCACCGACAACCAACACTTCGTTTGGTGTCAATTTGTAAAACGCCGCCGCCTCGCCTACCGCGAGTCCGCTGCGGTTCATGTATGTCGTCGGGCAAAGTAGCAAGACTTTCTCGCCCTGCACAGTGACATCTAACGTGTCGGCGTGAAACTTTGTCCGTGGCCGTTCACCAGCCCCCCAGCGCGACGCCAACTCGGCAAGGACGATGTAACCGATATTGTGCCGCGTTTGGCTATACTCCCGACCGGGGTTTCCCAACCCGACAACCAATTTCATCTGTTCGCGCCCTCGTCAGCAGTTTTACTTCTTTTCGGGCTTTGTCTCTTCTTCGTCTTCGGCGGCCTTCTTACGTCCGATCAGTTCGGGTTCGGCACCGACATCGCCAGCATCGGTTGTCTCTGCAACTTCGACAGCGATACCACACGAGACGACGACCATGCCAGCATCAACAAGCGAACGCACACCGGCGAGGAGCACCAAGTCGCTGACGTGTATGATTTGGTTGAGCTGAAGGTGGTTGATGTTGACATCAATCTTTTCGGGGACTGCTGCCGCTTCGCACTCAAGCGAAATCTCGTGGAGCGAGTGTTTTACAACACCACCTTCCCGCACTCCCGGTGCTTCGCCGCGCAACTCTACCGGCACGGTGACGTGAACTTTTTCGTGGGCACTTACCCGCGTCAAGTCAACGTGCAAGAGACGCGAGCCCCAAGTATCCCACTGACATTCAGTGACGAAGGCTTGGTCTTGCGTCGCACCAGTGAGACTGACAAAGCGATGGCCGTGACGCACAATCGCCTCGATTTCGTCGTTGGCCAGAGACAGATTAACGCACGGTTGCTGGTGGCCATAGAGTACCGCCGGGACACGTCCCGCAGCACGCAGACGACGATTCCGCCGCTTCCCGACCTCTCCACGCAACTCAACAGACAACTTGTGAACATCGACCATAAAACTTCCTTCTCACTCAAAACTCGGCGGCCCGAAACATCGAACGCACCGCACATAAACACCTAACGTACAGTCCAAAGGAGGGCGTATTCTACTCGCATTTACATTTTTTCAAGGCGGGGGGAGAGGAATTGAACCAATAACGGGTCAAGATATACTCAAAACGGCTGAAATTTCTCGTGCCAAAGCGGGGTGTCATTGCCGCAAGCCCAAGCACAACAAAACGCGAAGCCTACAAATCTACCCGCAACGGGCGTAGCGAATTGCGGTTCCGCCAAACAAATTGTTTGAGGGGAACTTGGTGTCTGCAAAAAAAACGTTACAATCCGCCGCTGTTTGTTTGTGTCTAAACTGGTCAACTTGAAATAGTCTCTGGGGGTTTTATGTCAACAACGCATCGGAAACTCAAGAAAGCGAATCACGGGAAACGCCCTGCCTGCAAGGCGGCGCGTCGGTTGAAGCGTAAGGCGATCAAGACCTGACGTTGACTTATGGGGCGACGTCATCTGCCGAAAATTTCGCCCGCTCTCGATTATGCGTGGTATCGTCTGACGCCGGATATGCTTCCGCGTCCGTGGGATGTAGCTGCGCTCTTCGGGCGCGTCGCTCCGCTAGAACTTGAGATCGGCAGCGGCAAGGGGATGTTTCTTGCCAAGGCCGCCGCGTCGCGGCCAAACCACCTCTTCTTGGGAGTTGAGATCGGGCCGAAGTATGCGTCGTTCGCTGCGGCAACGCTTGCACGCGCGGCCCGTGATTGTGGCGGTCTCGACAACGCCCGTATACTCTGCGGTGACGCCGCTGAAGTTTTGCGAGATTTTCTCCCCGATGCGTCACTCACCGCTGTTCATATCTATTTTCCCGACCCGTGGTGGAAACGCGCACACCGTCGCAGACGTATCGTTCGTACAGATGTCGTGCAGCTCATCGAACGACGCCTCGTCACCGGAGGGCGTCTCCATTTTTGGACCGATGTTGAAGAGTATTTCGTCGCTGGAAAAAAGACCGTGACAACGTCAACATCGCTCTCGCTCGTCTCCGAAACAAAAGATGCTGGTGACGCACCGCCGCAAGAAGAGGACGACTTCTCGACACACTTTGAACGCCGCACGCTCCTCCACGGACAGGCCGTCTATCGCGCAGAGTTTGTGAAAACGAGTTGACAGCGGTTTCTTGTATACTCAAGACGGTTTGAATTTTCCGTACCGAAACGGTAGCGACCCATCGAGGCCGCGGTCTTGCGGAGGGCGAAGCCTACAAATCGACCCGTCACGGGTCTGACGGTGTCTCGCATGCTCACATTTCTTGCTCCGAAATTTTGGTTTGCGATTCCGCTGGTGTTGGTTCCGCTGCTGCTGTTACGTCGTCGCACGGCTCCGGTTATTCGCCAGTGGGGCGCGATGGCGATTCTCGCCGCTGGTGCGCGGCAGACGCCGTGGTGGCGGCGCGAACACGACATCATCGCAACCATCGTTCGGATGACAACCATCGTGGCGATGATCGCCTTCTTCAGCGCGCCGACGTGGGCACCAAATACGTCGCCGTCTCACGCCACGACGATTCTCATCAGCGACAACGTTTCACCACACGTCGCGCGGGCACTCGAAACAGTACGCCGACAAATGGCCGTGGAGAACCGAGAAGATGTGGCGTCGCCAGCGGTGGTGATTCTCGGTAACACGACCGACGTCGAACTCGCGGGCGTTGAGAACGCAAGATTTCAGCGACGAGATTTCGCGTCGCCGCAAGGGGTTGTTTTGCGCGCGGAAGATGTGAACAGTCCAATCGTCGCGCCGTTTGCGACGCACCTCGAAAAGTTTCGCGTCACGCTCAAAAGCGTTTGGACGTTGGCGTCGCCCGACAAAAACTTGCGGCCAATCATCGTCGCCGAAGGTGCCGATGGCGAACGATTCACACTCATCAGCCAATCGGTAACGCAGCCGCAAATCTTTGTCTGGCACACGTCGCCCGAAGAGGCGATGTCGTCGCTCGGCACCAGTCCGCTGTTCCCTGCGCTGCTCGACCGTTGTCTCGACGTTGCCGAAGGCGACGAACAATTTGCGTCGTCATCCGTCGCTACAACACTTTGGCCACGGATCGCGGTGCTGGTTTTGGCGTGCGGACTTCTTCTCGTCGATGCCCGAATCCGTCGTTCCATTCTGTGCGAGCGGCGGCAGTGATGCCGCCCGTTGAGCGTGTGAAGATTCAACCGGTGGCTTTACAGCCACCGCTCACCATTGGCCACTCGCTTACGCTTCGTGTTCTTGTTTGGCGACGCTGTTTGCCGACGCCATTCGCTGACGCATTTGCGGGTGCTCTTTGAGAACGACCGAAACTTTGGCGAGATCGCAGACATCGTTCCCCATAGCCTCGTGGAGCATCATCGCGTTTTCCCAATCTTCCTCGGTAGCGACAGTGAGACGAGTGTCGAGCCGGTCAAGCAGCAGTGGTGCGGGGAGCATTTCGATCCGGTAATCGGCAGCGTTGTCTATGAAGAATGTGCCGGGGAGATTGCGATGGACTTTGTCGAGGGCGTGGGTGTGTGCTGATCGGATCGCCGCTGCGGAGTACCATTCTGGGAACAGCCCAAACGGGCGATGAATGCTGAAGCACTCGTTCGCAAAGCGAAACGCGACGTAGTGGTACTCTGCATCGCGCCGCGACGCCGAGACAAGCTGATCGATGATCGCCGGATCGACAAACGGCCAGTCTGCACCGAGAAAGACGTAGCTGTCGGCGGGAAACTGGTCAACGACGTGCCGCAGACAAGATAGGGTGTCCATCGCGTCGGCTATCGCAACGGGTACATCGGACGGGGCAAAACGTCGCACTACTTCAGCGTCGTAATCGGAATCGGTCAAAAGCACGACGCCATCGAGCTGTTCGGCGTCGCTCACTTGGCGTATGACCCACTCCAAAACGCTACGTCCGTCGATACGCCGCTGAAGACTCGTCCGCTGACGCTCTGTGAGGAGAACACCTTTGACGACACCGAGAATACGCCCACTTTTCATAGTTATCCCCTTTTTGTACGCTACGTTTACGCCACCGCCACACGCCCAGTATACACGGAAAAACAGTTTGGGGAGGGGTATAGCAATGTAATTAAGCCTAATGCGGAGACTGGCGAGATGGAACCATATACCAAACCCTACACAAAAACACCCTTCGCCATTCCGCCCATTTACCCCAAACACCCAATCGCTTCCGCTATGCCAAGCGTATTTTGTGTTGAGGCGGTTGTCCCACACAAAATAACCGCGACAACTTGCATAATCGTCATGACCCGCTACAATTCCCGCACTTGCTTTCCTTGATTCGGTCGTGGCGTCCGTTTGTTTTCTGGATGCACGTCCCGTTTGGTACCAGCGAATTGTGAATGCGTTTCGAGTTTCGAGGTGACGACTCGGTACTTGTTTGGCGTGCTTGCGTTCGTGGAACGCGCTTTCGAGCGTGTTGGTGCCCGGTGTGTATCCTCGCAGGAGGAACAATCGAGAATGTCAAGGAAGCCTCTTATCGGGATCAACACAGATTTTTGCCCTGCCAAAAAGGGTACGCCCGCCGTGAGCTTTGTCTTCGCGGGGTACTTCGACGCCATTTTGAAGGCGGGTGGAGTTCCTATCTTGATCCCTGCGTTCGCTGAAGACAAACACTTCGACAGCAACATCGAACAAGTTCTCGATATGCTCGATGGTGTTGTAATGGTCGGCGGTGCCGATCTCGACCCACGACGCGACGGTTACATGCTTCATCCGTCGGCACGTCTGTTAGACGAACGACGTGAAGTTTTCGACCGTTTCTTGATCGACAAGATCGCCGACATGCGACTCCCGCTACTCGCTATCGGTACGGGGATGCAGCTTCTCAACGTCTCGCAAGGCGGGACGCTCTTCCTTCACCTTCCCGAAGACATCCCCGCAGCGATGCCGCATCGTGACACGATGGCGTCGTGCCATCGCCACGCACTTATGATCGAGCGCGGCTCGATTATGGAACGTGTCTACGGTGAAAACGAAGTCCGCGTCAACAGTATGCACCACCAAGCTGTTGACGATGTGGCAGCAGGTTTTGTCGTCACCGCACGCTGCCCACACGGCGTAATCGAAGCGATTGAGTCGATCCACGACGACTGGTTCGCACTCGGTACGCAGTTCCACCCCGAAGATGCAACCGCAACCGCAATGGACATCGGCGTATTTCACGAGTTCATCGCTGGCGTTGTCACACGCAAGAAGGCACTCGGACACGAAGTCATCGAGCCAGTCTTCGCGTTCGTATGAGACGAAACACCCAACAGTTGACCGGCTGTTGTGGGCATCGGGTTTACCGCTATCTTCCTGATGACCCACACGCCGGTCACTGTTGGCGATGTGGAAACAAAACGTGGAGAATCTAAAAATGCCAACACTCTTCGAGAAGATCATTTCGCGCGATATTCCGTCAACTGTTGTCTACGAAGACGACCGTGTGATTGCGATTCGTGACATCCAGCCGCAAGCGGCGGTTCACGTTTTGGTCATACCGAAGAAGGCGATTCCTTCGGTGAACGACATCGCACCGGAAGACGAGCCGCTGGTCGGATATTTGTGGAGCGTTGTCCGCCGCATCGCGGAGCAGGAAGGCGTTGCCGAACGCGGCTACAGAGTTGTCGTAAACTGCGGTCAAGACGGCCAGCAAACGGTGCCGCATCTGCACCTTCACATCATCGGCGGTCGCCAACTTTCGTGGCCACCGGGGTAGTTGTTTGCCGCCTCGCTAGAAATTTCAACCAACTGGGGTATACTCTACAATTCCCCAGTGAATTAAAATTGAAATCAACCGCGAACGGACAATCCATGCTAGAACGCCGAAACGACATTCGTAACATCGCCATCATTGCACACGTTGACCACGGTAAGACGACGCTCGTCGATTGCATGCTCCGCCAGAGCGGGCAGTTCCGCGAAGGGCAACTTTCCGGCGAACAGATTCTCGATACCAACGACCTCGAACGCGAACGCGGTATCACAATCCTCGCCAAGAACATTGCGATTCCGTATCGCGGTGTCAAGATCAACATCATCGACACACCCGGCCACGCCGACTTCGGCGGCGAAGTTGAGCGGGTTCTTGGAATGTCTGATGGTTGCCTCGTCCTAGTCGATGCGGCGGAAGGGCCGATGCCGCAGACGCGGTTCGTTCTCGGTAAAGCACTCGCGCTGGGGTTGCCACCGATTGTCGTCATCAACAAAATTGACCGCAAAGACGCCCGCCCGCGCGAAGTGCTAAACGAAGTCGGCGACCTCTTCATCCAGCTCGGTGCCGACGACTCGATGATCGACTTCCCCTATATCTTCGCCAGCACGAAGGCCGGTTACGCAACACACGACTTCACGCAAGAAGGAACGACCATCCTCCCGCTGATGGAGATGATTCTCGAAAAACTCCCCGGCCCACAAGTCGATATTGAAGAACAAACGCAATTTCTCACGACGACTGTTGCGTGGTCAGACTTCGTTGGTCGCATCGCCATCGGGCGTGTGACGTGCGGGACGATTCGCAAAGGACAGAGCGTTGTCGTGATGCAAAAAGACGACGTTGTCACGCCCGGCAAAGTGGCGATGCTCTACACGTTTAACAACCTTGGTCGCACGGAAGTTCACGAGGTCGATGCGGGTGACATCGCGGCGGTTGTAGGACTTCCAACGATTGAAATCGGCGACACTATCGCCTCACCGCAGTCGCCGCGTGCGCTGCCACGCATTCACGTCGATGAGCCGACGCTGCGAATGACGTTTAGCATCAACAACTCGCCACTCGCCGGAAAAGACGGAAAGTATGTGACGAGTCGCCACCTGCGCGAACGATTGATGCGTGAGTTAGAACGCAATGTCGCGCTCCGCGTTGAGACGACGGATACAGCCGACCAGTTCACGGTTTCTGGGCGCGGTGTGCTCCACTTATCGGTTCTGATTGAGACGATGCGGCGCGAGTCGTATGAGCTTTCGATTGGAAAACCGGAAGTGATTTTGCGAACGCGCGATGGCGTTGTTGAAGAGCCGTTTGAGACGCTCGTTGTTGAAGTTCCAGAGTCGCAGATGGGAGCGGTGATGGAGCTTGTTGGCGGGCGGCGTGGGATCGTGCAGTCGGTCTCGCAGCGAAGCGACTTCTCGATTATCACGTTCTCGATTCCAGCACGCGGTCTTATCGGCCTGCGAACACGTCTCCTCACCGCGACGCAAGGTAACGCGGTGATCAACCACCGTTTTGACGGATACAAACCGCGCGAAGCCGAAATGCCAACGCGGTCAAACGGTGTACTTATCTCGATGGTTCCGGGGCGTGCGAACGCATTCGCGCTCGACTCGCTTCAGGCTCGCAGCGAACCATTCGTCGCGCCGGGTGACGTTGTTTACGAAGGGATGATTGTCGGTGAAAACTCGCGGAATGAAGACATGGATGTCAATCCGACTCGCGAGAAAAAACTGACGAACATGCGTGCTTCGGGGAGTGACCGCAACTTTATCTTAAAGCCACCGCGTCTATTTACGCTTGAAGAGGCACTTGAATACATCGAGTCCGACGAACAAGTCGAGGTGACACCGACCGCGATTCGCCTACGCAAAACGATCCTAACCGCCATCGGTCGCAAACGCGCCGCAGGTGGAAAGTAAACAAGAACACGAAGCGTAAGCGAGTGCCACGAATTGTTTCACGTTGCCATTTTTTCCACCCCGACCTTGACACCGACTTCCTGCCGATGTACACTTCCGCTCCGTGCTCTGAACGATTTCCGCTCTATTGTGTTTTTTCGTGGCGGGCGTCCGCTGCGATGCTGTGTTTCGAGATTCTTTGATGAAAGGAGACGACCATGAACAACTTGCAGACAACTCAAATGGATATTAATCCTGTTAAGATGGGGGGGGGGGGGCAATACAGCTAAACCTTGCTCATTCTTCGGCGTCTTCTGCGACGCCATACGTTCCGCCTTCTGTGAGCGCAACCGGAACGGTTTCACACTCGTCGAACTTCTGGTGGTCATCGCCATCATCGGTGTTCTCGTCGCACTACTCTTGCCCGCCGTGCAAGCCGCAAGAGAAGCCGCCCAACGCATGCAATGCACGAACAATATCAAGCAGCTTTCGCTTGCTGTTCACAACTTTGCTGATGTGCAAGGCCGTCTACCAAACAACGGTCTCGATCCGCTCTGGATGAGTTACACCCCCGCTGGTGGTGCCACACCATACTTGACTCCTTGGCCTTTCGGTGCAACACGCTTGGACGGTGTTGATCAGTACAACATCCTGACTTGCCTCCTACCGTTTATCGAGCAGGCACCGCTCTACGATAGAATTTCTGGGTATTGTGCATCTGTTACCTACCCTATCACTGATGCTGGAGGTTGGAGTGCTCGCATTCCGAGTCCGTCGGGTGTTGGGCAAATGTATGATGGGCAGGAGAATCCCTTCAAGACCATTATTACTGGCTTCGCGTGTCCTTCTGATGGTAATGTTCTGCCTACAATCACCAGCAATCGTACCGGTCAATCGAGTTATCGTTTCAATCGTGGCGATTGGATGATTGGTGATGCTTGGGGAGAAAACTCTCGTTTGCGTGGTATCACTCGACTCGGAAACTTTGGGCAGGTTACGCTTGCGAACATATCGGATGGCACAAGCAATACGATGTTTGTGTCGGAGGGATTGGTCGAACCGATTGGCGGGTCGATTATGTATAAAATGGCGAATGCCCGAGACGTTGATATTCATGGGAAGGCAGCAGGAAATTGTCTCGCTGTTCGTGGGACCAAAGGAATGCTGAAGTCAGGAACAAATGTGCGTTTTGGGCGTGGGCATCGTTGGGGTTCTGGGTGGAGTGTCTTCACCGGCTTTATGGCCGCTCTGCCGCCCAACTCACCATCGTGCATAAAGAACGACAGTGATAACGATTGCATGGCCATGACCCCAAGCAGCAATCACCCGGGTGGTGTGAACGTTGGGCTTTGTGATGGTTCTGCGCGTTTCGTTTCTGATACCGTTTCCTGCGGTGATCTAACCAAAAAACTTGGTGAAACGCTCGGCAACACTGGTGAAGGGCATCAGTGGACAGGAAAGTCGGATATGGGAGTTTGGGGTGCGATGGCAACACCGGCTGGCGGTGAGGCCGCGTCGCTTCCTTAACATTTTTTCGTTTGAAGTTTATGATGTATGATCCAACTCGTTTTCAAAACAAAGGAGATTTTGTATGAGCAAGAAAACAGATTTTCGCATTGAAATTGGTCGCGGGTTCACGCTTGTTGAACTCTTGGTGGTGATTGCGATCATCGGTGTTTTGGTCGCGCTCCTGCTTCCTGCGGTTCAAGCAGCTCGTGAAGCCGCGCGAAGAATGACCTGTACAAACAACGTCAAGCAGCTTGCGCTGTCGGCGCACAATTTCGTCAGCACCCACAAGCGTTTCCCAAATAACGGACTCGACTTCTTGTGGATGGGCTATGCTCCCGCTAATGGCCCCGGACCTTTTGGTGGCGATCCATGGCCGTTCGGCACAAAAACACGAGTCGATGGCGTAGATTCGTACAGTGCCCTCACCTGCTTGTTACCATTTGTGGAACAACAGGCGGTCTATGATCGAATCGCTGGATACGCTTCATCGGCAGTGTATCCGCTGTCGCCAGCAGGCTGGACGAATCATATCCCCGGCACGGGCACAACGGGAAAATTAAAAGATGGTGAATACAATCCGCTACAGTCACCAATCGCTGCGTTTATGTGCCCGTCTGATAGTGGGGTTCAGCGATCTTTTGACGCAAACTCAATGGGACAGACGAGCTATCGCCTCAATCGTGGTGACTGGATGATCGGCGATGGTTGGGGTGAAAACTTTCAGTTGCGTGGCATCACTCGGCGAGGACGCTATGGCCAGATCGCTATTTCAAACATATCGGATGGCACCAGCAACACGATGTTTGTCTCGGAAGGGTTGGTAGGAACGGCTAACTCAAACATGTACAAGTCGGCGAATGCGAGGGATATAGATATTCACGGCAAGGCTGCGGGAAACTGCCTCGCTGTCCGCGGGACCAACGGTGCGTTGAAAGCAGGAACTGCTACTCGCAACAATCGTGGAACCCGTTGGGGAGATGGACGTAGCGCGTTTACCGGTTTCATGGCGGCCCTACCACCCAATGCGCCATCATGCATAAAAAATGACACCGATGACGACTGTATGGCAATGACGCCAAGCAGTAACCATTCAGGCGGAGTCAACGTCGGGCTTTGTGATGGTTCCGTTCGTTTTGTTTCAGAGACTATTTCTTGCGGTGACTTAACCAAAAAGCTGGGTGAAACGCTCGGCAATGCTGGCGAGGGCCATCAATGGAAAGGGCCGTCTGATATGGGCATTTGGGGAGCGATGGCTACGCCTGCTGGCAACGAGTCTGCTTCTCTTCCGTAAACGTTTAATGGTTGTTACATTATCTACAGAAAGGAAATTTTCAGATGTTGTGTTCACGATTTGCTGTCATTGGTCTGCTTTCGATCTTTGTCCTAACCGGCCTTGGGTGTGGTGGGGCGTCGAAAATGCGGACAGAATCTGCTGGTGGTACCGTCACCTACAAAGGGGCACCGGTTGCAGGTGCGACGGTCACATTTTCGCCCAAAACGACGGAGAGCGGTAGTGGTGCCATGGGGCTTACTGATGAGAAGGGGAGCTACAAGCTACAGACACTTCTAGGTGAGGCCGACGCTGGTACAACGCCCGGTGACTACACTGTGACAATCACCAAATCTGAGCTTAAACCAACAGGTGCCAAGTACAGAGATTCTGAAGGAAAAGAGCACGAAGAGACAAAGCCTGTTCCGCTTCTTCCAAAGCAGTACGGCAGCAATCAAACAACACCGCTTTCAGCAACCGTCGTTAAAGGCAAAAACACGTTTGACTTTGACTTGGTAGATTAGTTCTTGGTTGTAGTTCGTGCCTTGTAAACTTGTGGGCGAATCCTTTTTGTGGGGGTTCGCCCTTTTTTTGTGTGAAGGCGTGAAAAGCGGGAGGGGTAAAGTTTCGGTTGTCTTTTGCCCACTACGCGGTTTGCGAGTTTGGGTGTAGAATTGCGAACGTTGTTTGTTGGCAGCGTACTACTGTGTAAAGTGAGGATTGCAAATGGCCGCATCTATTGCCGAAATCCAAGAAACCCTCGCCCGCATTGCCCGCTATCAAGCGGACGCGGCCCGCCGTGACGAAGAATCCGCGCGCCGAAGAAGCTGCACGCCGCACCGAAGAAGCCAATGCCGCTGCTGAAAAGCAGATGGCAGAGTTGCGAGCATTGTTCGACGAAAACGCCCGCCAAGAAGCGGAATGGAAGCGCGAACGCGAAAGACTCGACGCAGAATACAAGCGCGAGCGAGAAAAACGCGAAGCAGAGTACAAAGCCGCCGAAGAACAACGCAAGCGTGAGCGAGAAAAACGTGACGCAGAGTACAAAGCCGCCGAAGAAAAACGCGAGCGAGATCGCAAAAAAAGCGATGCGGAATGGAAGCGCGAACGCGCAGCGATCCTCCACCGCATGAAAACCGAACGCCTCATAACCGACGAAACGATTCGCAAAAGTGTAAACTCGTTCGACCTGAAGTGGGGGATGCTTGTCGAGTCGTTCGTGAGTAATCAGGCGGTCGAACTTTTCGTCGAACGCGGTATTCCGGTGACGGACGGTTCGGCAAAAAACATCTGCGGTAAAATCGCTGGCAAGTCAGCCGAAATCGACGTGGCTTTGGTCAACAGCGATGTCGCCGTAGCAATCGAAGTGAAGACACGACTCCACAAAAGCGATGTCAATCGTTTCCTCTATGTGCTGAAGTACATTCGCTGTTTCAAGTTCTTTGCGCCGTACGACACAATTTACGGAGCCATTGCCTACATCAGAGCGGACGACAGCATCGTCGAGTACGCACAAAGTCGCGGCA
>JBOFSQ010000039.1:0-15496 GCA_051651625.1 Thermoguttaceae bacterium | reverse complement strand
GGACGCGACCTTGCAAACCAACAACCGATATTTTGGTAGCGTCCCGTTGGGACGCGCAGTTTCGTTTGTCGCGTACCGGCGGTTGCGCGGAATACCGCTTACCGCCGGTTATTGAAATTGCTGCCCCGTCGGGGCAAATGCATGTGAAATCGCCTCACTTCTTGAACGGCTCAACCGTGATGACGAACGTTGACGTGCATTTCGTTTTCCCGTTACGGCGAGACCGACTCGCCGCCATTCATCGAACCGAGCGCACCCCAAACGCCAAACTGCGACGCGCCACTCGTGACGGGCTTCGCCCCAGTGGTTGCCGTATCGGCGGTAAAACCCGACGTGAGCGCGTTGATCGTATCTGAGACAAACTGCACCGAGCCGTCAACACGCGCTACGCAAACACCGCCGGAGTGTTCGCTGGAGGCCGCCATCATTGAGCGACGACTGGTAAGGTCGGCCCCTGTTCCCGTGAGAGAACAACTTGGCGAGTTGGGTGGTAGAATCGTCGTGAAACTCGTGAAGACTGGGCGTCCGTCCGCCCACCGCGTTCCAGCGAACTGATTGTATTGTGTACCACCGGTAGCATATTCTTTCTTGCCATTGGTGGCAAGTTTTGCCATGCAAGTGTAGACGTTTAAGGTCGTTACAGGAGTCGCATTGGCCATCTCCACCCACGCGCCTTTGACGGGATTGTTTCCACTTTTCATCGTGGTACCACCCGCTACACACCTTTCCGAAAAGATGATGGTGTTGCTCGTGCCGTCAGTTGCCGACGCCATCGTATTCCAGCGAGCCCCCTGCGAAAAGATGCCGCGATTGTTGTCGGCGTTTCTACCTTCGCTGGGCCAGTCACCTAGCGAGTAGGTATACGATATTTTGCCCCACTCTTTTGCATTTCGGTCGGACGGGCACTGGACGGATGGGATGTCCGCATTGGCAGGAAAACCTTTGCTGCCTGGATCAGGGTCTTCTCCAGCGTTGGTACCCGAAGTAGCCGCATCGTAAACCGCAGTCTGTTCAAAGAACGGCGTCAACATCAGGAACGGGCTGTAGTGGAAACATTCACGCACTGGCGTGACGGACGGATGCTTCATATGGCTATTCCCCGAAGGAAACCCATTGTTGACGTCGTGGTAGTTTTGTGCAGCGAGAGCCAACTGTTTGAGTTGGTTTGTGCAAGTCATTCTCCGCGCAGCTTCTCGTGCAGCTTGCACAGCGGGAAGCAGTAGCGCGACGAGTACGCCGATGATGGCGATGACGACGAGCAGTTCGACGAGGGTGAAGCCGAGAGAGCAGCTTCGCAAGATAGAGTAGGGTGTTGGTACGCGGAGTCTTCGCGTTCTACGCGAATTGCCCCCCCCCCCCCAGTTTAACAATCTTAACAATTGTTGCAGATAGTCGTTTGACTATCGCTATCCAGAGACACAAGAAAAGCCTGTCCATACGTTTCTCCTTCTAAAAGTGGGTTTGCACGGTCACACCAGAAAACACGAGTACACGGAAAGCGAAATCAAGTTCGCGTGTGAGTTTAGCTCTGTGGCGGGGATGTGTCAAGAGGGAAGCGGGGATTTCGTGAATGTTCCACTCAACGTTCAAACTCTTTGAGCGAATGGAACTCGCGGTATAAAAACCGTGCCGATAACGAACCGTCACCATCGTGAACACGAAAGAAAATGCGGGAAAGAGGACTCGAACCTCCACGGGGTTGCCCCCACTAGGCCCTCAACCTAGCGCGTCTGCCAGTTCCGCCATTCCCGCAAATAGGACACAGAAGAAGTGTCGGCAGCCGAAAAGAACGCGGGGGATTTTAGCGTGCAAACTCGGTACGTCAAGCGGTGGTTCACGAAAGTCGAAAAACACCCCAGTTAACAAAGACCGCTGGGGGTGTCTTGTCGCCTGCTCTAGTTGTGATACACTTCCGCACTCGTCGCTCGGCTCGCAACGAGTTTCTGGCCAGAGAAATACCGTTGCTGTCGTTCCAATCACTGCGTCGTTTGCACGTTTCATAAGAGGTTGCCCAATGACTGTCACCGCCGCCGCCACACCCGCAACTCAAGCTCCTATCACGCAACCCGTCACCATCACGGTAAACGGACGTGAGTGTCAAGCACAAGCGGGTGAACCACTTCTGACGACACTCACACGAATCGGTATCAACGTGCCGACACTCTGTCACATCGAAGGACTAAACCCCGTCGGTGCATGTCGGATGTGTGTCGTTGAAGTCGAAGGACAACGTGCCCTCGTGCCAGCGTGTGCATTTCCCGTTAGCGGTGGAATGAAAGTGCAAACGCACTCGCCACGCGCCATCGCCGCGCGGAAGACAATCGTCGAACTTTTGCTCGCCGACCACCCCGAAGACTGCTTCTACTGCGAACGAAACGGGAATTGCCAGTTGCAAACTCTCGCCGAAGAATTCGGCGTTCGTTCACGCCGCTACATCGGCATGAAAGACTCGTATCCACTCGACCTCTCCGGCGCGTCGATTGTCCGCGACCCCGACAAGTGTATCAAGTGCGGAAAGTGTGTCCGCGTTTGCGACGAAGTTCAAGGCGTGTCGTGCATCGACTTCATCAACCGCGGTTCTAAAGTCACTATCGGTACGGCGTTCGACGAAGGACTCAACATCTCAAGCTGTGTCAACTGCGGCCAGTGCGTCGCTATCTGTCCAACCGGCGCGCTCATCGGCAAGAGTCACGTTCAGCGAGTCATAAACGCAATCAACGATCCAGAGTTGCACGTCGTCATTCAACACGCACCCGCAGTTTCGCTGACGATGGGCGAAGAGTTCGACTTGCCAATCGGTCACGACACGATGGGCGTTCTTCACGCCGCAATGCGACGACTCGGATTCAACGCCGCGTTCGACACCAGTTTCTCCGCCGACCTAACTATCATGGAAGAAGGAACCGAACTCGTTTCACGCATCAAAAACGGCGGTGTGCTGCCGATGTTCACAAGTTGTTCGCCGGGGTGGATTAAATTTGTTGAGACGTTCTTCCCGCAAAACATTCCAAATCTCTCGACGTGCAAAAGTCCGCAGCAAATGCTCGGCGCGGTCATCAAAACGTACTACGCCGAGAGAATTGGTAAAGACCCGAAAAAAATCTTTAGCGTCTCGGTGATGCCGTGTACGGCGAAGAAGTTTGAGGCGTCGCGGCCAGAGATGGGACGCGATGGTTATCACGATGTCGATGCCGTTCTCACGACCCGCGAACTGGCGCAGATGATTCGGATGTTCGGACTCGATCTGTCGAAGCTAGAGCCTGAACCAGCCGACACACCGTTTGGCGTTCGCAGTACGGCGGGAAAAATCTTCGGTGCCAGCGGTGGCGTGATGGAGGCGGCGATTCGCAGTGCCTACTTCCTGATCACTGGAAAAGAACTTGCCGATCTCAAAGTCGAAGCGGTTCGCGGAATGGACGGCGTAAAAGAGGCCAAGGTCAACATTGATGGCCTCGTTGTTGGCGTTGCAGTTGTTAACGGACTCGGTAACGCGCGGCAACTGCTCGAACAGATCAACCGCGGCGAACGCCCCGACCTCCACTTCATCGAAGTTATGACATGTCGCGGCGGATGTGTCGGCGGTGGCGGTCAACCTTATGGTACAAACCGCGAACGCATCAAAGCTCGCGCCGCCGGACTCTACAATCTCGACGCCAACGAAACGCTGCGCGTCTCTCACAAGAATCCCGAAATCAAAGAGATTTACGAATCGTTCCTCGGTGAACCAAACGGTCACAAAGCCCACGAACTGCTCCACACAACCTACCACGCGCGTGAAGCGTTGACGTGACGAAAGGAAAACTCAATGGGAACAACCTACGCCGACATAACGCTCACAAACTTTGGCGATTTAGAAATTGCAGCACGCAAGTTGATGAGTGAAGATGAGGTGCGGTCGATGTCGGTGAGGGTGCTCGTCGATACTGGCGCATACATGCTGTGCATCAACGAAGAGATTTGTGCGCAACTTGGTTTGCGGAAACTTTCCGAGGAAACGTGTGAATTTGGCGATGGCTCGGTCCGCACGCTGGATGTTGTTGGGCCGGTTGATTTGCGGTTCGCAAATCGGCAATGTAGTTGTAACGCGATTGTTTTGCCCGCGAACGTGGAACCGCTGCTCGGCGTGATTCCGATGGAAGATTTGGACGTGGTTGTCGATCCGCGTTCACAAGAGTTGAAGGTCAATCCGAAACACCCGAACTACGCCGGAAAGTATTGCCGGTCGCCGCTCAAGAGAACCCATGTAGAGTAAAGGAAACTTCGTCCCATGAAAAACTTCAATCTTCTCTTCGTGACCGCCGACGACGACTTCGGCGCACCGATGCAAACAGCCCTTGAGGAAGAAGGGTTCGTTGTCCGCACTGCCACCGGTGTTGAGACTGCCCAAACAGAGGCGCAGTCGCGCCAGTGTGACATCGCCATCATCGACCTCAAACTCGAACGCCCCGATGGCGGGTTCACGCTTTGTCATCATCTCAAAAAAGATAACCCCAAGTTGCCGATCATCCTCTTGAGCGACGCCAACAGTAAAATGGGAACAGACTTCTCACTCCACGCCGCTGCCGACCGTAACTGGATCAACGCCGACGCACTACTCCAAAAACCGGTTCGCTTCGAGCAACTGCTCTACGAATCGCAGCGACTCTTGGGGCTACCGACAACTGCGCAAGCACACCATTGAACGTGGACATGGTGAGCACGGTCACAACAGAATCGTCGCGTGCCGAAGCGGACGCCATCGCACTGGAGAACGTGACTTGCGAAGTTGGCAAGGCACGCCTGCTTGACGACGTTTCTTTTTGCGTTCGCGCCCACAGTCACGCGGCGATTGTTGGGCCGAACGGTGCGGGGAAGACGACGCTGTTGCGGTGTATCGCGCGACTTCTCGAATACTCCGGCGGAACAATCCGTGTCGGTGGAGTTGATGTGCGAACGATTCCGCGACGTTCGCTAGCGCAGCAAGTTGCGTATCTTTCCCAGTCGCCCGAATCGCTTTTCGCGTTCACGGTGAGACAAGTCGTCGAGATGGGACGTTATCCGCACCAGCGACCACTCGCGCCACTCTCGTCGCGCGACAGAAGTGTCGTCGAAAGCGCACTCGATCTTACGCAAACTACGCAACTTGCGAACCGCGTCTTTGCGACGTTGAGCGGCGGTGAACGACAGAAAGTTTCCCTAGCTGCGATCCTTGCGCAGGAACCGCAGATTCTCTTGCTCGATGAACCGACAACGTTTCTCGACTACAATCACCAGCAAGAGATGCGTCGGGTGCTAAACGAAATCAATCGCCAGCAGGGGACGACAATTCTCGCCGTCACCCACGACCTCAACGCCGTATCAATCGACTGCGACCATGTCATCGCGCTCACAGGGGGCCACATCTTTTTTAGCGGCCCGCCATCAGAGCTGATTACGCAAGAGCGATTGAAGTTACTCTTCGGCGTCGGGTTTGAGACCGTAACGCACCCGACTCTCGGTGCGACGATGGTTGTGCCATCGTGAATGGATACTCGCCCTTACTTCACGCACAACCAGAAAATCCAGCTTATTCCTCACGACCCGCACAGGTTTCGTCCGATAAAGACCGCGTGGCAAAGTCTCGCCACTGGTCGCGTAACCTGATATTGAGGGAGAGGAAGAAGTCATGCAAGAGTTTTCCACCGAACGCCCACAGCGCACAGGCTCGTTTGTGCTACCGAAACAGCAAGATCGTAGCGTAACAGAGAGTCGGAGCGAAACGGAGTGTGAACCCCACACATCGACACGTTTCGGGGCAATACGCGGTACTTTCGCCACCGAACTCCCTCAAACGGTCGAGCCAATGCACGAGAACGGCGGGCTTCGTGTCTCCCGCGTTGCCGCAATTACACGACTGCCACACTTTACTGACTTTGATGACAGTCTTCCCGATCCGTCGATTTTACCGCTACGAACAAAATCGGCGGCAACGGAGCGCGTGGAACGTGAATTGCCGTGTGACCCGATCTCCGTCCAGCCAGAACCTTGGGCAGACAACTTCACGCACCCCGCACGCTGGCTGATGGAACGGCTCATGACCGACCGCCTTCTTCTCGCTTCGTGGATTTGTATCCTCGTTTTGAGTGTGCTCGTTGTTGTCAATCCGATGGGGAACGTGCGTAGCGAAAAGGTAGACGACCTGATCCCGCTAACGATAACGCACAATCCGTCAACAGGTGAACTTGCAACCACACCAGCAGCAAGCGAACCAACTCCCAATCCATTCTTGGTCAGTTCGGTAGCAAGTCCCGCTATAGCGACTTCAGCAATCGCTACTACATCAACGGACACAGCCATCACCGACGAAACTGCACTCAATCTGCAAACTCCGTCGGAACGCGCCGTCGCAATTGAAGCCTCGCCTTGGGAACGTGCTGTAACGAGCGGGTACTCACCGTGGAACCCAAATCCTGCAACGAATCCTTCCACAACACCAGCGACACCGTCCGAAAATCGTGATATTCCCGTGACGACATCGACTGCGGTTGAAACGGCATCATACGCGCCAGCAGGATTTGCTGGGTACGATCCGTCCCCCTCGCTCGACCGTTTGTCGGCGGAATCAGAACAACTTGTCATGCGACCAGCGACGCCACTTGCTCCACAGCAACCAATCGCAACGATGCCGCCAGCACCGAACCAACAGCCAGCCGCACCACCAGCGAATCCCGCTTACCAGCTCACGCAGACTCGCCCAATTTACGGTCAGGTTCCTGTCGCCGCGTCGCCGCAAACATTCCGCAGCGGTGCCGACCAGTATGCACAGCCAATCGCACCGCAACCAGCACCAGCATACGCCGCCACACCGAACACCAGTCCGCAAGCGAACTATCAAGTCGCCGCCGTACCTTACGCTCCGAGCGGTTACTACATGCCTGCACCAAACCAAAACGGTGCGATGCCGCCGCCGCAGCAACCGCAGCAGTATCAACCAACGCCCGCAACGAATAACGGTCAACAAAACCGCGCGCCGGTTATTTGGTGACGTGACCGCGCCCAGTAGCCCACATCCGATCTTATCAAACACGGTACTCCGGTGATGTTACCATTCTCTTCGCAGTACGATACGATTCTTCGTGAAGCGGTGTGGACGGTCTCGTGCGAGATCGTCGGGCACTCGCTCCACCCGAATCGTAACTCTCAGCGGTCTCAAATCCGAGAGTCGCTCGATCTGCAAACATCGCCGCTGCCTACGGTCGCAGCGTGGCTGCAAGAAACACCAACGAAAAACAACAACAGCGCAACAACACGTCCAACGACCGCGCTACAGAGTCTGTGGGAACAACTCGGCGTTTCAAGCAACGCTGATGACCGCAAACAACGCCCGAATTCTGCGACGACTTTCGAATCGATTCTGGTAACGAAAGCACACGCAACCGTCACGCAGAAAAACGGTGTATCGCAAGTAGACGCGAATATCGTTCAACCGCAGCAGCGTCGTGCTCCATCTCGCCTCAAACGCCGCGACGCGGTGCCGCAACCCAAAACGCCGATACAGAAAAAGCAGACTTCCACAATCACTTACGAATCTGCGTTTCTAGAGCAACTCTTATCGCAAAGAGAAACCGTGTAGCGGCACGGCTTACCCGCATCATAGGACGTATCTCACAATGCCAAATCTCGCGCACCCCGACACTCTGCCCAGTCTGCCTAACGCAAACATTCTCTATTTTTGCACCGCAGCAACGATTGCAGTCAAGCGGCTTGTCGCCGCTTTCCGATTTAGCGGAACACCACGGACACCCTTTTTGGGTATGGTGTGTTTATGTACCGAAGGGAAGCGCGACTTATGAAACGCTCACGGCTATCAATACTGTTGACCACGCAGTCTCTTCGCAACTCGCTGCGCTCGCAGTGCGTCTACACTGTCATCGTGACACTCGTCGCTATAGCGATGATTGTGCCGATGCCGGTGATGGCGGAAGTAACAGCGACCGGCGGTGCGGCTGGACCGGGAACAGTAGCACCGGGGCCAAACCAAACGGGCACATACTATATAACACCCACCGCCCCTCCAACTTCGATTGACATCAAATGGGGAACTGGTGGCACACCAGCTACGAACGTCCCTGCTGGTGGTGATGTCCATACAGGTGGGATTTTGACTTGGGGCGGTGGACTAAATGTCAACGCGGGTAACCGATGGCAGTGGACAACGCCGTTTGATGGTGGTAACTTCGCGCGTACATCGACACTTTTCTTAGAATACGGGGCGAACGGTGGTAACGGTGTGCCAAACTTTAATGGTGACCTCACAATCACGGGCGGGATCAATGTGAACGCTGTCAACACTCGTCCAAACAGTGGTGATCCACCGCCATGGGTACCGTCTCGACTCATCATCCAAGGTATAGGCAGTCAACTCAATTTTGTCGGTGGTGGTGGTCTCAATGCTACAGGAGGTTCGCGCGTCGATTTCCTCCGTTCGATAAGTATCCTCGGTGTCCACAATGCAAATTTTAATGCTGGTGGTGGTGGTGTAATCAACATCGCTTCGAGTGAGTGGCGTATCTCTGGTGGTAACGGCGGCGGTGGCCGCGTAAACGTTGGCGCACAATTCGGCGAGACGGCTGGTATGCTTGGCGCGCCAGACCTCTTCATCAACAACAGGTTTAGCACTATCATACGCGCTGTTGATGTACAAGGCCAAGCCGCGTCTGGCTCGATTGGCAACAACCTGCATTTTTACTCAAACTTCGTCCAAGACCCAACCACAGCCGTCTGGCGCGGAACGCAACAAATCGAAGTTGGTGGTTCATCAACGTTAACATTTGGCGGAAATGTGGTCGCAGATGTTGATGACACTGGAATTCAGCCAGTCGTCGTCAGTGATGTGATCAAAATCGGGACGGGGACGCTTGCGTTCAATGGTGCGACCACGACGCGAACTGGTCTACTCGACATTCAGAACGGTACGGTTGCGTTCACATCTGGTGGGAACTTGGGGAATTTGGGGACTGGCGATGTCCGCCTCAATGGTATGCAGTATGATCCACGCAATCCGACGAACCAGAATACGGCTCTTGATTTTCGCGGTTTTTTCACAGCCATCAATAATAAAATCGACTTGCTTGGTACAGGGCAGTACGCGGGTGGAACGATTGGCGTTGCCAATGCTGGTGCGACGTTGACTACGACTGGTTTGATCACTGTCGCTAATCAGGGAACGATGCAGAAGACTGGTGCAGGGCGACTTGATATTCAGGGTACAACCACGCGCGCTGGACTGCTCGATATTATCGGTGGCGATGTCCGAATCGGTTTGGGTGGTGCTGGTGCCCAAACCAATCTTGGAATCGGAGACGTTCGTCTCAACGGAATTGGCACATCACTCACATATAGCGGAGCTGCGGCAGCATCAATCAGCAACCGAATCACCCTCAAAAACGGTGGGGCTATTGCCGTATCGACCGGTGCAGGCGTCTTTGAGTTGACGGGCAAAATGGACGGAAGCGGGACACTTGTCAAGAGTGAGGATGGAGTTCTCTTCCTCAACGGACAGATGGGGAGCACGATTGACCTGTCAATTATGGGTGGGACTGTTCGTTTTGCCAAGAGAGAAAGTCTTGTGACCCGCAGTATCACACTCAATGGAACCGACACAATACTTGAATACATACCCAATTCATCACTCACCATCGGTAATCAGATCATTCTTGCCAACGGCGGTGGTCAGATTAAGGTAACAGCCGCAACTGGTGAGTTGACGCTAACGGGTACCGTTGTCGATTCTGTCGTAAACAATGTTCGTATCCCCGGGTCGCTTTGGAAAACAGGTGCGGGCACGCTAGTTTTGAGTGGTCTTGCGTCGTTCTCTGGCGAGATGTACATAAAAGAAGGGACGCTTGATGTCCGTAGACGTGATATTCTAAGCAACGCCAGCGGGTTGCGTATGGAGACCAGTACAACGTTCCTAATGAACACTGTCGGTGCCCACCAAACGCTCCACGGCCTCAACGGCCCTGTTGGTGCAACGATTAAGACTGGTGACAACACACTCACTCTCAATCTTCGCGGCAAAAATACGTTCGAGGGTGCGCTTCATGGAAACGCTGGGACTTCGTCGCTAATCATCACTGCTGTTGAGGGTCAAGGTGTCGATTCAAATAACGTCCCGATTACAATTCCAGCGGAGCTTACACTAAACCTTGGTGGTTTCCACGGAAACCTCCGTTTCAAACAAGGGACAAAACTACTCGACACCAACGACAATCCGAACCCAACGCTTTTCGTTGTCGGTACGCAGGTTTGGCAGCCGGGACAGACACTCGTCCCGGGGAGACCGGGAGTACGCTCAACACTCACGTTTGACCTAACAACCGGTGCGATGCCGCTGAATGCTGATCCGACTCAATATCCGAATCACAGTAATCCGTTCGGTGTCAGCGTTGGCGCGGGCGGTGTGGATTTTGATGCAACCGATTTCCGCGTTTGGATCGACTCACAAGTTCCAAACGGTAAATACCACGCGGGACACATTGAGACAGTCGGTCAATTACTGAATCCGCCGGACGAAAACGACGTGCGTAAGACGCTCTTCCAGTCAACTTGGGTTGATAAGGATGTCATCTCGCCTGTTAAGAGCGTCGATGTCTACACCAACTTCACTGGCTTTAGTGGCCTGAACAACAAGCTCGTTGAGTTTGGTTACAGCGGACTAACTGAAAATCAGGCAGAAGTCGCCGTCAACATCGACCGGTTCAGAATCATCCCAACGTCGAAGGATCACGGCATGCTCGATATGGTCACGGCGGTTATCAACGCCGAAGACCAGACGACAAATCTCGACACAACCGTTGCGAACCTCAAAGACTTGCTCACGCAACTTTCGGGCGACGTGTACGCGAACTCAATGCTCATCGCGCAACATCGTCCGTGGCAGTTTGCGTACCAGCGGCTCACGCTCGACAGCGAGATGTATTTCCGCGGCGGCGAAGCAACGTCGCGCGGCGAGACGCTGCGTGGGCAGTCGGTTCGCGGACAATCGGTTTCGCTGGCGCGTATGAACCGCATTTGGGTCTCACCGACCTACAGCGGCACGTCGATCACTAGCGACGGCAATGCACGCGGCGCAACCGTTGACCGTGTCGGTTTCCAGATGGGGTACGACCGCCGCATCAGACACAACGCAACCGCTGGTGTCCTGTTCGGTTACAACAATTCGTGTCTCAAGCAGTGGTCTGATCGCGTGAACGTCGGCGACGTTCAGCTCGGTGCGTACTTCAGCGGAATGTTCGGCTACTACATCGAGATGCGCGGCTACGGCGGAATCGGACTCCAAAGCTACGAATCGACTCGCATCATCGACAACCTCGGTTGGCTCGGATACAACTCGCGTATGAGTGCGACAGGCAAAACCGCCGGTTGGGCCGGTTACGCAAATGTCGAGTTTGCTCGTCCGCTGTTTTTCGGAATGTTCATCTTGCGGCCAACACTCGCATTCGACTACGCACACGCCGCACGAAACGCCTTCGACGAAACGGGCGATGCCATCGCACTTCGCGTTGGACGCACCACCGCTGGACGCTTCGCTACGCGATTCGGTTTCTCGATGGAAACGGGAACGACTCGCCGCGTCTCCGTAACAGCACGCCTATTCGGTGGTGCCCAGTTCGGCGGTGACAACGTGAAAGTCAACACGCAGTTCGTCGGTATCGGTGCTTATCCGGTACAGAGCATTCACGGCGTCAAGAGCGAGTGGGCGTTCCTTGAAGGCGGCATCGGAACACGCTGTTACCTCAACAACACGCGCACAATGGCGTTCCACGCCGACTACGACGGAGCGGGGTCGAAGAACATCGGCAATCACGCACTATCGTGTGGATTCTCTTGGATGTACTAGAGTTCAGGTTCGGCATAGCCGAACCCTCCAAACACCTGCGGCGTATGACGACTGAAGGGTTCGGCCATGCCGAACCGCCGTGCGAGTGCAAGTTTCCGAACAAGCCTATTGATCGCAGCGCAAACCCGCCGCCACTTCTCTCACACGTTCTTCGTGGTCTTTGTGAACGATGAGAAGTGCATCGTCAGTCTCAACGACGATGAGGTCGTTCACTCCAATCAGCGCGACGACATGTGCATCGTTCTTTGTCGTTGCCATTCTGCGAACAACGTTGTTGTGCGATTCGACCGGAATAAGCGTGGTGTCGATGGCGACGTTGCCAGTGGCGTCGCGTTTGTCGGCGTAGAGGCGTTCGAGTGAACGCCATGTCCCAACGTCGTCCCAAGTGAACGTCGCATCGAGCGCGACGATTGACTCGGCACGTTCCAAAACAGCGTTGTCGATTGAGATGCTGTTCATCTGCGGAAAGAGCGTTGCGGCGTCATTTGGTCGTTTGCTGATGTCGTGAAGAATCGCGGCCATTTCCGGTTCGTGGCGTTCGAGTTGCCGCAAAATCGTCGCCGCTTTCCAGACGAAGATTCCAGCGTTCCATCGAAAGTTTCCAGCAGCGAGAAAATCTTCGGCGAGTGGTTGCGGCGGTTTTTCGTGGAACCGCGTTACGTTCCAAGCGTGAATCGTACTCCGCGACGCCACATCCGAAACGAGCGGCGAACCACACTGAATATAACCGTAAGAGGTAGCGGCGAACGTCGGTTGAATGCCGATGGTGACGAGGCGTTCTGGCGACTCGTCAACGAGCGCAGCGGCGAATGAGAGCGTTTCGCAAAATATTTCGCGCGGTGCGATGACGTGGTCTGCGGGGAGAACGACCATCGTAGCATCGGGATCGCCGGCGAGAAGCGTAACCGCCGCCCAACCGATACACGGTGCGGTGTTGCGCGGCGCAGACTCGCAAAGAATGTGCGACATGGCAAGTTCTGGTGCGACGTTTCGCACGAGCGGCTCCATCGCTGTTGCCGTTACAACTAACATCTGCGAGCGCGGGATGAGCGGCGACACGCGGTCGAGCGTTGCGGCGAGCATCGCTTTGTCACTGCCGAACGCAAGAAACTGTTTCGGTAACTCCTTCCGACTCGCAGGCCAAAGCCGCGTCCCCGCTCCTCCTGCCATCACAACGCCGTGTAACATCACTCGCTCCCAACTTCTCGAATGTGAATCTTTCTCAATGGTCGGCATTGTATCGCACAACGCCCTTCTTGACAGCGGGGTTAAATCGGTTACGCTCTCGCCAAACGAGATTTTGTTCTTTTCAGAAAAAGGGTGAAACTAATGCTCTTGGCGATCAATTACTACACGTTTTATGGAACGCTCTACTGGAATATCGACATCATCACTGTTGCTGCGTTTGCGATAGTGACGATGGCGGCGATCAACTGGTGGGCATTGCACTTTGAACGTTCGGCATCGCATTTTCGGTTTCTCTGTGTTGCGTGGTGCGCGATCGCGGCGGTACTCGCCGTCGGTTACACCACGACATATTTCACCGGTCAGGCGGCTCGGCGTTACAACAACTTGATTCGCGTTGACCGCGCCCGCGACTACGCCGCCGCACTCGACGCAATGCACCATGACGAACTGCTGCCAGTCCCAGAGACCGCTGAAATGCCACTCTACAAAGAGGTTTACAACCTCATCGAGCGGTGGCAAGAAGAAAGCCCACTCATCCTTAACATCTGTACGATCCGCAAAACAAATGACGGACGCTACGTCAACATCGTCAACACCGAGGCCGACTACAACGGCGATGGACAAATAGCAGGAGAGATGGAACTGTTTCAGCCGCCGGGGAGCGACTTCGTATTTGAAGGGCGACCAAAGTCGTTCATCACGAACGCCATCGACCTCGACGAGCCGAGCACTACGAACTTTCCGTTCTACAACTTTGGGCGTTACTGGGCGAGTGTTGTGGTGCCGCTCCACTCAAATAGTCATAAAACTGATACGGCCCTCATGGTCGATTACTTCGGCGAACACTGGTTTGCCGCCGTTGCGCAAGCTCGTAAGTTACCCGTTTTCACAACGGCGATTGTCGTCATCATTCTGCTTGCGGGGACGGTAATTCACCTCCGCGAACGTCGCTATCAAAGCAAGCTCGAAGAGACCGTTGCAATTCGTACTCGCGAACTGCGCGAGGCGAAAAACGTGGCAGAGTTGGCAAACCAAGCCAAGAGCCAGTTTCTAGCCACGATGAGTCACGAGTTGCGAACGCCGCTCAATGCCGTATTAGGACTCTCCGAACTGCTGCTCGCTTCCACTCAAACAGAAAAACAGCGAGAGTACACACTCATCATTCGAGAATCGGGGCAAAATCTGCTGACGCTCATCAGCGATATTCTCGATTTCATCTCACTCGAATCAGGTACGCTCACGCTGCGAGAAAACGACATCAACGTCCGAGAGCTTGTCGAAAAACTCATTGCGTCGCTCAAGCCAAAAGCTGAAGAACGTGGTCTCGAATTGCGGTGCGAAACAAGCACTGATTTACCGTCGCTCATTGCCATCGACGAAATGAGATTACGACAAGTGCTACGGCATCTGATCGACAACGCGATCAAGTTCACCGAAAAAGGGAGCGTGCATTTCCGTTTGGAAGTTGTCGAGTGGAGACCGGTCAGCGGCGCGGCGCGTTCGCAGTGCCAGTTGCTTTTTGAAATCAGCGACACCGGAATCGGAATGACGCCGCAGCAACAAGAGCAGCTCTTCCACGCCTTCACACAAATCGACAGTTCGTTCACGCGACGTTATGGCGGCACCGGAATCGGTCTCATTTTTTCGCGTCAAGTCGTGCGTCTGATGGGGAGCGACATCGAAGTTTCGAGCGAAGCAGGAAAGGGAACGCGATTTAGTTTCACAATCACGCGAAGTGCGGTCCCGCCCGAACCGGAATCAACTCCTTCTCGCCCGCTACGAATTCTCGTCGCCGAAGACAACCGGATCAATCAAATGGTCGTCCGCGAGATTTTGAACAGTTTCGAGTGGGAGAGCGTTATTGTTGACAACGGTGCGAAGGCACTTTCAAAAATCGTGTCGCAAGAAACGTCGTTCGACGCAATTTTGATGGACTGCCAGATGCCAGAAATGGACGGACTCGAAGCGACAGAAAAGATTCGTGTGTGGGAGTCCGAAGACGCAAGTCGCGGCCACATCCCGATTATCGCCGTCACCGCAAACGCCTCGACCGAAGACGAAACCCGATGCTTCCACGCTGGCATGGATGCGTTTTGCAGTAAACCAATCGTCCCCGAACAACTCGCCGCATTCGTAAGACAACTGGTGAAGTGATGAGCAAGAACACGAAGCGTAAGCGAGTGCCCGAATCGCCATTGGACGCAAAGTTCATCATTCTCGCACACATCTACCCGTACTGGATTAATGCGGGGAAAACTGGAGCACTGCTGGATTGTTATCGTGGTTCGCGTCCGTCGTCTAATCATCCCGGAATTGTAGCTGCGGCATTTTGTGATGGGAGTGTGCGTCCGATTTCGGACTCGATGGACAAAGCAACATTCCGCGACGCGATGAACCCAACAAGCGGACGCGCCTTCGCCGCGAACGCCTTCAATTAGTGCGTGACAT
>JBOFSQ010000038.1:0-81763 GCA_051651625.1 Thermoguttaceae bacterium | reverse complement strand
CGCAACAATCGAATTGGAAAGTTACGTCAAGTTTGGGTGGCGATTCCGTTTGTGAGTATGAAGGGCGGGCCGTTTCCCGAAGAGGCGGTGCCAGCGGAACTCGACTGGGATATGTATCAAGGTCAGTCACCGCAGCGTCCGTACACGTCGCGGCGGTATCACCCGTTTCGCGGCTGGTTCGATTACTGCGGAAGCATGGCCGCCGACTGGGGCAACCACCATTTCGACATCGCCCAGTGGGGAATGGACACGGAAAATACTGGCCCCGTCTCGGTTGAAGTTCGCGGTCTCTTCCCGAACGAAGGCCGCGAAAACAGTTTCGATGTTCCCGACAGATTCTTTGGTCGCTTGATGTACGCAAATGGCGTGGAGGTGCTGTTCTTCACGTCGCTTGCGGAGCGATACACTTACGGTTTTCCCGTCGATCCGCACGTCGAGACGCCGCAAGACAAACTCGATTGGATGTTCGGCAAAGACGTGCCGCCCGAAATCTACAAGTTTGATCGCAACGGCGTGATGTTCATCGGCGAGACGGGGCGGATATTTGTCAACCGCGCGAACGTGTACGGTAAACCGTTCGAGGAACTCAAGGACAATCCGCTCCCTGATAATGCGTGGCGTGTAAGACCGAGCGAACTTCACATGCAAAACTTTTTCGATTGCGTCAAGACTCGTGACGTACCCGTCGCGCCGGCAGAAGTTGGGCATCGCAGCTTGACGCCGTGCCAGTTGAGCGCGATTTCAATGCGACTGGGCGGCAGAAAAATCGTGTGGAATCCAGAGACCGAACAAATCGTCGGCGACGCCGAAGCGCAAGCGATGCAGTCCCGCGAACAACGCAAACCGTATGAGATTTCGTGAATGGCGTGAATTGTAGACGGGAAGCGTAAGCGAGTGGTGAGCATGTCGCCATGGGACGTATAGGTCATATACGACCTATATGTCCTATGGCGACGTGGTTTCATACACCCCACCAAAGTTTTCTTACCACTCCCCATTGACGCCTTTGAAATAAGTCCTTATCATCCCGCGTCGTGGTCGTTCGACTTTCTGCGTTGCGGGTATTTTGGTTCACCATTTTTCACAAGGAGACAGACTATGAACAGTTTGCAGACGAAGAATTTGTGTTGCGATTTCGACAACGAAGCAGAGACCGCCCAAACTCTGCCAAATGTTAAGATGGGGGGGGGGGGGGCAGAGCTGGTAAACTTTGCCATGTCTTTGGCGTCTTCTGCGACGCCGTTCGCTCCGCTCTTTCTCGACGCGGCGACTCTTCTAGGAGCGGCTTTACGCTCGTTGAACTTCTGGTAGTAATCGCCATCATCGGCGTTCTCGTTGCGCTCTTGCTTCCTGCGGTGCAAGCTGCGCGCGAAGCGGCTAGACGGATGACCTGTTCCAACCACTTCAAGCAGATCGGGTTGGCACTCCACAATTACCACGATGTCAACGGCGGGTTTCCCGGTTCACGTCAATGGGTAATGAGACGAGCATCTGATGGTGCAAAGGACGATCAGTATTCGACTGATGTCATTTTGTTCCCTTTCGTTGAACAGAATGCTGCTTGGGAAGGAATTATGTCGCTGAGCAGCGCAGGAGTTACCGCGTTTCAGCCTTGGGGAGAGGCGTCCCAGTATTTGGTAGGTCCTTTTCCAACCTATCGTTGCCCTTCAGATGGCGAAGTACAACAGCAGAGTAACTATACATCGTCTGTCACGAATGTACGAGTTGCCAGAACAAGTATGCGTTACTCGTTTGGAGATGGAATGTGGAACTCAGGGGAAGCTCCGTGGGGTGGTGCAGGCAATCCGAAGACAAACACACGAGGCATGTTTGCGGCGTGCTACTTCAAATCATTTGCTACAATTACAGACGGTACCAGCAATACGGTTGGTGTGAGTGAAGGGGTTTGTAGTGACGCACAAGGGAGTGGTACAACATTGACAGTGGCGAGTGTGTCTGTCAAAGGTGGAATTACGGGTGGAACCACCGCATCCCCTTACGTTGGTGGTGATATTCAACCTAACCGCTGCCTCCTCAACGCCTTTAGCCCTACGGATCGTAAACGACTGGTATCTGGGGCGAATGCGTGGCGTGGACAAATTTTTGGTGACGGGCGTACCGTCAACTGTGGATTTCACACGGTTTTGCCACCCAACTCTCCGTCGTGTGGCTATAACGTATCAGGCGGTGGTGGTGCTACAAACTGGGGAGTACTATCAGCATCAAGTAACCATTCCGGCGGAGTGAATGCTGTTTTCATGGACGGTGCTGTGCGGTTTATTTCTGATACGATTAGCTGTGGCGATTTGAGTGCTGATCAGGGCGGAACCGAGGGTTCTGCCTCAAAACCAGTCAATTCGGGTCCCAGTAATTATGGTATTTGGGGTGCTATGGGGACGCCTAGCGCAGGCGATATGTCTCAATTTTAATTCCAGCATTTGGGACACAACGCTCCCGAGCTGGCTTGTTTTGTCGTGTTACATTCCTAGTCCCGCAGGGACGATCTTATTGTAGCCGAGGGCAAGACGTACTCGTTGCAGCCCTCGGTTTGTAGCCCCAAACGAAATGAAGTCGCGTAGCGACGCCCTTATTCTGGATCAACAACGACAACGAAGTGTTCCAATAAGGCCGCTCCTACGGAGCTACGGATTTTGTGGTTGTCGTCAACCCAAGGCTGCGCGGAATACCGCTTGCCTTGGGCTACAATTAGGCCGCCGCTACGCGGCTAGGAAACGCCGCTAAAAAAAATAATCGTGAACGGTTACGGTTTTACTGTGTTGAGTTTCTTGTTTCAAATTCTTGTAGTGAAAGGGGGAATCTTGTCTACTCGGTCGATCTCTATTGTGGCTCTCTGTTTACCATTAGTTTGCTTCATGCCTGTGATTGGATGTGGTCAAAAGTATCCTGACGGCTTTCCGAAACTTTATCCAATCTCACTGACTGTCACGCAAGAAGGCAAGCCGCTCGCAGGAGCGACGGTTGTGTTGTCATCACCCGAATCCACTCTGCAATGGACCATTGGCGGCGTTACGGATGAACGTGGTGTTGCGCCTCTGTGGACGCATGGGCAGTATAAAGGTGCGCCAGTTGGCAGGTTCAAGGTTACGATTTCGAAGGTTGTTAACGAAGGCGAGGCAGAGTATATCGCGGCATTAGACCGTGAGGATACAGCGGCTGCCGCGAAAATTGTGGTCAAGAGTTATTCCTGCGTCGAGCCTCAATATGGTGACGTGGCGACTACACCACTTGAGGTAACGCTATCCGCCAAATCACGAACTGTAGATGTTGATGCGGGAAAAGCTGATAAGATTGAACAGAAATATCTACGTTGAGTTTACAAGTTTTGTTATTCCGAAAAGAGAGATTTGCAATGAAACGTCGTATTGTCTTAACGGTCGTTTGTCTGTGTTTGGTTGTGGTGTGCGTTGGTGCCGGTGAGGTTCCCGACGAGCTTCGCGTGTTGTGTTACAACGTCCACCACGCCGAGGGGATCGACGCGAAGACCGACTTGGCGAGGATTGCCAACATCATTATAGCGCAGAAGCCAGACCTCGTTGCCCTCCAAGAGTTGGACAAAGGAACGCAGCGAACGGAACGTCAAGACCAACCCGCTGAACTTGAACGGCTCACAGGACTCAAGACAGTTTTTGGGAAGACGATTGATTATCAGGAAGGCGAGTACGGATTAGCGGTGATGTCGCGGTTGCCGATTCTCGACCACAAAATGACGCTGATTCCTAGCGAATCGGGAACGGAGCAGCGCGGTGCATTGTCGGTTGAAGTGGAGCTGTCACCGGGCGAACGCTTGACTTTCGTCTGTACGCATCTCGCGCACCAAGGCTCAACCGACGGTCAAGATCGCCAAGCCGAAAAAATCAACGAACTATATGCGCAGCCAGATTCGCTGGCGATTTTGGCGGGTGACTTCAACGTGCGTCCCACGACATCGACATATCGCATTTTGTGCGAACGTTGGACCGACGCGACAAATTCCGACATCCCCACAAGTGGCAATCCATCCCCCAAAGCCAAGATCGACTACATCTTCTACCGTCCATCGCACGCCTTTTCTCTCAAGGAGACGTGCGTTATCGAAGAGTCGGTTGCCTCTGATCACCGCCCCGTTCTCTCTATTCTTCGCCGTACCAAGGTGGCGCGGTAAAGATCGTTTGGCAGCGTGGCGGAGCGATAAGGGTTTTTATGCACTGCCACCTTCGCTTTATTCCTACTGTTGCGGCGGATACGAATCGCCGTATCTCCAGTGGACGTGCCCACACGCGAAATTAACGCCCCAAGATCATTTTGGCGTGTGGTAACTTTTCCCCGTTTTCGTTTTGTGCGGCGGCTATGGTGGCTCTTTTTATCTTGTGTACAATGGGTGCGTGTCATGAACCTGCCACGCAAAAAGAGGTAATCGTTCACGGTTGTTGTGTGGCGGCGCGTTCGATTTAGATTCCCGCCGAGTACGCACAGAATGACGAACTTTCACCAAAGGAGACCCATCAATGATTTTGCGTTCAATCGTGTTGTGTTACGTTACGTTTTGTACAACGCTCGTTGCCGACGATGTTGCGTCTTGGGAGCTCACTGGCTGCGCAGGGAAGCGCATTGTTGATCGTACTGGTGACGTTTTCGAGGTGACCGGAACCGGTCAAGATAGCGGCGGTTGGTACTCGCAAGAGTACGTCGTCGGACGCGAACTCCAGCCGCGCGGTTGGTATCGGTTCAGCTTTGAAGCGTGTTCGCCGAGTGGCGGCGGTGGCTGCGCACCGTGTGGGTTTGAAAACTTCGCACGCGACTTTCACGCAATAACTCCAGTGTGGCAACCGTTTTCTTACGTCGCCCGCGTCCCAGACAACTGCCGCCAAACACGACTGCGACTCTGCCAGTGGGAAGCAGCGCAAACGTACCAGTTCAAAAATCCGCGTGTACAGCAAGTCGTTCCGCTCACGCGCCGCATCGCATCGCGCGACGCGAAGAGTAGCATCGTACTCGGCGATGGCGAGATGATTGTCGGCGGCGTTTACACGTTTACCGGCGACATGTCGGGCGAAGGAAGCTACGCCCACCGCCCACTCGAAACGATGCGATGCGGATTCAACACCAATCGCTTCACCTTCGGAAGTGACAACGAAGTCGTCTACAATTTTTCGATTCCGGCGACTCCGTTCAAGTCGGCAACGTGGGAGATGTCGTGCTGCCACTACGTCAGCGGCGCGTGCATCGTGGAAGCGTCGCGCGACGGTGAAACGTGGACCGAACTCGGTTCGCTGGGCAAAGTTGGCTCGCTAAACGTGACGCTTCCCGACTCGCTCTTCCCCGCAGAGTCGCTCAAAGTGCGTCTGCGAACTGGCAGCGGCGCGTCACTGCAAATTGACAACACGCGATTTGAAGCGGTGCTGGAGAATGCAAACTTTGAAGGCGTCGGCGAGACTGTTTGGGGCGACGTGATTCCGAAGGGCACCGCCGCCGGATTCTTCGACGCAACCGACGCAGCGATTGCAGCGAAACTCGTCTTTGACGAGACGCGCTGTACACAAGACGCGCCGCGCCGAATCAACTTTCCGCGACATCGCGTTGAGTACAAAGTGCCGTTCTCGCCGTACCACAACACAGAGTTTGTATATCAATTGCCGTCGTCAAAGTGGTTCGGGTGGTGCGAGGCAGACTGGAAGGTTTCGCCGAATCCGATGGTCGCTGGTTACGCTGCGCCGATAGAAATTGCAGCGGCGAAGAATGATGTCGAGTCGTTTCAGCTCGTCCTTCTCCCGCACATACCGTGCGTTCGCACACTCACCGCGACGCTCGAAGGCGACATCGAACATCAAGACGGCACTGCGACGATCCCGTCAAACAACGTCGCGTTCCGTTACGCTTACTATCACTTCGTTCATCGCAAGACCGACACGGCGGGCGTCGTTGGCTACGTCCCCGACGCGCTGCCGCCGCTCGACTCGCCGCTGGAAATCACGCCGAATCGCCACCAACCGATTTGGGTGACGGTCACCGTTCCGCCCGACGCCGTTGCGGGGGACTATCACGGCACCGTGAAACTTACAGTCACCAACGATTCGGAGATGGATGGAGTCATCAAAGTTCCGTTCATCGTTCGCGTCTGGAACTTCGCGCTGCCGCGCACCAACACGCTCGACACTGCTTATGGGATGAATCCGTGGATGATCTTCAAATATCACAACGCGAAGACGGAAGCCGAGCAGCGTGCTGTTCTCGATCTCTATTTTGAAAACTTCGCTGCGCATCGAATCAGTCCCTACAATCTTGCGCCGCTCGATCCGTACACGGTAGAATGGCTTCCAAACGCCGACCCGCCGCAGTGTCGGATCGACTTCACGCGGTTTGATGCTGCGATGGAGCGTGCGTTTGAGAGGTTTGGTTTCACGCAGTTTCGGCTTGACGTTTACGGTCTCGGCGGCGGGACGTTTCACGAACGTGACGAGCCATCGCTCGTCGGTTTTGGACTCGATACGCCGCAATATCAAGCGATGCTCCACGACTATCTCACGAAGCTGCAAGCACATCTCGAAGAGAAAGGTTGGCTCGACAATGCCTACGTTTACTGGTTTGACGAACCCGATCCGAAAGATTATGAGTTTGTCGCGCGGAGTCTCAAGTTGCTGCAAACGCACGCCCCGAAGCTGCGCCGAATGATGACCGAAGAACCGAACGCAGCGTTCGTGAAAACGCTGCAAGACTTCGGAACGTCAATCGACATCTGGTGTCCGGTCTCGGAGAACTACAACGACGCGAGTGCGCGGGAACGAATGGCGGCAGGCGAAAAATTTTGGTGGTATGTTTGCACGGGGCCGAAGTCGCCGTATTGCACGCTCTTCATTGATCACGCCGCGACCGCGCTTCGTGCGTGGCACTGGCAGGCGTGGGAGCGCGGCATCGGTGGTACGCTCGTTTGGGAATCGACTTACTGGACGAGCGACGCCGCGTTCCCCGATGCGCCGCAGAATCCGTATCTCGACCCGATGGGATACGTTTCCGGTTATTCGACGCCGCGCGGCACGAAACTGTTTTGGGGGAACGGCGACGGACGTTTCGTTTATCCGCCGCTTGAAGCTGCCGTGCCCGGAATGAACGATGGAAAGTTTGTACTCAAACCACCGGTATCGTCGATTCGTTGGGAGATGATCCGCGAAGGCGTCGAGGACTACGAGATGCTTTCGCTACTTCGCAACTGGTACAACGCGAACGCAGCGAGTCTCACGCCGGAGCAGAAAACGCAGTGCGAAACGTTGCTAACGGTCCCGTCTGAAATCACGACATCAATGACGGAGTGGACAAAGCACGCCGAACCGATCCACAAACAACGCCGCGCAATTGGAGAGTTTCTTGACCGCATTTCGCGGTGAGCAATCGGAGCACGAAGCGTAAGCGAGTGGTGAATCGCCATTTTGATGCGGGAAATTCAAACCGTCTTGAGTAATAAACTTCGCCTATGCGTATCTTCAGCGATTTTCACGACTACTATGATGTTGGAATGCGAAACGGCATTGACCCGAAGCTGCCGTACCAGCGATTCCGCCGCGAAGAGCCGGTTGTCATTTCTGCGGATGGCCGTGACAACCGTTGGGGTTGGTGGTATCGTCGATACGAGTTTCGCGTCGTCTTCATTGGGTTTGCGGGAAAGGTCTATCCCGCGTTTGTACGATTGGAGTCGCCAAACGCGCCATCATATTTGTTTGACCTCGATCAGTTAGAGACCGCAGATTATCAAGAGATGTTCGACAATCTGTACAGCGGACGATTCTGGGGACGCAGCGTCCGCCGCGAGAAAGACTGGAAAGAGTTTGTCAAAGAAACACGCGAGACGTTAGATGAACTCTTCGCGTATCGTGAGAAGTACGAACTGACAAATCTCTTCGAGAAGTACCGCACCGCGATTTTCGTTTACCGCATTGGCGACAAACAGGTGCAGATCAACGCACCGCTCTCGCCCTACGGATTCCAGCGAGTTTTGCCGCCGCTGGTCGCGTTTCAAGAACTTGCGATGTACGTCGGCAACTACTTAACGCAGCCCGTCATCGAAGAGCCGCCGATCACCGACCGCGTCAAGGCAGAAATCCACGGCTTCGACAAACACTCATTTCGCAAAGAGAAACAACATTGATGGAGTACAACGATGGGACTTGATCTTGTCGAACTGTCGTTGGAAATCGAGTCGCGCTATGGCGTCGAGTTGCGTGCAGACGACTGGGCGAGTGTCGAGACGTTTGGCGATCTGGTCGATAGTGTGGCGCGGCGACAAGGCGAGACGCGCGAAATGCTCGCTTCGCGTGAGACGTTCGATGCGGAAAGCGTTCGCAGCGACATTCTCCGCGTACTCGGTGGTCCGCCGGAGGCGATGTCGCGTCGTGAACGACTCGCTGCATCGATGCGACTCCGCAAAGCGTTTCCAGAAATTCAAGAACAACGACTCTCGTGCTGGGCGACGCTGCTTTGTGCATCGGTTTTTGTTGCTACGTTTTTGTCGTCACTTGTGTTTGTAGTCACACGCGACTGGCGTTCAATTCTAGGTGATCAGCACCCCGTGGAATTCGTGACGTTTATGACGGCATCTTTCTTGGCTCTCGGCGGAAGTGGCCTCGTTGCGTGGTGTCTGACGAAGACGCTCTCTTGGTTACTCACACCAACACCGCGTCTTGCGGTTGATGTCATCGTCGAAGAAATTCTTGAGTACCGTCGGCGTCTCAAAGAGAAGATCGATAGTCGTCCGGCGGAGTTGTCATCGGAATTACTTGAAGAAGAGTTGCGGACGTTTATCGCCACAAACTTCGGATTTCGTGACCCGCAAAAGATTACCCGCGCCAGCCGCCTCGTCCGTGATTTGGGACTCGGTTGAACTTTACATCACCGCATCACGTCTGCCCGTTTCCGCCGATTGCGGACTCTTGCCGGTGTCGCTCGACGCACCTACGTTCGGGCGGTAACATTGTCACCGCTGGAAAATCGAAAACAGAGTCTGCGAAGAATAGGAGCGTCCAATGGGCAAGTACATCAATCCGTATACCGACTTCGGTTTCAACAAACTGTTCGGCGAAGAGGCGAACAAAGATTTGCTGATCGACTTTCTCAACACGCTACTTCCCGAAAAGCACCAAGTCAAGACGCTCTCGTTTCGCAATCCAGAGTTTTTGGGCGAATCCGAAAGCCGACGCCGCGCCGCGTTGTCACGTTGACAGACGCCGTGAACAAGTCGCTCAGTGCAGCCTACAAACGCTACAGGAAAAGCGTTGGCGAAATTGAGAACGACTGGAAAATTGAGGACGACTGGAACGCGACCGCAAACTCGCTTGGAATAAACGCAAGTGCCTCTGCGACAACTTCGGCGTGCGAAACATCGTCGTCGATCACGAGTACCGAAAGCGGCGTATCGTCGGGTGGTTGTGGAGTCATGCTTGGAACCGTTTGGTCGCGGTGTCGTTGGCGTGCTGCGATTCAGTGTACTCGCTAATTCAGGGCACTCGCTTACGCTTCGTGTTCTTATTGACGTAACGTAATAAGAACACGAAGCGTAAGCGAGTGCCAAAACCGCGAACGGTACTACCCGATGAACCGCGTGCGACCGGGGAGCGGGATCGGATAGTTCCCCGTTTCGTCGGGGAGCGTTGGCGGTTCGGTTGACATCGAAACGCCGTCGGGTTCGATTCCGCCGAAGTGAAACTTCCCAGCGTAAACGTCGTTAAACGAGACCGCGTTTCCTTGGTACGCCGCGACTTGTCCCAAAATCCCGACCATCGTACTCTTGCACATAAAGTCGCCGCAGTTAATCGGCCTGCCAGACTTCACCGCTTTTATTAGCTCGTCTTGCTCGGTCTGATACGGGTTGTTCCCTTCGCCTTTGTAGCGGTAGATTTCGTTCCCTTTGCGATCTACGAAACGATTTGAATCGAGATAACACGTCGCCTTCGACCCCATAATCACGTCGCTGGAATTGTTGTAACAGTTGTGCGTCGTGCGGCAGAGTGCGTAGAGCCGCGCACCGCTCTTGTATTCGTATATGACAGACGAGTGATCGAACATGTCGCCATAAACTTCGCCAAACGAACCGCTTCGTCCCGCGAGCGAAAACGCCCAGTCCGGCATCTCGCCGTTCATCGCCCAGCTCATTCGGTCTACGTTGTGAACGAGCGACTGAATCACGTCGTCACCGGAGAGCCAACCGAAGTGATACCAGTTGCTGAACTGGTACTCCGTTTCGGTAAGCCCCGGTTTGCGTGAGACGAGGTTGTATGGCCCTCGCAAAAACATAGATTGCATCGCTACGATGTCACCGATTTCGCCGTCGTGAATCCGTTTCATCACATCTTGCCACGCGAGCGACCAGCGGCTTTGGAGTCCCGACATTACCGAGATTCCTTTCTCTTTCGCCGTCGCGCAAGCCGCTTCGAGTCTGTGAATTCCGGGCGGGTCAATCGCGTGTGGTTTTTCGACGAAGACGTGTTTCCCAGCCGCTATCGCCGCTTCCGCGTACATCGGATGAAACTTCGACGCACACGCAATCAGAACGACATCGCTCAGTGCGATAACTTTTTTGTAGCCGTCAAAGTCCCAGAAGCAGTTTTCGTCGGGGCATTGTACTTGTTCGGGGAGTGCGGTAGCGAGGCTGTCGCGTTTCCCTTTGACGCGGTCTTCAAACACGTCGCACATCGCAACGAGTTTGACGCACGGGTCGGACTTCATACTTTCCCACGCGGCCCCGCCGGCGCGGCCGCCGCTGCCGATCATTCCGATTTTGATTTCCTCTTTTCCTTGCGCGTGGACACTGCGCGGGAGCGTAACCCCCGCCGCCAGCGTCGCCGACGCTACAGCACCCGTCTTCAAAAATGAACGTCTGGAATTGATGTGAGACATCGGGAAACTCCTATGGGGTTTGGGAAATTGTGGGTTCACGGATGGTTTTGTCGCGGTGTAAATAGAAGCCGGAAAGGAGGCGGCAGTGTTGCTATGCCGCGAAGCGACAAGCCGCCGTATTGACGGTGAACAAGTGCAAACCACAACTCCGTCAGTACGCTCCGCTCCCTTCCGGCTGTTATTACACGCAAACAACTTCATCACAACATTTCGGTAATCCAAATCTCGCTGACTACGGCGTTTGGGCCGCCGTCTTGATCGACGCTCACGACGAGTTTGCCGTCACGGACAAACGCCATCGGAAGCGCGAGCGAAAAGAGTCGCGGCGGAAGTCCGCTCTCTTTGAAGTCGGGGAGCGAAATCGTCGGCTGAATAATTTTGACCTGCGTACCGTCCGCCGACTTCACAACAAACGATTGCGAACGTCCGTTCGCGTCGTAGTCCCAGCAGACAAACTGAATCCGATATTTTTTCGCACGATCGAGTCCGTCAAGATTAAACGCAACGCTCGGACTGGCGAAGAGAACAGTCGAGTGTGACGCGGGAACGTCGTCGAGCTTGGCATCTTTTCCGAACGTGTACGAACGAGCCGAAGCATCTGCGGTGATGCGAACGCCGTCGTCGAATCGTTCAATTCCGCCGCAGTCGAGATACGCGACCAGCTTCGCACCATCACCGAGCGACGCCGCAATTTCTTGGCTGCGTGTGGCGACGACGTGATTTTGCGTTGTTGTATCGTCTGTTGTATCGTCGCGTTTACTGCACCAAATCGCGGCGTTGCGTAGCATCGCACGAAGCGATTCGGGGGCGAAGGCGCGGGCGTCGTGACCGAGTGCGGTGTAGAAGATGCGACCCACGCCGCGCGTGAGCGTGTACGCAATCGGATACTCTTTTTCATCGACAGACGAGGTTGCCGTGGCGAGAACGTGAATCGGTGTCGTGCCGTCGAGGCAGGTGTAGAGTTCGTCGAGCGTATCGAAGTCGGTGACACCTGCGGTGATCGGATGCTGCGTATCGGCGATGCGAACGCGAAAAACTTGGTGCGGATCGTGTCCGCGAAACGACGGATTCCAAACTCGTCCGATGAACGACTCAAACTCACGCCACTGATATTGTGGCAAGTCTTGGAACGCTCCGATGGTGAAGTGAAAGTGCATCAGTCCGCCACCACCATCGCACCACCGCGCGAGATTTTCGCGTGCTTTCGTCTCGCGCCGCAGCGGCGTGTAGTTTTTGAAGTTGCAAATCAGAACATCGTAATCGAAAATCATCTCCGTTCCCAGTACCTCCATGTCGTCGCAGCGGCGGACATCGAATTGCGGATCGCTACCGAGAATTGTCTCGATCTCCGCGACGACCTGCCGCCACGGATGCCCCGGATAATCGACACCCGAAACGATGAGCACACGAACCGGCACTGCCGGTTTGTCATCGTCCGCCAACGCGACACAAAGCGACAACGTCGTTGCCATAAGTACGCAAAAAAGTACGCGAATTGTGGGAAGCATTTTGGGGTTCTCCGGTGATTATGAATGGGGGAGTTTTCGACCGATTGCGGCAGAGCACAATCTCGTCAACTCTCGGATTTGCAGCTCTGGGGTTTTGACAATTTTGATGTCGGTGTCGGTGTCAAAAAAGCGAGTACGTTCCGCAAGCCGCGTTTGCACAACAATCTTGAGACGAAACCCTTTTCCAATGGTTGCGTGTTCTAGTTTGTCGATGGCGTCGTCGAGCACTTCATTCTCGCGTTGAATTTTAACGGGGACTGGAAAACCATCGACGTGCTCTTTCAAAAATCCGTCTATGCCAGAATTGCGCTGGACAGGAAACGCTTGCAGGTTTGCTAAAATCGCAAGCTCCGCTTCGGACTTTTCCAGATAAGCCTCTTTCCCGCGAGCGAGTAGTTGTGAGTTGGAAACGATCATTTCGTTGAGACGATGGTTTGCCAATCGAACCGCTTCGGCAGAACGATCAATTCCAATGTATTTTCTATTCAAGAGTTTTGCCGCAACGCAAGTGGTACCACTTCCACAAAACGGGTCGAGTACAACGTCGCCTTCGTCAGACGCTATTCGGACGATGCGGTTAAGAAGCAGCACAGGTTTTTGTGTCGGATAGCCGCAACGCTCTCTCGCCTTCGGATTTAAGTAAGGTATGTCCCAAACGTCAGACAGCGGAACGCCTTTTTTTTCCTTGCCCAAAACAACACGTCCACTCGCGTCACGTTTGTACACCGAAACGCCGTCCGCATCGCGTTTCCTCTCCTGCAAGATTTGGTCGATGTTCGTTGTTGCTGAATAGTCCGCAAAAAATGTGTTGAACTTGAATTGGTCGGACTTCGAGTAGAAATAGATTGTTTGATGCGCACCCAGCAGCCCTTTTTGAGAACGCGACCAACGCCTGTACGTCCACACTATCTCGCTTTGAAAATTGTTGGCTCCAAAAAAATCATCGAGCAAAGAACGCAAATGGTGAGAGGCACGTCGATCACAGTGCAAAAAAATACTTCCCGTCGATTTGAGTACACGACAGCATTCTGCCAAAACGATTTTCATGTTAGCAAGATACTGGTCGAGCGATTCGTGTTTGTCATCGAATTCGTATCTTGCCGACTTGTCCCGCGTTATGGCAAAGTGACTGCGCTGCGTGAAAAACGGCGGGTCTAAATAAATCAAATCGACCTGTCCTTCGTCGAACTGCGTGAGCACTTGCGTACAACACCCGTGAACGATTTTATCCACTTCCATTGCCGTGACTCCTTCTGCTTGCAATTTCGACGAGCATCTCTTTGAGGTCAACACCGGTGTATTTTTTCACGAATGCCCAAGCATCATCACCAGCGTAATACTCGCCGGAAATACCTTTGTATAGTGTTGCCAGCGTTTGTTGAATTCGTACCGCTTGTTGCCGCTGTGGATAGTAAAACATCACGCGAATCGGTTTGTATCCTTTGGCTCGAATGGCTTGGATGCGTGTGTGTTCTTTGGTGGTATGGTCGCCGTCCGTTGTCGCGTCTCGCCACTTGATTTCGATGGCATCGTTTCCGTTCAAAAAATCGACCTCAAACTTTTTTGGACGACCTCCAAACGTGTTATCAATCTTGACTTTTTGACCGTTTGGATAAGCGTGCTTCAAACAAGCCGTTGCGGCATCTTCGAGAAACGCCCCCGCGTACTTGTACAGAAACCGACCAGTGTTTTGGTATTCGTCGATCAAGCGGCCTTCGTCATCGGAAATACCGAGAACGCGATAGACAAGATAGTGCGACGTGTCGTCTGACGCCATTTCGAGTTGACGTTTGGCGATTCGGCTTGCCAATTTCTCCGAGTATGCTGTCGCCAAACTTTCAATGTGTCGTTTTAGTGTGTCCATATCCGATGCGTTCAATTTTCTGGAATACCGAGTTCTTTGAGCGTTTTGCGCAACCACGCGAGCGATTTGTTGATCAGCGGGCCGCCTTGGCCTTCGACCTCCATCGAGAGCGGGCCAGCGTAACCGGCAGCGTGCAAGATGCGGAGTGTTTCGCGGATGTTGTCGGCGTTGACGCCGTCGCCAATCGCGCTGTGACTCAAAGCGATGCCAGCGTCTTTGCCGCGCGAGGCGTCGGCGAGTTCCTTCGACACGTCTTTGATGTGAACGTGCGAAACTCGCGTGGCAAACCGCTTCGCAAAGTCTATCGGATTTCCACCCGAAATGAACGAGTTACCGGTGTCGAGATTGAGCTTCAGTCGCGGCGAATCGACGAAGTGGAGCATCTCGTCGAGCCGGTCGATTTTCGTCGTGAAGTAGCCGTGAATCTCGATGGTGATGTCGATGTCGTAGTCTTCGGCGTTGCGGACAATCATTTCGTAGTACCGCTTCATCAGTCCCATCGCTTCGTTGTCGTCGAGGCCTTCGGGGCGGTGCAGTCCGTCGGTGGTGCAGACGCGCGGACAGCCGACAAGTTTGGCGTAACGGATCGCATTGAGGACATACGGCACACCGATTGCGCCGCCATCTTTTCCAGAGAGCGGATACGCGGCGTCGATTTGCGACAGGTGACAGCCGTAACGATCCATCATCGCGCGGAGCCGCATCGGGTCATCGACGGTAGAGAGGTGCGGCAAGTAGCCGAGTCCGTGCATCCAGCTTACGCCGTCGATGAGTCCGCACTCAATCAGCGGCACACTTTGACTCTGCGCCCACGCAAGAGCCTTCTCAAAATTGTAAAACGCACTACAAAAAGCGTCGGTGTGAAAACTGATTTGCATTGGGGGAGTTCTCCTGTTGGGTGGTGCAGCGGGAAATCAGAGCGGAAAGCGTAAGCGAGTGCCCGAATCAGCACAGACGTAGCATCAACGAAGTGCCTTCAGGATGGATTCCCGCCTACGCGGGAATGACGGGCACGAAGTCAACCATGAACGGCTCCATCTCTTCGAGACAAAGTGAGATCACTTCGGTGAGTCGGATTTGCAAATCGTCGAGTGTATCAGCGTAAGTGTGCGCGCCGGGCAAACTCGGAACCGTCCCGACGAACATTCCGCTCTCTGGGTCTCTTTCTACGAACACGGTGAAATTGCGAGTCATGTTTTCCTCATTTGTCCATTCACGGGCTGTCGAAGCGGGTGAAAACGGTTACGCTACTTCTTTGCCGCAGGCGCGCGATCAACTTTGAAATCGAGTCGTTTTGTCGTTGCCGAAACATCTGCCGTTAATCCCGACGTGTCCGCGCGGTTGTACTTCGGATCGATTAGCGAACGACGCGATGTCATCGAAGGCGTTCCTTCGGGGACTGGCGTGCCAAATGGTGTTGTGGCTGCTTCTGTAGGTTTTCCGGACGGGTTATCACCCGACACGTCAAAAAAGTAAACGGTATACCTCCCCGGCGGCATTCCATCGGCGGCACCAAGGAATCCCATCGTAAATGTACCGTCAGGATTGATGGTGCCGCGAGCCATTTGTTTGCCATCGGTGAAGCAGATAGTCCCCGATGTAATTGGGCTGCCATCGTCCGAAAAAACAACTTTGCCCTCAAGTGGGACGCGATTGTTGCACCCAAGTACACCGCACGCAACGAGACAACACACAACATACACAAAGCGATTGATTACGTTCATTCTACACCTTTTCACAAGAGAACCAAGCCCAATGGACAGAGCACAAATTTATGCAGCCCCGTAACTATGGCAAAGACACTGATTGACCATCGACGGGATTGATCAATTTATACATGATGTTAGCATCAACCGTGACTGCAACGCCGCGTACACTACCATCACCGATAAGAAAGTTACACGTCCCGGGATGGGCACTACCAAACAATGCAGCTGTATCCCATGTCAGGTCATTCTGTCCCCGTGCGAGTCCATAACCGGCAACAGTTCGTGTAAATGCTTCGGCGTAGCAGTACTGACCACCTTGATAACCAACGTCCGAGTGTTCACTGACAACCGTTCCGCCAGCCTGATGCTGCGTGGAGTAATGTTTTTCACCGAGGGCAAGCTGATTACTCGTACCATCGCGCCACGAAGCCATGGTATCACGAGCAGCCCAAGTCGTCGCCGAGTCACTTAACTTTCCAACTGTGCGATTGAATGGCATTCGAACGCACGCATAGTTTGCTTCAGTCATTTGAAGCCACCATCTCCACCAGTTGATGGCTGAACCTGCAACGGCAAGGTCTATCTCTATCGGGATGGCATAATCGGTGAGAGGACCAGCGAACTGACCAGCGTCGCTTGGAGTGGTCACGCTCGCCATAGCAACACCGCTCCGCCTTGAAGGACACTTGAAAACGGAAATGCTGCTGATAGCTTTCCGACCAGCATCACCTAAACCCGGCACCGGCGTATCTGTCGGTTCCTTAAGCCAAAACCGAAAATTGTCACCGATGACATACTTCATCGTACCTGTCCTCCCAAGGACATCTGGCAGACCACAATACTGGTCATACATCGCTTGCTGCTCCATAAATGGGTATAGCAGCGGATACATCGAAGAGCACCACTCTGCCAGCGCGCCCGGCGGGAGGTGATTGTAGGTGTCGTGAAAATTGTGGACGGAAAGTCCGAGTTGCTTGAGATTGTTTGTGCATTGCATTCGCCGCGCCGCTTCACGCGCGGCTTGCACTGCGGGCAAGAGTAGCGCAACGAGCACGCCAATGATCGCAATCACAACCAGCAGCTCCACCAGAGTAAAGCCTCGACCAAGCCGCGAACGACACAGCTTGCCCCCCCCCCCCATCTTAACACAGATGTATTCAGTCAGCACGACGAGACGATTCAGTAGGTCACGTGTCATTTCGGCACCTCTTTCTTCTCTAGCAACGGACACACTATCCAAACAAAACGGCAACGCGCCGTTTTATAACACAAAGAAATAATGCGAGATACTTTCAAGTACGGTTTTTAGCGAAAATCCTCCGAGTTGATACTGGTCGGTACGGTTTTTGGATGACTACCTGTTCGCCAGTGTCGCTCGTCCGAACGGGCGGGAGTGTACCGCCTTTTTGTGAAAACGTCAAGAGGCAAGCAAGACTTTTTGGGAAAAATGATTGATTTGGTTTTATCCCCTCCTTATCTAACACTCCGTAAATGGTACAATACGCGGCAAATTAGCTCATACTGTACGGTATGTCGAAGCGGCTTGCCAAACGAATCAAAATCCCTGAAAAACGTTCTCCCCAGACTACCGATGGCACGTTCAAAAAAACAAGTACACCAAACACAACAGCGTGAACCGCTGCCGATGCGTGAACTACTCGCGCAAGTGGCTCTTGAGCTTTTTTCCACACAGGGTTTGCAGAATGTCAATCTTGACATGGTGTGTGCAAGAGCGGGCGTCACCAAGGGGGCTTTCTACTGCCACTACGCTTCCAAGAAGGAATTGATTCTGGCGGTGTGTGACCTGCATTACCATCTGTACGATGTGCGTTTACAGGGGTTGGGGACGGTTGACGCCAATCCCGTAAGTCGCTTACGACAGATATTGCTATTGGCGGTTGAACAGTGTCTCTTTGACGCGGGCAACCGGCTTTTTACGTCAGAAATTTTTGCGATGGCGATTCAGGACGACGACATTCGGAAAAGCTGGGGACGTTTTTTAGAACGTAATCGTGTTCTCTACACACAACTGCTTGAAGACATTAACGAGCGTGGGTACGCTGATATAAAGTCTCCACGCGAGAATGCAGAGTGGTTACTGTCGCTTTTTGAGGGACTCAAGCATCGCTCACTGTTCGACACCGAGTTAACACAAATCAGTCGCCTCGGTAGCATCGTAGAATCAATGATGCAGGCGGCGATGTCTGATAAAGAAACGGGCAACTCGCAATAACGGCGGGATGGGTTGGGCAGGAATCGAACCCGCGACCAAAGGATTATGAGTCCTCCGCTCTAACCGACTGAGCTACCAACCCCCAAACAGAACGCACAAGTATACCGAAGTTGATTAAAATTTCCAGCGAGGGTACAACTTCAACCACGCGGGTGAAACTTCGTGTGAATCGCCTTCAAACGCGATGGATCGACGTGCGTGTAAATCTGCGTCGTCGCAATGCTCGCATGTCCCAACATCTCTTGTACTTGACGCAAATCAGCACCACCAGCAATAAGGTGCGTCGCAAAACTGTGACGCATCGTGTGCGGTGAAACCAGCGTCGGTGCCCCAACGCGAATCGCGTACTTCTTAATAAGCTCCCACATCGCCTCACGCCGCAAACGCCGACCAGATAACGACAAAAATGCCAGCCCACCAGCAGCATTCTTCGTTATCGGAATCGTTGTAACCTGACGCGACTCCGCACGCGCCGCAAGAATTGGTCGCTCATTTGCAGTCCACTCACGAAATGCACGCACCGCACGTTCACCAAGCGGGACAAGACGCTGCTTGTTCCCCTTTCCCGTGCAGAGACAATAACCCTCTTCAAGATGAATGTCGTCGAGCCGAAGCGACGCCACTTCTGATACACGGCAACCGGTCGCGTAAAAAAACTCAAGGATCGCGCGGTCGCGCTGCGGAAGTTTGTCGATCCCCGCTTCTGGTGACATCAGTAGTTTGTCTACTTGCGATGGCGAGAGAACTTGCGGAATCCGGTCCCAAAGTTTTTGATTCCCAAGAAGCTCGGCGGTGTTGTGCTGAAGTACACCTTCAAGCTGCAAATAGCGGAAGAAAACTCGGAGCGTTACGACGTGCCGCGCCAGAGTTGCTGGTGCCAACTTGTGGCGGTGAAGCCAATCAACGTAGTCTGCAAGGTCGCGGATATTAAGCTCGACAATCGTGCGTCCACGAAGCCACTCGTAAAACCGCCGCAAGTCACGCCGGTACGCCGCTATCGTGTTCGCCGACAAACGTCGTTCGGCAGAAAGGTACGCGAGAAACGACTCGCTCCAAACGTCCGGCGACGCCTTCACTTCCACACGACGCGGCACCAACTTGCGACGACGAGATGATGGTGCTGGTGATGTTGGTGACGACGACGATGATTCCATATCGAGTTCCTTGTTTACGCTTCATTCGTCGATTCGATCACGCGCATCTTCTTCCATTTGCCGCCGAAGAATCGTGCCACATAAAATATGCAGATCACCCAAACCCAAACTGTCAAAACGATCCAGCACCACATAAGTCCAAGTCCCGCGAAGTGTATACCAATTGCGCTAGCTATCGGAAGAATCGGCATCGTAACCGCACTGAGCCACATCACGAACATCGTGTCGCCCGCACCTTTGAGTGCCGAGGCAAACACGATCCCTATCGCATCGACGAACAGATACATCGCAATAAAACGCAGGAGAACAACCGTCAGGTCTTGTATCTCCGCGAATGCGGTGGTGTCGGCAAACATCGCGTATCCAGACAGCAAAACGTGCGGCGTGATGGCGTAGAGAAATGCGAAGACGCCACAATAACACGCTGCGATTGCAAGGGCCGTCATCGTTGCCCGCTGCGCAAGGTCGGGTCGCCCTGCCCCGATCTGATTACCAACGAGTGTCATAACGCCAATTCCAGTTCCGACCAGCGGCAAAAACGATAGCATGTTCATCGTGAACGCGATGACGGTTGCGGCCTCTTCACGCGGGCCGAGTCCGCCGATGAGCATAATAAACGCCGTGAAACCAGCCGCGTCAATGAAGACGTGAAAACCACTCGCACCGCCAAACCACAACATCCGTTTGCCGAGCGGCCAGTCGATTCGCATCCCCGCGATGAGACCGAATACGTCGCGCTGTTCACGCGGCAGCGCACTGTTTTGTTTACTCGGAACGTAGTCTTCCCAAAGTGCGATGGCGAGAAAGATTGCAAACCGCAAAAACTGCGAAACGACCGTCGCCCACGCAGCACCTTCGAGTCCCCACGCTGGAAATCCGCACGCACCAAAAATCAAACACCAATCGAGAACAATGTTGAACACAACGCAACCGATGTTGACGTTCATCACAACCGCAGTCTCTTGTCGTCCGGTGAAAAACGACGCAACCGATTCGCACGCGATTGATATACCCGCCGAGTAACAGAGAATCGCTAGATACCGCGACGCGAGTTCGATCTGTTCGGGCGAGTGATCGAACATCGCAAAGAGGCAAGACGCAAGCGGCGCGGCGAACCAGTAGAGCGGCTGGAGTGCAAATCCGAAGAAGATTCCTTGCCACACGGCGGGGCCGATACGCCGGTATTGCTGACTTCCGTTGTATTGCGAGACGAACGTGTTAACGTATGCGGCGATTGAATGCGGAAGCGCGATCATCGCCCAAAAACAGAGTCCGCCTTGGAACGCCGCCGACATCGCGTGATGACTGTGCCACAGGAGAAACATCCTGTCGGTGAACGTCATCAGCGAAATTGATCCGGTCGAGATAATCAGCGGCAGCGCAACCCGCAGCACGTCAAATCCGCCGCACGGTCGCGTCCACCAGTTTGTTTTTTTTGCGTCCTGCACAGTTTCGTTCCAATCAGGTTTTCTTGAGCGCACGTCCGATTTGGCGAACGGCTTGGCGGAGCCGGTCTTCTTTCTCGACGAGTGCGAGTCGCATGTACCCTTCGCCCGCTTCGCCGAACGCACTCCCCGGACTTATCACAACGTCAGCGTCGCGCAGAAGTTTCATCGCAAAGTCGAACGATGTCATGTTACCGAAATACGGGTCGGGGAGACGTTGCCAGACAAACATCGACGCCTTTGGCCGCACGACATCCCAGCCGAGTCGCTCTAGTCCGTCGCAGAGAATGTTGCGACGCTTTTCGTACACTTTCGCTTGACGTTCGACTTCTTTGTCGAGGTGACGAATCGCAACTATCGCAGCGATCTGTAACGCGGCGAAGTTACCGTAGTCGTAGTACGTTTTGATCGTCGCAAGTGCGCGGACAATCTCGGCGTTGCCGCAGCAGTAGCCGAGTCGCCACCCCGCCATGTTGTACCCTTTGCTCATCGTCGTCGTCTCGACGCCGACATCCATCGCGCCGGGAACCGACAGAAAACTCGGTGCCTTGTAACCGTCAAAACAGACATCCGCATAAGCCATATCGCTGACGACCATAAAACCAAACCGCTTCGCCAACTTGACCACATCAACATAAAAATCTCGCTCGACGACCGTTGCCGTTGGGTTGTGCGGATAGTTGACGATCATCAGTTTCGGTTTCGGATAGAGCGTCTCACACGTCGCGGCGACGGACGACAAAAGTTTGTCGGGGTCGCGTGCGTCGAGCATCAGCGAGTTCGCCGACGCGAGCATCACGGCGTAGAGATGCGCTGGGAAATACGGTGCCGGAACGATGGCAGTATCGCCCGCGCCAAGCAGCGCAAGACACAGGTGACTCAACCCTTCTTTCGATCCGATGCAACCAATGATCTGCGATTCAGGATCGAGCCGCACACCATAATACTTAAGGTAACGCGCTGCAACTTCGCGCCGCAACTGCGGCAGTCCGCGCGCGTGACTGTACGGGTGAACACGCGGATTCTGCGCCGCCTCCGCCAGTTTTTCGATCACCATCGGATGCGGCGGGTCGGTCGGACTTCCCATTCCGAGATCGATCACGTCCGCGCCGCTGCGCCGCTTCTCGTACTTGAGTTTATTCAACTCCGCGAAGAGATACGGCGGTAAACGCTTCACGCGATCAGCAACATCGATCACGAACGGACGACTATTTTCCATCGGCTGATCGTCGGCTCCGAACGACGTACCAAGATCGGCCTGAATTGTTTCGGCAGAGTTGTCTTGTGGTGTAGGCATTTGTTTGGTTTTCAAGTTGTGTTGAGGTAGGTGCGATTCTGCCACTCGCTTACGCTTCCCGCTCCGATTCTGGATTCCCGCTTTCGCGGCAATGACGATGCGTGCGGATGCAATCGTATCGGCGACGTTTTCACTGTCCGTCAATACGGCGGAGTACCGCCTTCTTTCCGGCTCCTATTTCGGCGCGAACCAGTTCAATGAGTTCCGACTGCGAAACTTCTTGCCACGTTCCAGCACGATTGATTTGGATGTTCATAGCGTTCTCCCAGTGAAGTTGAGACCGGCCACGTTTGACGGGTGCGAAAGCATAGCGGTTTTCGCGTTTTTGGCAAGCGAGACGCGCGGGGAAGTTGTGCGCGGCGTTTTGTCGGATCGCGGGTGTCTTGGCTGCAATGCGTTGGCGTCAACTTTCGCGCATGCGGGCGGGACGCCCGCGTTCCCAGTTGCGCTATCGCGTTGCTTGTCGCGTGTGATTTGGATTCCTGCCTGCGCAGGAATAATGGTCTCTGCGTCAAACGGCGATTCTGGCACTCGCTTACGCTTCGTGTTCTGATTTTCCGTGCCACGCCATCAACACGCATTCTGCCGGATGGATTCCCGTTCCCGCCGAGTACGCGGCGTGGACGAAACGTGGCGTGAACAATTTTCACCCGCGCGTTGCGGCCACGAGCACCGGTTTCTTTGCGGCGTTGACTTCGTCGGGGCGACTCGTGGCGAGTGTGTGCGGGGCTTGGCGGAGGTGATTCGTTTCCTCGGAAACAATCGCGCGAACCGCAGCCGCAAAAGCGTCGAGCGTTTCGCGCGACTCCGTTTCGGTCGGCTCCATCATCAACGCCTCTTGCACGATGAGCGGGAAATAAACTGTCGGCGCGTGAAAACCGAAGTCGAGGAGACGTTTTGCAATGTCCATCGCAGTGATGCCGCGCTCTGCTTTGAGACGCTTCGCACTCGCAACAAACTCGTGCAAACAACCACGCTGATACGGAACGTCAAGCACGTCTTTGAGTTGTGCAAGCAGATAGTTCGCAGCGAGAACGGCGTCTTCACTCATCTCGCGTACACCGCGCCCGCCGAGCGAACGCAAGTAGAAATACGCGCGGTTGAGTACACCGACGCTCCCGAAAAACGAGCGAACACGACCTATCGACTTCGGTCTGTCAAACTCAAGTTGATAACGCGAACCGTCATTAACGACAATCGGCAGCGGCAAATACGGTGCGAGTACGTCGGTCACGGCGATTGGCCCTGCGCCGGGGCCGCCCGCGCCGTGCGGCGTCGAGAACGTCTTGTGAACGTTAAAGTGCATCATATCTGCACCGAAGTCTCCCGGACGCGCAACGCCAGCGATGGCGTTCATGTTCGCACCATCGTTGTAAACCAAACCGCCAACCGCGTGAACTCGCTGGCATATCTCAACGATGTTGGTCTCGAAAAGACCGAGCGTGTTTGGATTGGTTAGCATCAAAACTGCGACGTCGTCGTTCAGTTTTTCTGCTAGGTCGTTGAGGTCGATTAGTCCGTCGGGCGAACTTTTAATTTCAACCGTTTTGAAACCAGCAAACGCTGCACTCGCGGGATTTGTTCCGTGCGCACCGTCGGGGACGATGACGGTTGAGCGTCGTCGTCCGTCGCGGTCTTGCAAGTATTTTGACGCGACGAGTAGTGCGGTTAACTCGCCGTGCGCCCCCGCCGCCGCTTGGAGCGAGACCGCCGGAAGTCCGCTGATTTCGGCCAGCATCCCTTGCAATTCCCAGAGGATTGCAAGCTGTCCTTGCATGTCGTCTTCGCGCTGATACGGGTGATTCCCTGTAAACTGCGGCATCGCCGCCCACCGCTCGTGACGCTTCGGATTGTATTTCATCGTACACGATCCGAGCGGATAAAAGTTCGTATCGACCGACATGTTCTGCGACGCAAGTCGCGTGTAGTGGCGGACAACATCGAGTTCGGTTAACTCTGGAAGTTGCGGCGGCGCATCGGCGAGACATTCGCGTGGCAAAATGTCCGCGAGCGGTTTTTGCGCAACGTCGAGTGACGGCAGCGTCATCGCGCGACGACCTGTACGCGAAATTTCAAACAGAAGCGGTTCGGATGGGGAGAGTGTCATGATTCGATTCCGTGTTTGGCGCGGTATTTTCCGCTGGCTTTTTGGAGGATTTCGCGTTCTTCACGCGACAGACTTGCTTCGCCGTGCTGTGCGTATTTGAGGAGGATTTCGTCAACGCGATGCGCTAATTTTGCTTCTTCGTCGTCGTCGAGTGGTTCGTAGACGCGAAGCGTTGCTTTCTTTGTTGGTGCTTTCGTCATGCGTCGCATCGAATTCGACCAGAGTCGCTGGAGCGGTTTCAAAATGTTACCGAGGTCGCCAAACTTGTTTCGCCACTGGACATACAGAAACGCCGTTGCGATTCCGACGATGTGAACGCTGTACGCAACGTCTTGGCGGCCCGTTCCGAGCATGCCGAAAAACTCCATTCCAACAATCACCGCGCCGATTACCCACGCTGGCATCGGGAGCACGCCCCAAATCAAAAGCGTGCGGTGCGGGTACCACAAAATGAAGAGCATCACCACGCCCGTCACACCGCCCGATGCGCCGAGACACGATGCGTTTGTGCCGAGATTAATGAGCGAGTAGACGATTCCGCCGAGAACAATCGTCAGCAAGTAAAACCGCAGAAACTCCCACGCACCGAGCCGTTCTTCGACGGCGTAGCCAAGAAAGAAAAGCGAGAGCATGTTGCCCCCGATGTGCCACAGATCGTTAGGCGAGTGTGCGAAACCGTAGGTGAGAAACTGCCAGTAGAAGAGCGGATCGAGCGGCGTCCAACCGTAGACCGACATCCACCGAAACAACAAATCGTTTTGCGCGAAGAGAAGACCGTTGAGCAGGAAGAGTGCAACGTTAACGATGATGATTTTTGTGACCATCATCATTTCGCCGCGCGAACGGTAGTACCCGCCGTCGCCATAAGAAAAGTCGCGGAGATAGTCTCTGTCTTGGAACCCCATTTGATTTGCTCGCGCTTGGTTTGTGTGGGCAGAATTGAGGTAGCATTTTCGCGGACAACGCAGGATGCGTCAAGCCCTACCGCTACACACAAGCAAAAAAACGCCGGAAGAGGAGTACAAGCCTCTTCCGGCGTTTCTGGTGTTCTAGCAAGACAACCGCTACGCAGCGTTTTTACGCGATCTGCGTGTCACTAGCGGGAGTCCGACCAAGCCACCAAGCCCCAGTATGAGCAGAGTTGCTGGTTCTGGCGTGGCAGTCGCACCGGCATTGTTGAAAACCAAAAACATCCCGTCGTTGTAGTCACCATCCCAGTTAACATTTCTTCCTTTGTCGTACAGACGATCTTCGTAAGCGACAAGATAAGCTGACGTGTACCCAAAATTCAAATTTGGGAAAACGCTTTCCATCAGGGAAGTTACGTCAAAATACATGAAGTGGTTGACGTTCGCATCATCATCGAACTCTGTCCATAAATATGACATGTTGGCAAAGTCGTTGATATTTGAGTAGAATTTGCCATTCGAGTTGCTGATGCTGAAGTTCAAACTACCTGTGTATGCCGGGTCGTTGAAAAGCGGCTGATTGTTATAAAACTGTTTCAGGCTGTTAACGCTGCTGATTTGTCCGAGACTACTGGTACTGTAAACGTCTGATGTCGTGTCCCCAAAAATCTCAAAGTTTGACGCCTCTCCCCAAATCCCACCAAGGCCATAAACTCTTGCGTCATTGGCTTGAATCGTCCCCGGATTGGCCATACCGTAAGTTTCCCAGAGCGGTTTATTACCATTCAGGCTGGTATCAAAAACGCCGTTGAAAATGTTGTAGAGTCTCGCGTTTTGGCCATCAAAAGACTTTGTGTAATTGAAGGGCATAACGTCTGCGTTGGCCAGAGCCGTAAAAGCCAGAAAAGCACACATTGCAAAAGCTGTCGTGATAGTAGTTCTCATTTGAATCCTCAATTCTTGAAAGTGGGTTACAGGAAAATTGTTTGCAAGTAAAAGTGCCGGAGAGGTACAATCCGCCTCCGGCGTTTCTGGTTCAGCAAGACAACCGCTACGCAGCGTTTTTACGCGATCTGCGTGTCACTAGCGGAAGTCCAACCAAGGCGCCAAGACCCAGTATGAGCAGAGTTGCTGGTTCTGGCGTAGCGGTCGCACCACCGACAACACGGATGAGCGGCTGGCTTATGTCGCCTTCGGTGTAGTATGCGACATAATCATAGTGCGTGGCCGTTGTGTAGTTACCAAGACCGTATGTACTCAAATCCCAACTGCGTTCACCTTGAAGTGCGCTGAGGAACATTTGGGCGTAGATTCCGGGGCCACCATCACCGCCCTGATTGAAAACCACGTTACCGCTCCCCATGCCCCAAATTCCGGGTTCATTGATGATTTCCCAAGTCACCGCTTGGATTGCTGAAGCTACGTTAGCATTGATTACACTTCCTCCACTGAACGCGGCAGAGTAAGTGTGGCTGAACAGCGTGGTCAAAGCTTGAATCTGTTGTCGCTCTAGGCCAATGTGGGACAAAGAACCGACCTTGTATTCTTGCCCTGTTCCGCTGAAAGCGGCACTCATTGACGTTTCCAAGTCGCCACAAAAGGCGAAGAACGTGTCTTTGTGCTGTTCTGAACCGGATGTGACAACCCACGGAGCAGTTGACGCAGGATTCTGGCTGCCGTTTGTGGTGTAGTAGAACTGAGTACCAACCTTACCACCGTTCAAAAGCTCACCCGTCAAGATGACATCGGCATAGGCGGCTGATGCCATAAAGGCGACAAGCAGGGCAACCGAAACGAACGCAGCTAACTTTTTCATCGTAATTCTCCTTTACAAACAGTTTGCGGAACACTTTTCTTTTTTGGCGACGGAAATCATTCTACCGTATTTTTCACCGGCGAAAGGACGCCATTCGTTGGAATAGGACAATAGCATCTCCCAAGCCACTCCGTAAATTTTCTCCACTTTTTGCAAAAAAACATCTTTTTCGCCGTTTTTCTGCGGTTTTATGTTGACAGGCGTGATTGACTGTTGGCTAGTTTCAGGCCAGCTTGTGCCTCAAAAACGGAGTATGCCACACCAAAACCGCAGGAGTGTATCGAAAAAACACACGCAGGTTGTTGCATTTTTAGACATCTCGGCATTTTTAGACCAACTCGGCGAGACGAACATCCAGCTCATCTGGAGTCAGAGTGCCATCGACAACAGCGTCGGCGGCCATCTTTTTGCGTTCTAGCGGCCACTGTCGGGCTTCGCGTGCGGCGAGTTGTTCGCGGCTCCAGCCACGTTTTTCGCACCGTTCGGCACGCACCGAGTCCGGCGTATCGACGAACAACACTTCATCGACTAAACCAACAAGGCCAACTTCCAGTAAGAGCGGTGCGTCAATGACGATGAGTGGCGGTGGCGGCACTCGCGTCGCCGCCGTCGCAATTTCTCGCTGGATAACGCAAGTGACACGCGGATGCAGCGAGGCTTCGAGAAACGCAAGATCACAGCACGACGCCGATTCCCCAAAGACTTTTGCGGCTAGTTTTTTGCGGCTCACCGTTTCGCCGTCAAAGACCGATTCGCCAAAACGTTGACGTAGCGCGCACGCAACTTCGGGCGTGTCGAGAAGTTTGTGTGCGATTTCGTCGGCACGCAGAACAACGGCACCGCGCCGTTCAAACGCAGCGGCAACGTGCGACTTCCCACTGGCAATCCCGCCAACAAGTCCAATGAGACGCGGTCGCCGGTCCATCGGTGTACCTCCAAAAATTGCGTAACCGTTATTTGTTCACCATGACGGCATTGCATTGCTGGCGGTGCTTTTTTCTCACACAAAGGCACGGAGGCACAGAGAAGAGTTTTAACGCGGAAATCGCGGAAGTACGGAAAGACGCGGAAGTTCTGAATTCCGTGTCTTCCGTTTTTCCGCGTGTTCTGCGTTCTCTCCTCCGTGCCTCTGTGCCTCCGTGTGAACAAAAAAGAACCACCAATCAACGACACCACAGAACCAAGTTCAAGTTCAAAGCGTCCTTCGGGTGTAGGCCGCTGTTGACTGGCGAGATTGCGGACGCGGTATAAAAAGTTCCGTTCCCGCTACGACTGCTCCGTCGGTGCCGACTTTTTGCGGATTGAGTCGGGCGATCTCTGCCGCGAGTTGACGGCTCCCCAGTTTCGTTTCGGCGATTGATGCCAGCGTCTCCCCAGATTGAACGATGTAAATCGTGCTCCCTACCGGCGGCTGTTCCGAAGAGCGCGGTCTGAATGTTGCCGTCGCAACGGGTGAACCGCCAGCGGTACTGTTGACGAGCGGCATTGCGGTTGTGGCGTTTTGTACCTGCGAATTGGCCACGGCATTTTCTTGCGAGACGAAGCGTTGTAGGGCGTCGAGAGTCGGGATGTCGATTACGGCCCCTTCAATTTGTGCGGGGTTCGTAACTCGTCCACGGTTGTAAAACGCGAGGTCACGATACCACTTCGGCGAACCGTAAGCCGTTTGGGCAATCGTCCAGAAGTTGTCTCCCTTTTGAACGCGATAGAGCGAACCGGGTTGTGGCGTTTGTGAGACGTTGGGCGCGTTTTGTAATGGTGCAAATGCGGCGAGTGATTTGTCTGTCACCGGTGGCGACGCGGTCTGATATTTGGGTTGTACATCCGACATCATCAGCGGTGGTATCGTTGTTGGCGGTGCCGACATCGGAACCGGCATAGGAACAGCCGACGCGACGAGTGGCGGTGACATCGTAGATTGACGCGGAAGCAAGTTCGTAAGGTCTTCGTTTTCTGGTAGAAACGGTGCGTCTTCGACAATGACCGGCGTAGTAACCGGAGTCACCCTCGCCGCAACCGGTGGGGCAACTGGTGAACTCAAAAGATCACGCTGAACGTCTTGAACTCGTTCGACAACGCTTGACATCGTTGGCGTAACTGGCATCGCCGCAACGATTGGGTCGTCGGGAACGAATGGCGACGCCTCTGCCGCATGCACAACCGGCGGCGTGACTGGACGACTTAACAGCGACACAAACGGCTCCGGTGGTGCCACGATGTCTGGGGCGACGGCAACGATTGGTGCGGGTGCCGGTAACGGCTGCGTCTCCGTCGGCGGCGGCGTGAACGGCGTTGCAAGAGGCGTGTTCGATGCAGACATGTCATTCACAATCGGTTCGGGTACACGAGGAATCGCTGCCAGCGGCGCGACTTCCGGCGCGCTACGCGAATCGGCAAACGACGCTGGCACTGGTGCTGGCGACGACAACGTTGTCAACGCTGGCGCAGATAACGATGCTGGTGACGACAACGTTGGCAACGTTGACACTGGCGACGGTGCCGCCACGACCGATTCGACGAGTGGTGACACCGCAGTCACGGACTTCTCGAACGCCGAACGCGACGGTACCAGCGGTTCGCGTTCAATCGGCATCGAGACGACTTCGGGCGGTGGTTCGGTGAACGCGGTTAGCGGCGGCTCTGCGAACGACATCGAATTCGGCGCAGGCGTGTTGACTGGCGGGAGCGTGTTGTCGGCAAAGAGGTTTGGCACTGGCATTGACGTTTCGGGCAATGGTGCTGGCGTCGTGCTTGCGATTGGTGGGGCGACGACGGGCGTCCACTGGTTTTGTGGTGCGGTCGTTGTTGCGGTTGACGCAGCGGGCGATTCCGGCATGAGATCGACGAATACTGGTTGCGGTGGCGACGAGCCGTCTTCTGGCGGAACGGCGTTTTCGATGGCGAGTGATTCGTCCGGTGCGGGCGTGTCGCCAGACTTGCGCATCTGTAACGCGACAAACGATGCCGCAGCAGCGACAACGATTGCGGCGGCGGTCGAGCCGAGTGCGATTTTCGTTCTCCAGTCGGAACGCGGTGATGCGTTTTCGTCGGCTGGCGTTGTGTGGTTTTGTTTTTTGGCGGTTTCGAGTTTGGGAGTTTTTGGTTCGCGTTGTTTCGTTGCGTTTGCGGTGTCGCTTGGTTCTTCGTCAGTTTTTTTGCGTGCAAGTATTTGCGACGCGAACGCCACAGCGGTGACCGCACCAGCAACGACACCGCCGCCAATCATGACGTATCCGCCTTTTGTGAGCGTGACGAACTTCGCAACGTAGTTCCACACCAGCGGCAAAAACGGCGCACAAAAACTCTTCACCGCGTTCAAGATTTGAACGTATCCGGGCGGCGATTCTTCGATGTCGGTGTCGCTGTCATCGACGAGCGGAACGGCCCGCTCGCGCCGTACCGGCGCAGAACTTTCCGGCACCGCAGCAGCGTTGCTACTCGCCGCGTGAGCAGACGTGAAATCGTCGTGGACTTCAAAACGGTGTTTGTGTGACATGGTTGCTCAACATTATTTGCATTGTTGCGTTGCGTGTGAGCGGCTCTTTTTTCGCACAAAGGCGCAAAGAGCACAAAGGACACGAAGAGGATTGGAATTGAAGACGTCATTTGTGTTCTTCGTGCCTTCGTGCGCAAAAAAAGAACTGCCAACAAAGCATGAGAATTCATTTCCTCTCCGCGACGCGGAGTTTTGCGCTTCGTGCGCGTGGATTGCGACTGGATTCTTCGGGGGTTGGTGTGATCGGTTTTTTGGTGATGATGTTCCAGTTGTCGTCGTCGCGGAATGCGTTTTTGACGATGCGGTCTTCGAGTGAATGGAAGCTGATAATCGCAGCGCGTCCGCGCGGTGCGAGAACTTCTGGCAACTGTTTGAGTACAGAAGTGAGCGACGCAAGTTCGTCGTTGACGGCGATACGGAGTCCTTGGAATGTGCGGGTTGCTGGGTGGATTGTTGTTGCGTTGGTTTTGGTTCGGCGTTCGCGTGGGACGCACGATGCGACGAGTTCGGCCAGTTGGCGTGCGGTGCGCACGGGGTTTCCTGAATTGCGGCTCTCAACAATTTGGCGTGCGATGCGTCGGCTGTAACGTTCTTCGCCGTAGTTAAAAATTGCGTCTGCGATAGCGTCTGCACTTGCTCGTGCGAGGAATGCGTGTGCTGGTTCGCCTTCGGACGTGTCGAAACGCAGGTCGAGTGGCGTGTCGGAATCGAATCGAAATCCGCGAGTTGTGTCGTCGAGTTGGTCGCTCGACATTCCCAAGTCGAGAACGATGCCGTCGATCTTTTCGATACCGAGTTGTTTCATCGCTTCGGTGACGTACCGTGTGTCGGCGTGGACGAGACGTATTTTTCGGTGCGTGGTGTTTGTCGCGTATTTTGGCAGGATAAAAGTTTCGGCGCGGTTTATCGCTTCGATGTCGCGGTCGAACGCGATGACGGTTCCGGTGTCGCCGACAGCTTCGGCGATTTTTGCAGTGTGTCCGCCACCGCCGAGCGTACCATCGACGTAGACGCCCCCAGCACGGACGCCAAGTGCGGCAACCGCCTCTTCCAAGAGAACAGGGACGTGAACCGTCTGCGCGGGGATTTGCTCCATCGTGGAAGCGTACAGATTTTTCACCCCGTTGCCTAGAGCAGTTTTCACGCAAGAAAAAGCGGTTCGGCATAGCCGAACCCTCCAGCCATACGTCGCACGGCGTTTGGAGGGTTCGGCTATGCCGAACCGCAGGGTGAGTGCAAGTTTCCGAACAAGTCTATTGCACGTCGAGATAGCTGACTTGTTGAATCAACTTTGGCATCGGTGCCGACTTCTTCGGCGGCGCGGGCGGCTCCTCTTTATGGGAGACGGTTACGATCTCATCGTTGCGAGTCGTGTCGGTGTCTTCTGCCGCTGCGGTGTTGTTCGCCGCCACATTGTTTGTTGCAGTTTGTGTCGCGGTGGCGTTTGTCGCCGCTTGTTGCTGCATCGCAGCAAGCTGTTGCTGATAAAGTATCTGCTGCGCTTGGAACTGTATCTGCTGCTCTCGTTGCATGGCTGCCGATCTGTTGTCGGTAAGGAATCCCCAAATGTTAGACGGTGCCGCCGCAAGACCGTTCAAAAAACCGGTGCCAACAGGCTGCGGTGAAGATTGCTGTTTCTGAATCGCAGCGTACATCCCTTTGAGGTACGCTCGCTGGATCGCCGCCGCCGATGCCGAAGCACTCGTGTTTTCTTGTTGTGGTGCGTCGCTACTCGCCATCCCTTGCGCTCGCTGGAATGTCGGACGTGTCGGAACCGAATGGAATCGCGGCGATGGCATCGGAACCCGTTCGGGATTGTCGCCCTTCTCATCGTTTTGCTGCGCGACCGCACCGGTGACCTCTTCACCGCGATTCCCCACGTATTGCTGTTGGAAACCCGGCGAGTAACCTTCCGCAGCGTAACCAATCGGCGGATAACTCGCGTGCGGCGTACCCGCAATCGACATCCCTTGTACGACCTGCCCTGTCACCGGATTGACAAGACTTGGATTGCCGTATGGAGCACCATTGCCAGCAACACCTTGTACCATTTGGCCGGTCATCTGTCCGGTGAGTGGATTCATCATTCCCATATTTGTTCCGGCACCTGCCGCCCCGCCAGCGACGAGCGAAGGGTACAATCCGCCGCCGAGTGACGCCGCTTGTGGCATTGCCGCGAGCATCATTGCGTTACCTTGGGCCATCGTCGCGGGAACGAGTACGCCGCATTGCGGATGTGTTCGGCACGGCGTCGCCGCCGTACACTGTGGCACCATCCCGCACGGACGCATCACCATTCCGCCCGCAATGACCATACCGCCAGCCGGAAGCGATCCGCCCGGCGGTAGTGTCGTTCCGGGCGTCGCAAGAATCTGCTGTGCGAGAATACCAGAGTTGGCGTTGCTACCGATTCCGCCGTTTGCGAAGACTGGCAATCCGCCAGAGTTTGCCATCATCGGTGACATCGGTTGTAGTGACGACATTGCTTGCATTCCGCCCCCCATCGTTGACGGCGACGCAGGGCCAGCACCGACAACGAGGTCCATCACGCCGGGCACGTCCATCGGGATCGGAATCTGCCCATTCCGCATCATCGCCAGTATCACTGGATTGGGTTTGTCCATGTCGAAGAACGAACCGCAAATTGGCGAGAGACGACACGGTGACTGCGAGCGGCAACCGCGACGTTTTCCACACGCGATACGAAATCCGTGTCGCTTTTCGGTCTCGCCTTTGGCATCGCCTCGGCGAAATAGCGACAGCAACTTCTTCTGCGGCGAACTCGGTTCGTCGCAACTAGCGTCTTCGCACGGCCCCGACTTCCCATCGCAACCGACATCGGCGGGACAGCCGACCCACGGAGTACGGTTGATCTCGACCGCCCAGTCGCCGCGCAGAATCATTCCACGCTTGTACTTCTTGCACAAGCCGCAACCGCTCGTTGACACGATGAACGCAACCAGTAAAACTGCGACAACGAAAACGCGACCAATCTTGTTGTGTGACACGGAGACCTCACTATGTAATTACGGCTTGAGCGGTGTTGGACACCAAACGAGTGAATCTCCCCCCTTATCGTCCCCGCACAATCGGAAAACAGTAAATAATCGGAATAATCGCTACTTTTTGCCTATTGTGCGATTGGGCTGGTATTTTGGGAGACGTGGATGAAGTGGTGACGCGCGCTCCCTCTCTGTGTCGCGTGAACTCTTGTGGTAGAATTGCCAACGTGGCGTTGGGGGGAAAGCGAATCGAGAGGAAAACAAATCATGGTCACAAGTCCGGCTGATGCGATTGAGACGCTCCCTTCGGATTCGAGTCCATCGCCGCGACGTTCGTGGAGCGGTCGCGTTTCGCGGTGGTTTGAGTCGGCGTGTCGGAACACGCTTGTCTTGGCCGCGCGATTTTTGAGCGGCGCGAGTGTGCGGTGGTACGACTGTCAGCCTGATGTCTGCCAGCGCATCTACTTCGCAAACCACACCAGTCACCTCGACGCTCTGGTCATTTGGGCATCGCTGCCACACCCAATTCGCAAGCGAACAAGAATGGTCGCCGCCCAAGACTACTGGGACGCCGGCCCGATTCGGCGTTACATATCGCGGCGTCTCTTCAACGCTATTCTCATCGAACGGGAGAACGTGAAGATTCACAACACCCCCGTCAACGTGATGATTCGTGAGATGGGCGACCACTATGCAATTATCATGTTCCCCGAAGGTGGCCGTGGTGAAGGTGAAACCGTTGGCGAGTTCAAGAGCGGACTCTACCACATGGGGCGTCGTCGCCCCGACATCGAACTGATCCCGATCTACATCGACAACATGAACCGAATCTTGCCGCGCGGACGCACGCTACCCGTACCGATGCTCTCGCGGATCATCTTCGGCCCACCGATCTGGCTCGAAAAAGACGAAACAAAAGAAGCATTCCTCGCCCGCGCACGCGAAGCGGTGATACAACTCAAAGACAGATTCTGTAACGATTTGGATTGAACGTCGTCCCGTCATTCCCGCGTAGGCGGGAATCCATCCCTCCAATGCACCGCCATCTCGAACTCATCTGCATCTTCATTCTGTTTGCGGTCTACGGTGCGTGGAGCGTACCGGACTCGAACGAGCCGTATTACGTTCTCAAGGCGGTACGGTTTTGGCAAACCGACTTTCTCCCAAACGACACGTTCCTCGCCACACGCGACGCGCACACAGTTTTTTATTTGGCGTTTGGATGGCTCTCGTTTTTCTTAACGCCAAACGCAATGGTGTGGACTGGCCGAATCGTGACGTGGCTCGCACTCGCGTGGACATGGCGACGACTCGCACACGCCGTTCTTGATGATCGCTCTGTCACGTCATCGGTGTCACCGTTTGCGTCGAGTGTTGCGGTTGTTGTTGCGGCGTCGGCGTTTGCGTATTTTTTGGAGACGTGTCACTGTGCGGGCGAGTGGGTTTTCGGCGGCGTCGAAGGGAAGTCGTTTGCGTTTCCGCTAATTTTTCTCGGACTCGAACAACTCGTTCGCGGACACTGGCGACGTGTGTGGCTCTGTTTTGGAATGGCGAGTGCGTTTCACGTTCTCGTCGGCGGCTGGAGCGTGATTGCGGCGGCGATGGCGTGGATGTACACGCCGCGCACTGAACGTGCGTCGCTGCTGTCGATGTTGCCTGCACTCGTTGTCGGCGGATTGATTTCGCTCGCGGGAGTTGTACCCGCGCTGGAGATGAATCGTGGTGTTGCGCCCGACGTTCGTGCGTTTGCTGACGAGGTTTACACCTTCGTTCGCCTCTCTCATCACCTCGTCCCACACATTATTCCGTGGGAGTATTCGGCGCGGTTTGCACTGCTCACGGTCGTGATGTTGCTTCTCGCCGTGCTATTGCAACGCAATGAACTTCTCGGACGACCAGCGAAGTTGTTGGTGCGTTTCGTATTCGGTTCGCTTGTGATAGCGGCGATTGGTTTGTGCATTGACGTTGTGACGACGGCAAGTGGCAACAAACAACTTGCGGCGAGTCTGCTGCGGTTTTACTGGTTTCGTCTCGCGGACGTTGCTGTCCCGCTCGGTACGGCGATGCTGGCAACGCTCGTCGCGGTGCGAATTGTCGCCGCAGATGTTGAGTCACTCTTTTCCAAGAATCTGCGATTTGTACGCGAGGCGATGTTGGTGCTGGCGACTGGCTTCGTCGGTTTTTGTGTGATCGAAGCGGTTTTGTTCGGCTGGCTGTTTTTCTCGTGGGACCGTCCCGCCGAACCACACATCGCTTGGCTTGCAGTTGTGGCGGTCGGTATCGTCGTGACGCTTCTTTGCAAGCGTACACTCGTTCCGAAGACGTTGCTTCCGTTGATCGTTGTTGCACTTGTCGTCTGGGGACCGCTGGCGAAGTTCTTCTCGTATGCCGAGACGCGAACGCGGTTTGTTACGAGTCGGATTGATTCTCCAGTTCCGTTTGTTGCGTATCACTGGCGCGACGTGTGCCGGTGGATTGCGGCGAATACGCGGGGAGATTCTCGTTTTCTTGTCCCGCGCGAATCGGCGACGTTCAAGTGGTACGCAAACCGTGCGGACGTCGGCGTGTGGAAAGAGATACCACAAGACGCCGTATCAATCGTGAAGTGGTACGATGCGATGACGGAACTCTTTTCTGCGCCGACGACTGCATCAGAAAACGCGCCGCCGAATTCTGTGGCGGCGTCGCGCTTGCGCGATTGGGACAAATCTGTCGGCCAAATCATCGCCGAAATGGACGACGCCTCCGTCGCCGCACTTGTCAAAAAGTACCAATGCGATTATATTGTTGTCGCGTCGTTTCCACCGCAACCAAAACGCAAGTTCCTCAAGCTGTGTTACGAAAACGATGTTTACCGGGTTTATGCTGTGAATGGAGGTGAACTATGAGTCTACTCAAGACGGTTCCTTTGGTCTGTTTAGCGGCGGTACTGTCCGTCGCGCAAGTCTTGGCATCGCCGCTGCCGAGCGACTTCCGCAATTTTGCGGATGAGCAGGAAGCGTTTCTCATCGCGCAGGAAAAGGCGACGCCGCCAGAAAAATTGGCGTCGCTCGTGGGCCGAGACGACTACCGAAACGCACTGCGTCTGGTGACGTTTGTCAAGGCCGTGTCACCGGCACAGCTCGAATCGCTTCGTAAACTCAAAGTCGGCGAACAATTTTTGACGTGGGTATTCTCCGAACCGGAAGTGATCGACGACTTTCTCAACTCCGGCGATGTACAGTCGCCAAAACGTGCGCTAGAGATTCTGTATCTCATCTTTAAGAGCGATGACGAAAAAGAATGCGTATCAAACCCGACGTTTCGCCACCTCGCGCTCGCGGCGGCGTTGACGTGCTGGAACGACAACTACCAGATTGTCGATCACTATCAGACGGTGCGACGCTTCCAAAAAATGGGGCAGATGCACCCGACGTTTGATCGCCTCACAACGCAAGAAATGCGGTACATCGTCACACCCGACAAGATGACCGCCGACGCAATCGAATACCTCATCGGGCAAAACAATACGCTCACGGATCAATATGGCGGGACGTGCTGGTATGCCGCGTACTCGCTCAACAATATCTTTAGCGACAGCATCCACGGCCCGCTCTACTACCGTCCGTGGGACCACGTCTACACTCGTTACGAATCGATCCACAAGGTCGATGGTGTTTGCGGTTCGCTGTCGCACTTCGGGGCGGCCAGCGCGAAGGCGCACGGTATTCCGTCAACGCCCGGCGGACAACCCGGACACTGTGCCTATATGGTACGACACCGCGACGGGCGATGGCACATCCACTACAACGTCGGTGCCTACACCGGTTCACACTGTCAACTCTTCGACGGTCTCCACTACTATTCGTCGCTCGATATGGTGGAGGACGTTTTCCGCGATCAAGAAAGTCGGGCGAAGTCGCAGTGGCTCCTGTTCCAAGCGGAGCACCTAATCGATCTTGCAACACGTTCGCCGCTAACAATCGTACCGCAGCACCAAACGATCTATCACGGGACTTGGAACAAGTTCCCCGACGTTAGCCAGCTCACACCCGCTCTCCAGCGCGATGTCACCGACATAACTTCCGATGTGCCGAATCGTTCCGAGTTTTTCGCCTTCGTTCTCACTGGCGAGATCGTCTGCACGCAGGCCGGTGAGTATACGATGGAGTTTGCATCCGACGATGGTGCGATATTGTTCGTTGGCGGAAAAGAGCTAATTAACAACGATGGCCTTCGCGGTATGAATCCGGCCAAGACGGCAAAATACAAGTTCACCTTGGGGAAAACGCCGTTTGAGATTCGGTATTTTCAAAATGGCGGCGCGAAAGGACTCGCCCTGAAACTCGACGTTCGCAAGCCGAGTTATGACGCGGCGATTGAAAACATCTTTCGTGCGGCGTGTGCGGCATCGCCGAACAACTACGATGCGTGGCGGGCGTGGGGCGCGTGGCTCCGCGACACCGGCCAAAAAGATATGACGATCTGGGCGAAGTGGAGCGTCGGCGTTGCCAGTGCAATGAAAGACAACGAAGAGACCGCGTGGAACTTGCTGCGACAGTACGCCGAGCCGGTCATCAAAGAATCGGGGACGGACTACCTGATGAAGTTTTATCGCAAGATGCACCAGTGTCTTCCAGAATCGTCGCGCCCGACTGCTGAACGGTTCGATTTCTACGCAACGCTGAATGAACAAGGGAAAAACATCAAAGACGATCTTCCGGCGTGCAAGGCACTCTTCACCGCGCTCCTTGATGCCCACTACGGTTCGAAGTCGAACTTTTCAGCGGTGATACGTTGGGGGAGCGACATATTTCTGAAAAATGCGGAGACTGCCGAGGCGTTTGTTGCAGCGGTTAACGACGTTCTCGAACGTCGCGGGAAGAGCGACGGGAGTCAACTCGGAAACTTCTTGCGCGACGCGATTCTCACCGCATCGCGTCAAGGCGATCTGACGATCTTCGAGCAGCTCAGCGACTTGCAAGCAAAGATAACGCCGCCACCGAAGGGAGAACGATTCATCAAGAGCAAAGACAAACTGCTCTCCGGTGGTGGGCTACTTCAGACGAGTTCAACGAGTCGTTACGAAGACCCGACAAACTATCGCCGCGTCATCGACGACTCGCAGCCTGCCAGTTTCCACACTGAAAACGAAAAGAATCCGTGGGCGATTGTCACGCTCCCCGGCAACGCCGATGTCTCGATGATTTATCTGCGAAACGTCTGCACGCAAAACAACGGACGTAGCGTGCCAATAGTCGTATCGGTTTCGGAAGACAAACAGAACTGGACAGAAGTCTTCCGCAGCGACAAGGCCGACAACGAGTGGGTCGTTGACCTGTCGAAAAAGCCGATGCGAGCGCAGTACGTCAAAGCCGAACGCGAGCGCGATGTGAAGAGCGACTTTTTTCACCTGACGAAGTTTCAAGTGTACGGGAAGCCGCTCTACTGATTTTTTTCTTCACTGCGACGAGGAGTTTTCGATGCGTACACGAACGATTAATTTTGTGATATGGTTTACGATGTTGAGTGCGGTTGTGTTCGGCGCGCCGAACGTCTCGCCGAACGGTGAGGCTCTGCTTCAAGATGCGGTTTCGCAGAAGAAGTTGGTGGCGATTCTCTACACCGGTAGCGACTGGATTCCGGCAAGCGTGACATTTCAGAAGTCTGTTTGGGAAGATGCCGCGTTTGTTGCGGCGGTTTCGCCGCAGTATGTTCTTGATGTTATCGACCTCGAAGAGAAGACACCAGCCGACGATAAGACTTCGCCAAACGCCGCGCGACGCGAGGCGTTCAAGACGCTACTCCCGAAGATCGATGCGCACCCCGCAATCGTCTGCTACGATTCCCAAGGGCGAATCTTGGCGATACAGAATAATGTCGCCTTTCATTTTGGAACGAACGTCGCAGCGACAACAGCGTTTCTCAAACGCGCCGCCGAAGCGTCCAAGATACGCGACGACAACTGGAACCGCGCCACCAACTTGACCGGTACAGAAAAAAGCGTCGCGCTTGCGAGTGGGATCGTTGCGCTGACCGACTTGGTGCCGATTCACGTTCTCCGCGAATCGTACAAACCGATATTTGAGGAAATCAAGTCGTCTGATCCCGATGACGCCTCTGGTTATCAGCGACGGTTTCAGTGGAATGTACGCGGATTTTGTGGCGAGTTCGCGCAGCTTGTCGCCGACAAAAAGTTTGACGAGGCCGAACAGAAATGGCTCGCAGCCAAGAACGACCAGCGAAACGCCGTCCTCACGACGGAACAGAATCAGGCGATCTTTCTGGCAGGATTCATCGTCTACAAAAATCATCCCCAGCGGAACGCGCAGTGTTGGGAGATGCTCCGCGACGGCGTGAAGCTCGATCCGCAGTCGCACCTCGGACTCGGTATGCTCGGCACTCTTTGTTACAGCGGCGAAGGCGACGTGTCAATCCCTTACGGCTGGTTCCCGAAAGACGTGGCCAGCGGTGCGTTCGACTGGCCGATAGAGATCGGTTGTCGCCGCTTCTTTTCGCGGCCCGCAACGTATGGGATCACATTCAACGCAACGGCTGGAAAGGCGACGCTTGAGATTGAAAGTGTCGAGCTGGTTGTCGGTGAACAGGTGTTCCCCGCCACGCCACGCGGCGGAAAAGTTTCGAGCGAGTCGCCATCGCTCACGCTTCGCATTGTCGTTCCAACTACGCCGCCCGACAATGTTGCGATCTGTCTCCGTGTCAAAGGGAAGGTACAAAACCCCGAAGAGAGTCGCGGTACAATCGAAGTCAAGCCGGTGCTCAACCTTGAATGAGAGACTACAACAATCCGGTTTGCATTTTGCATACACATGTCAAATCAATCGAAAAATAGCGGCGCGATATTTGCCGTTCAGGCTTTTGTTTCCGTCGTGATGACGCTCATCTTCGGCGGTGCGCTGATGTTTTTGCTTGTTGACTGGTGTATTGATTTCGATGGCGAGATGTGGTTGCCGAAAAACATCAAAGATTTTCTCGCTCAAGCGAGGCAGCAGTCTGCCGTTGGTCTCGAACTGAAAACACCGCCATCAAAACGAACAGTGGCACTCCCTACCGAGACCGTACACAATGTCGCGCCAAAGTCGCACATCGACATCAACAAATCCGAAACGTGCAGCGACTGCCACGAAGTTATTGATGCCGATGGGGCGTCGCCGATAGTCGGACGGCTGCTTCCGTTCACTGCTTGTTTGGTCTGTCATCCAGCGAAGGAGTTCGCGGTCACGCACGGACACGTCTTCGAACCGCTTCAAGATTGCGAACTGTGTCACGCACTTCACGGTTCGACCGTCAAAGGAAAAGGACTCTTGTCAGCACCGCGCGAATTCCTCTGCAATGCCTGTCACGACGGAGACCACTGACATGTTCATCGAAGTCCAAATCACGTTTCCCGACGAAGAATCTGCGGTCAAAATTGCCGAGAAACTTCTCGATGAGCGACTCGTGGCGTGCGTGCAGATTGTGCCAATCGAGTCGTTCTACACTTGGGAAGGAAAACGCGAGCACTCGCCCGAACGACTCGCCATCGCCAAAACTCGGCGCGGACTTTTTTCGCAAATCGCCCAGCTTGTCGAATCGCTCCATCCTTATCTGTGCCCGCAAATTACGGCGATTCAGATCGTTGAAGTCAACGCACCTTACGCAAACTGGATGATCGAAAACACGCGGGAACCTGTCTGTATGGGCGAAGTTTAGCGATGGTAGTAGTTGTGTCGGTTTTCCGTATTTAGCGTGTTGTGCGTGCGGCGCATGCCGATGAATCGAGGCGATGACCCGATTTGTTGCACCACACCCGCATCAGCGACCGGCGACCAACTCGCCAGCAAAAACCGACCACCACGGACACGTCTGTCCGCAGTGCGGGTTTGTCGTTAAGGTGTGGAGTGACGGTGTAGCAGTTGTCTGTCCGTGTTGTGACTTCGACTTCGCGCACCAACCAAGTTGTGCGAGATCGCAACGCCGCGCAGGACGGCGACGACGGTTAAATCTTCCAGTTCCAGAAATCGTCACGCAGCCGAAATCGAGCACGAACAACCAACATCGACGACGCCTCGTTTTGCTCCAGTTGGCCAGTATTGTTGGCGGCGTGGCCGTGATGATGCTGACATTTCTCGGACGCGAACCAAGCAAGATCGTTGACGCCACTCTGCCACCGTCACACAAGATTGCTTCTGCCGTGTCGCCGTCGGCAGTGTTTCCCGCTCATCCAGCGAACGCAACCACAACAGCAAGCGAGCTTCTTACGCCAATCACCAGCACCGGTGCTGAATGGTTGGCGGTTGCAGAACGCACCGAAGTTGCCGCGTCACCACGCATCGCCGCGCTGCCAATCGCGCCACCAATTGCGCCACCAATCGCCCTGCCCACCGAAGAAAACATTGCGAACGAAACGTTAGTCACGTCCGATCCACAGACGACGTTGAACGACCTGTTCACGCCGAGTGAGGTTCGCAGCGAAGACAACTCCACTCTTGCATCGCAGCAACTTGAGCGTGCAGCGGCGATAGCGTCCGAGAATCCACTCGAAAGCCTCGCTATGTGTTTGGAGGTGAACGACCTGCTGGTAACGTCGCAGCGAAGCGAGACCGTTGCGCAGCAGAGCCATTTGTTGCGTGCATTGCTTTTGGGTTTGCGTGTGGCCGAACCAGTCATGGATTCGCTCCCGCAGATCGAGTCGATAGCAGTAACACCTAGAGGACGATTTATTGCCGCAGCGTGTCGTGGCGGTACGATCAAACTGTGGGACGCACAAAAGCACGAGGTAAAAACACTGACGGAAACGGCATCTCCAGTAGTAAGTCTTTGCATGACTCCAGATGAACGTTTCGTCGTCGCGGGGTGCGCAGACGGAACGATAACTTGGTGGTGGACTCGCCCGCACGGTCACGCCGAGCAAAGCGGTTTCACGTTGCCCGTCGTTCTTCCCGGACTTCGCAAAGTTGCGCTGTCGCCAGACGGTTTGTGGATGGTTGCGTTCACTGGAACACGCAACGAACGCAATGTATCCAGCGTACCTGCGCAGTGTTTGTTATGGAACATCGCATCGGTTGCGCAGTGTCAGCGTCTTGTTGATGCGCCCGCTTGGCACCAACCGATTCCACTTCGCGGCCACACGCAACCGGTGAAGTCGCTCGCGTTTTGCCGCCATTCACACTGGCTCGCTATCGGGAGCGAAGACGGAAGTTTACGCATCTACGATCTGACCGCCACCGTGACAGGAATTGGTCTATCAGCGATAAAAGCACACGATAGCGGAATCTTGTCAATCGCCATCGCGCCTGACCATTCGTGGATCGCAACTGGTGGCGAAGACAACACGATTCGTTTGTGGGGACTGAAAAACGGCATGTCGGTACCGCTCGGAACGCTCACCGGACACCGCGGATGGGTGACCGTGCTCACCGCACTTCCAAACTCGCAGACGTTGCTTTCCGGGGGTCTCGACCAGCAACTTCTGGCGTGGAACGTCGGCACGTTGCGAGCAGCAATAGTTCACACGCCCATCGTACTTGCAACGCGAATAGGCGGTGTACGCAGTATTGAAATCAGTCCAGACAACTCGTTTCTTTCGGTGCTCAGCGGCACGTCGTCACTTCAGCTTTGGCGAGTCGGAAGTAACGGCGACTTAGCCGATCCGATCACACTTTCACCGCGCGGGCCATCGCAATTCCCGATAGCCGACATACACTTCGACGCGAACAACCGATTGATCCAAGCGGTATCACCGCGAGCAGTACCGCAAATTGGTTCGGCGGAGTGGAGCGTGCATCGCCTCCCACTCGACCGCGAGGAAATGATCACACTCGCACACGAAGTAGTTGACCAAACCGCAGCAGCAACGACACCACGACGATAAGACACGTCATACGTCTCCGTCGTAACGAATCGAGTTAAGTTATGGCCACAAACAATTTACGCAAAGCAGCAGTATTTTTGGTCAGCATACCGGAGGAAGCGGCGGCGGAGATTCTGACGCGGTTGCCGCAGAAGCAGGTCGAGGTCGTCATGACCGAGATTGCGAAGATCGGTATGATTACGCCCGAAGAGCAAGAGAACGTCATCAAGGAGTTCTCGCGTGCGAACCCGACGAAGCTACTAGGCAGCGCGGGCGGTTTCAACGTGGCGGCGTCGCTCGCGGAGTCGGCTCTCGGTGCCGATGGTTCGGCGATCATCGACTCCGTTCGCGCGTCGCTCGAAGCGATACCGTTCGGTTTCTTGCAGAAAGTTGACAGCCAAAACCTTGCTACGTTTATCGTCGAGGAACACCCGCAGACGATTGCGCTAATCATCACGCATCTGGCACCTAGTCAGGCATCGGACGTGATCAATGCACTCACGCCTGAACGGCAGATTGCAGTCATTCGCCGGATCGCGACGATGCAGCAAACGAGTCCAGACATCATCAAAGAGGTCGAGAAAGGGTTGGAAGTGCGTATGGCAAGCGTGATGAGCCAACGCTTTGAAAGTGCCGGCGGTGTCGATGCTGTTGCAGAAATCATGAACGTAATCGACCGCGCCACCGGTAGAACGATCATGGAAACACTCGCACAAGACGACCCGCAACTCGTCGATGATATTCGGCGTCTTATGTTTGTCTTTGAAGACATTCTCAAACTCACCGATACAGACATTCAAACGATCCTCAAAGGTGTTGAAAGTTCGCAGTGGGCGAAGGCTCTCAAGGGGAGCAGCGAAGAGCTACGCGAGAAAATTTTTCGCAACATGTCGAAACGAGCCGCACAAATGCTCCAAGAAGAAATGGACTTCTTGGGAGCACTCCGCGCATCGGAAGTCGAAACGGTACAGCAAGAAATCGTCGATGTCATCCGGCGACTTGAAGACTCTGGCGATGTCACCATCAACAACGACGGTGGCGAAGAACGCTTCATTCAGTAGACCTGTTCAGAGACTTGCACCCGCACAGCGGTTCGGCATAGCCGAACCCTCCAAACGCCTACGGCGTTGATAACTGGAGGGTTCGGCTATGCCGAACCTGAACTACCAAATCGCCCCAATTTTATGTTTCCGAACAGGTCTAGTAACCGGCCATGTACCCAGAAACAACGTCACACAACCAAACAGCCGACGACGCATACTGGATGCGTCGCGCGGTATCGCTTGCGGTGCGCGGCGAAGGTTGTGTTGAACCGAATCCGATGGTCGGGTGTGTTGTCGTCCGCGATGGTGTTGTTTTGGGCGAAGGTTATCACGCAACGTTTGGCGGTCCGCACGCTGAAGTTGTCGCACTCAATTCGTGCAAGACCGACCCCAATGGTGCAACGATTTACGTCACGCTTGAACCGTGTTGTCACACCGGCAAGACGCCGCCGTGTACCGATGCAATTCTTGCGGCGCGGCCTCGTCGCGTTGTTGTCGCCACGCTCGACCCGTTTCCACACGTCAGCGGTGAAGGCGTTGCACAGCTTCGCCAAAACGGAATCGACGTAACTGTCGGCGTCGAGGAAATCGCGGCGCAATACGTTCTCGCGCCATACTTGATGCGACTCAAGAACAATCGCCCGTGGGTTATCGCAAAGTATGCAATGACGCTCGATGGCAAGATCGCCAGCACGACCGGTTCGAGTCGCTGGATTTCTTGTGCCGCGTCGCGGGCAACGGTGATGCAGCTTCGCAGCCGTGTCGATGCGATCTTGATCGGCGGTGAAACAGCGCGACGCGATGACCCGCTCCTCACGGTTCGTGATGTTTGCGGCTCTAACGTTCGCACGCCGCGACGAATCGTCGTCGGGCGAACTGAATCGGTTGGCGAATCGAGTCGTCTTCTGGCGACGGCGTGCGACGTGCCGCTCCTTGTTGTTGCCGCGACCGCGACGGATGCAGAACGCAAGCGTCTTGAAGTGGCTGGTGCAGAAACTCTGCTCATCGACGACGGAACGACACGACTCAACATTCTCCTCACGCACCTTGCAAAGAGTGGCGTGACAAATCTTCTCGTCGAAGGTGGCGGACGAATTCTCGGTTCGTTCTTCGACGAAAACCTCATCGACGAAGTCTACGCATTCGTCGCACCAAAGTTGATTGGCGGTGCCGCATCGCCGACGCCGATTGCTGGTTGTGGCCTGACGGAGATGTGTAACGCAGTTACGTTTGCATCTTCCGAGTGGCTTCCGTCCGGCGACGACATTCTCTTCCACGGACGAACCACGCGGTAAATCGCGTGCGCGATGGATTCTTGAATCGTTGTGAAATCTTTCCGCCTACGCAAGAATTGCATGCTAGACTGGTTGCGAAGGGTAAGCCGATTGGCCTGCTTGAAGCGACACTGATGTAATCTGGGTGGTGATGTCATGACAAAACGAAACTTGCTTTGGTTTGGTAGTCTGGTTTTATTTGCGGTCAGTTGCGGAACTGTTGTGGCGCAATCGCGTCAATCTGCTGCGTCGCTGACGCCGCCGGTTTCGTCGGATGTAGCGGTGCGGCGCGATCTACGCCCTGCCCCATCAGTTGAAGCTGTGCAGCGCACATCGTCACCGGTGCGCGTTGCCCAAGTTCCGCCACAAACTATCCAGACAGCAGAACCCGTCACATCGCCAATGTCGATTCCACTCGACACAACTGCCGGTGCCGTTTGCCCAATCTGTAAGGGTGGTGAGCTTGTTCCATGTGGTCGGTGTCCGTCGTGCCGTGATGGTTTTCCTTGCCAGAAACGGATTTGCCGCCACTGTGTTCAGCCGCGCGATTTGAACACTTGTTCGTTTTGTGACGTTACGGCTGGCGAAGAACCGTGCGGAACGTGTGATGCGTGTCGCGCCCGCCGCAGCGACCCATGCGAACACACCGCCGACGGACACGGCCCGAAAGGTGAGTTCAATCCGTATAACTACAATCCACACTTTGGGCGTCCGCCTCGGATTGTCACAAACTTCTACAACAACGGTGCCGGACGTTTTCCCGTTTACTACAATCCCGCACCGTACTACAAGCCGACATGGAATCCAGCAATGTGGGGTGCCTACCAGCGTCCGACGACGTTTCGATGGACGTGCGATTATTGCCGTGCGGAAGAGTGCCAGTGTACGACTGGGCCGCGAGCCGGACAAGTTTCGTATGCCTATGCGTGCAAGTTTTGTTTGCGTTCGCCGTGTGCGTGTCCTGCCGAAATTTGTGACGCCAATAAGGAAATGCGACCAGCCCAGACAAAGGCGGCACTGTCTCAACTCGAAACCGAACACGCGCACCCAGACGGTCAGGCGGCACGCGAACGACGCGAACGCGACAAAAACTTTGGGAAAATACTCAGTTCACCAATAGCCGGTAGCAAGCCAGCCCCAACAGCAAACACGTCCGCACCAGAGAAAAACAGTTCTTCGCCGCTACCGTTCAGCGACTCGTTGCCGCTCGAACTGACCAACTGACACTCCGCAAGACGATTTGAATTCCCCATAACGGTAAGAAGGTGTTATATGTATCGCTTTTCGTTTTTTGTTGTTGTGATACTCGTTTGTGTAGCGGTTGTCCGCGCAGAATCTCTGGGTGATCTCCGCGATGCAAGCGAGACCACTCTAGCGACATCGCCACAGTCGCTCTCGCGCGAAGCTAGTGAATTGCCGAGTCCGGTCGGCGTGCGAACGGTGCGGCTAACGCTCACAGTAGAGCCGGGGCCGCGACGGATCAACGTCAAGGTCTACCGGCCTGTTCAAGCGAGTTCGGCGTGTCCGGTTATCCTTGTCTCACACGGACTTGGCGGATCGCAAAACGACTGTGGTTATCTTGGTGCGGCGTGGGCTTCGCGCGGTTTTGTCTCGATTCATATTCGCCATCAAGAGGTGAGTGAAGGTTGTCGTGACGAGCGGGTTCGTCCACTCGTTGCCTACAAAGATGCGTATCAAAAGTATTGGACTGGACGAACCATCACACGCGATATAACCGCCGTACTGAACTGGCTTACGCGCAACCGAAACGGTGACGAGCAGACACCAGAGAGTCTCATTGGAGTTGCGATTGACACCGATAGCATTGGCGTCAGTGGCTACAATCTCGGCGCACTTGCGTCGCTGATGTTGGCTGGGCAAACTCCGCCAGATGGTGGCCCGTCTCTCGCCGACGCTCGCATTAAAGCGGTTGTTTCGCTCGGTGCCCCAGTGTATCCAACCAACATCGCGCCGCGACAACTTTATCAGACCATTGACAGACCTGTCCTATTTGTTGCTGGAACAAACGACGACTCTGTAGTCGGAATGACGAAGGGGCCGCAGCGGCGCATCCCGTTTGATATGGCACCGCCTGATCTAGCGTGTTATCTTCTTACGCTTGCTGGCGGCGATCATCAAATCTATTCTGGGAATCGCATGATCGGCTCTGGCGAGAATGACGCCGCCTATCACGCAGCGATGGCGCGGGCGACGATGCTGTTCTGGACCGCTACGCTTATGCAAAACCGAGAAGCCGAAGCAACACTGGCCGTTGCCGCCGAGAGACGCGGTTTTATGGGAGTAGGACGTGTTGAAACCAGAGGCACTGCGACAAACGCAGGTGAGTTAGCATCGGCCAGCAAAAACGTCTCTGGTCAAAGACGAAGCGATGCGATACTCGAACCCGTTTCAATGACGCATCCTTGAGCAGACCAGTAACGCGGGGCGTAACCGTTCACGAATTTTTGAGGAGTCTCACACGAAGACACGAAGAGGAGTTGAATCCGCAGATTGTCGCAGATTTTCGTGTGTTTCGTGGTTAAAACTTCGCAGCAAAATCTGCGTGAATCTGCGAAATCTGCGGAGACTCGCCTTCGTGCCTTCGTGTGAGAAAAAAGAACAACCAACTAGCGATGCTACTTGAATACTGTGAACGCTTACCGCAGGTCTATACCGACACGTCTTCAGCGGGGCCAGCGGCTTGGGAGATCATTTTGGGGTCGCGGGCGTTGCTGATTGCGGTGTCGTAAGTGATCGCGCCACGCTGGTAGAGTTCGAGAAGTGAAACGTCCATCAGACGCATCTTGCTTCGCGTCCCCGATTGAATGTCGTTATAAATTTGGTGGGCGTTTCGCTCGCGGATTTTATTCCGAATCGCATAGTTGACGATGCAAACCTCATACGCGAGGACACGTCCTTTCCCGTCGGCACTCGGCAATAGACGTTGTGAAACAACCGCCTGAAGCGAGTTTGCAAGCTGCATGTTGATCAGGTTTTGCATCGCCGCCGGAAAGACGGTTTGAATCCGTTGAATCGACTGCACCGAGTCGGGCGTGTGGAGCGTTGCAAAAACAAGATGCCCCGTCTCCGCCGCAGTAAGAGCAGTCTCAATCGTCTCAAGACTTCGCATCTCGCCGATGACGATTACATCGGGGTCTTGCCGCAAAACGTTGATGAGCGCACTCTGATAACTCGGCGTATCGGTCAAGATTTCCTGCTGAATAACGATGCTCTTGGAATTGTGGTGAACGAACTCAACAGGGTCTTCGATCATCACAATTTTCTTGCGCTGTTCTTGATTGATGATGTCTACCATCACGTTGAGCGTCGTCGTCTTGCCGACGCCAGTCGGTCCGGTGACGAGAACGAGTCCGTAAGGGAGTCGCGCGAAGTCTTCGAGAACTTGCGGCAGACCGAGTTCTTCGAGCGTTCGTATTCGCGTCTCGCAAATGCGGATCGAGACTTCTGGTATCGTCGCGTGATAATAGAGACTCACGCGGAACCGACCAACGCCTTCCCAGTAAGTCGAAAAGCAGAGGTGCTGCTGCGACTCGAATGCCGTGAACTGTCGCGGCGTAGCAACTTCTTCGACGAGACTTTGGAGGTTCTCTTTCGTCAGCGGTGCGCCTTTCGCCGAGCGAATTTCGCCGTGAATACGAAAGAGCGGCGCAACACCGCGAACGAGATGTATGTCACTCGCTTGAAACTGTTTCGCCAGTTTGAGAATGTCAGCAAATGCCCACATGGTTGGCTCCAAAAAAAATTAGCGAGTCAGCGTCGGTTCGATCCAGACGCCCCAATCGCTGTTGGTGCCATCGCCACCGTCTTCGACGATCATCTCAAGCGATTCAATTCCGCTCACGTCAATCGTCGCCGGAACGAGTTTCGCTGGCGTCACTTTTTCGCTGCGAAACAGCTCCTTGTCGTCGCCGCGAATCACGAAGACGACCGAGCCGCTGTGACCGTCTTGCAAGCCACACTTGACATCGAAACGTGACCACTTCTTGCCGAGTGCGAAACGATAGAGCGACGGGGCGTGGGCATAAAGTCCAGACTCAAAAAAACTTCCGCCGACTTGGATGAAGACGTCTTCTGGAACCGTTCCGCACCGTGGCGGCCCCCAACCCGTCGTCGCTTTGGCGGAGACGGCCTGCGTTAAGTCGAGCCGATTTTCGGCAGTGACTTCCGATGCCACAATGAGCGGCGCATCGCTCTGACGCAGTTTCGCAAGGTGTACCGCGCGTCGTTGCAACTCTTGCTTCACATCGTTTGGCGCATCTTTCGAGGCGGCGACTTCGCGTTCCAGTGCAGCAGCATCGCCCGACAAGAACGCCTTTTTGAGACGTGCAACCGGAACCAAAAGATTGATTGCGGCCACGTCAGGACGCCCGTTGGCATCGACACTGTAGTCGATTGACAGCGAACTCACATCACCAGTTTCGTGAACTCCTTGCAGACGCAACTGATAAGGTGCGCTAACCCATTCGTCAATCACAATCTCAAAACGCCCGTCTTTGTCGGGGCGTGTGGTCCACGTTTTGGCGTCGTAGTCGGAATTGATGTTGGAGTTGTCGCAGAAGGCGATCAGTCCCAAAAGTGGTGGCGTAGCGGCGACTTGTCCGCGTAAGACGAGTTTTTCTTTTTGTGGCGTACCGCTCTTTTCAAGTTCGGCGCGAAGTTCGGTAAAGTCGTATTGCGTTCGTGGCGACCGTTTTGCTTTGTCGCCCGCTAATGCTCTTACGCGATCCAGCCTCATCGCGGATGCCATCGACAGAAACGCGCCGCGTCCTTCGCCGCGTTCTTCTTTGCCGTAGGTGTGATTTCCGCCGCCCATGAGTGAGTGGCCTTTCTCGCTCTGTTCGGCGTCGCGTTCGCAGTCGTGCGGCAGGCTCAAGGCGTGCCCCAATTCGTGCGCGACGCCGCCGATGTAGTGTGTGTTGAACTGGCCGACGGAACAGCGACCGTTGTAATAACCGCCCGCATCTTTGTTTGGGAGATTTGCAGCGTCGAGGAGCTTGTCGTCATAAACCCACGCCGTTCCCGACAGATGTGACCCGCCACCAACATAAGGGCCGACTTCCGTTGCCTTATCGCCGTCCCAGCGGAGAAGCACTTGAAATATGATGATCACTTCGCGGTCGGCATCGATCTGATACTGTTCGCGGAGTGCTGCGACGACCTCACGCCGCACGGCCCCCGCATCGTTGCGACCATATTCCGACTGCTTTTTCGCGCCGCGAACGGTGTAGAGTTTGAGACTATCGGGCGAGTCAAACTCAAGTGCAAACGTCTTGTTACCGAAACCGCACTCGTTCATCCCGCGACGATAAAACTCTTGAACGTGCCGCATCACACGACCGAGTCGCTCTTCGCGCCCGGCAATCGGCTCGCAATCGGACGGGACAAAGTAAACCGCTTTGATAGGCGGCACTCCTTGCGGCTCTTCGGATCGCACCGAGCCAGTCGCAACCAGACTCACCAAAAGACTTGCACACACGCAGAGACGATGGAACATGGGAACATTTCCTTTCTTCAAGAATGTATACTCAAGACGGTTTGAATTTCCCGTACCAAAACGGTAGCGGCCCAACGAGGCCGCGGCGCGGTGGAGGGCGAAGCCTACAAATCTACCCGTAACGGGTATACATTGACGAGAGCCGATGTCGGGCACGCGGCGACACAATTTGCTGCCGTTTCTGGCGAGAGTGCGGCGTCTAACGGTTCACCAAACGGAACCGCAAGCGAAGACGTAAAACCGCGTCCGATGATGGCAAGACCAATTTGTTCGCGTTCCGCCGCCGCGACGCGAACACACAAACCACACTTGATACACTTCGACGCCTCCCAACGCACATGCTGCGAAGTTAACACACGTTGCTCGTCGCTCGTCGCTACTTCGTTTCCATAACGCGACGTGTTCGCGCCATACTTCGACGCATAACGAAACAGACGACACGAATCGCGTTTTTGACAGTCACAGTCGAGACACTCTTTCGCCTTCGCTGTTGTGTCGTCTGTGACTGCTGCGGGCGGAATCGTTAACGTCGGCGGGAGCTGATTTCCGCGACGCCGAACGCCCCAGCGCGGTTGCGACACAATCGGTTCTCCATACCGCAAGAAGTGGAGAATCGCACCAGCAGCTTCGCGTCCATCGGCGACGCTGCGAACAATCATCGCCTGCGAAGAACGACACCGCGTACCACACTCAAATAGCGGCGGCACGAGCGGCTCGCCGCCAACATCAACCGCACTCTTGTCGCTGCCTGTCGCGATCAGAACAACTTTGCGCATGTCGAGCAGTTCGCGCGGTGAGATATTGCCCGTAACAATTTCGAGAAGCGGCGAATAAAGTGATTCGATTTCGGCATCAAGAATTTCTCGCGGCAAGATCGATTCATCAACGCTTCGCAAACGTCCACCGAGCTTCTCGGTTCTCTCGACGAGTGTTGTATGCACGCCCGCGCGAGTCAAAAAGTACGCCGCCGAAAGTCCACTCACGCCCCCGCCGAGAATACCGACGGATGCGCCAGCTAGAGAGTCGTCGGCTGGACATTCGTTATCCTTGAGACGTTCGCGCACCGCGAAGAGACCGACATCGCGTTTGATTTTGCAAATCGAAACCGGTGCATCGACCGAACGCCGCCGACACACTTTTTCGCACGGTGCTGGACAGACGAGTCCGAGCGTTGCGGGAAGCGGGATCGTCTTTCGCACGACACGCCACGCTGCTGCGAAGTCATTTTGTGCAACATTGTTTTGTGCAGCAACACTGCGCAACATCGCCGGAATGTCGAGCCGCGCTGGGCAACCCCACGAACACGGTGCCTCGCAGTCGCCGCGATGGTCGCTCAAAAGAAGTTCAAGAGCAACACGACGCAATGCGTGAACCTCTTCAGTCTCGCTCTCAACGAACATCCCCGGCGCGACTGGCGTCACACACGAAGGGACGATTTTCCCAACGGCGTCGCGCGACGCGAAAACTTTCATCACGCAAACTTGGCAACTCGCCGAATCACGCGACCCACACGGCGAGTGACAGAGCGTCGGCACGTCAATCCCCAGCGACCGCGCCGCCTCAAGCAGCGTCGTCCCCGCCGGAACGGCAATCGTCTGCGAGTCGAGTGTGAATGTGATGTAACCGTTCACAACCGCCCTACATCTGATAGATCGACTTTGTGAGATCGGGTTTGCCGTCGGCTGCACCGAGCAAGTCGGTCTCTGGTGTGTCGGGGGAATCGGGATCGAACCACGCTTCTTTGAAATCGACGCTCCGTCCCAAGTTTGACGAGATGTTTGTTACGAGTGCGATCACAGCGTCGCCGAGTGCAATCTTCGGATGACAACGCGGACGCAGTGTCGGATCAGCACATTCAGGGTTAACGCGAATGCACCACGCCCAGTGTTCGAGTTCTTCGCGGTACCCGCGACTGACATCGCCGCGTCCGCCGCCGCCACCCGCGACAGCCTTTTGCGCGGGGCCGCTCGATTGCGTGTCGAGTGCAGCCGCGCCGCCACTCCGCGCACCGACGCGCGTCGCTGTCTGGTTAAGAAATAGCTGCGCATCGTTCTCGCTCTGAAGCATCAACGTTCCAGCCGTACCGAAAACAAGTTCGCCGTAACCGCCGAAACCGTTTCCGTTGATCGTTGAGTATTGAACAGTGATCTTGCGTTTACGTCCCGCTATGCTCGAAGCATCGTAGTCGGGAGCCGGAAATTCGACGAGTGTTGTGATGTGGTCGTGAACTTCGCGGTCGGCACCAAAAAGATTTCGATTCGCCGAGACGAAGCACCGTAGCGGATGAACTTTCTCGCCGCGATCTCGCGTACTGTTAATGCTGTCGAGATAGTAGTCGTTGTTTGCCGCAAGAAAAATACTCGCCGCGTCGAGTTGGTGACTTCCAAGCTCAACCATGAGTCCGCCACCGGTGCGGTTCCAGAGACGCCACCGCAATAGCTCCTCGCCCGCCGGACGGTGATAAATCTGTCGCCCGTTTTGTGCGTCTTCCCACTCGACATCGGCGGCCTCGTAACCGTACTGCTCGATAGGTTGCAAATTGGTGCCGTTAAACTCACCACCTTTAAGCAGAATCGCGTCCGCAAGCTGCGCCTCTTTTTGGGCAACCTTCTTCGCCCACGTTTCGATCTCGCGTCCGCGTGCCTGCTTCAGTTCACGCTTCCACGACGCAAGCTCCGTTGCGAGTCGTTTGGCGAGCGGGTCGTCGGGCTTGAACGCTTCCGGCATCGGCATTTGCCACGAGTCGTTCCCCGGAGAATTGCCGCGATGCCACTGCGCACGGATGTGGTGAATGTTGCCGAGAAGTCCGCGACGAATCTGGTCAACCGCTTCGGCGTACAGAATGTTGTAGTGACGCTGGTGTCCCGTTGCCAAGTGGCGGTGCGCGAGTTTCGACGCCATCGCCATCTCTTTGCAGTTGGCGACACTGTGCCCCATAAGTTTTTCGGTGATGACGTGAAGTCCAAGCTGCAAAGCGTAGACTGTCGCCGGAGCGTGAAGGTGAAGCGGCAGACCGATGATGACCGCTTCAATCCCGTCGGCCTTCGCGTTCTTGAGCAGTTCGCGGTAGTCGGCGTAGACCTTGATATGTTTGCGGGCCTCGTCTTCGGTGTCCCAGCCGTAGACCGAGAGCAGACCGGGGCGCGCCTTGAGAGCGGCGTCGCTGTAAACGTCGCCGTAAAACGCACGGTGCAAATTATATGGACGAATGTCGGCAATCGAACGAACGTCGATGTAACGTGGATTGATTGCACCGAGAAGGACGTTACCTTCGTCGCCCACCCCCAATACGCCGACACGAACAGGGTGCCCCTCGGCGAGGTCGTATCCGAAGTAGAACGCCCCCGCACCTATCGCAGGAACGGCCACACCGAACGCCGCACCTTTCAAAAAGTCGCGCCGTGAATGCTGATTAAAGGCGTCGCGCGCCAATGCTTCTTGTTCTGGAGTGTACATTGTAAAAACCTCCCGATTTTGATTGTTTGAAACCGTTTACTGCTCCGTCATTCCTGCGTAGCTCCGTCATTCCCACCACATTCCGTCATTCCCGCGTAGGCGGGAACCCATCCTGACGGCACTTCGTAACCGTTCACACCACCGTTCATCCGTTCACGCGGAAAAACGGTATGCTCAATGGGTACTTCCACAGCACGCCTCGGTTTGCCTTCATCGCCGCCATGATCGGGAAGACGATTCCCAATACGCAAAGCACGACGTGAATGGTGATGCAAATTGCAAATACTGGTGTTGGATGTCCTGATTCGACGCACAACAGCATCACCAGCATGTTGCCGAAAGCGTAAATGAACCAACTGATTGCCCAGTTTAGCGCGACCCGTGCGTGTTGATCGACTCGCGGATATTTCTTTCGCAGAATCAACCAAAGAATCAGTGGCCCAAACCCCGCCGACAATAACTGAGCGACGTGAACAACAACACACAGCGAGTTCTCCGCACTGGCGACGGAATCAGGTTGATTCACGGCAGAATCAGTGATGTCGGTCATTGTTTTGCTCCTGCATTGATATGCCCGTTTTGGTGCGGTAAATTCAAACAGTGTGGCCGTTCACGGTTCAATTCATGGGGACGACAGGCAATACGATTTGCCGCGAACAGTTACCGAGCCTACATTCCAAAATGGCGATACCATTCTGAGACAATGTTGCTGTAGTTCGCTCTTATGTATTCGAGTGACTTTGATAGTTCTTTCGGAGTGAGTTGACTATTGTTGTGGCATAATTCCACAGAGCCGTCTTGTTTTAGCCATACTTTGGTGGCGTTTTCGTGAGGCACACCTTTGGTAATGTGAATGTGGATTGGTTCCAAACCACTACCGCTTTCCTCGTTAGACCAAAAGAAGAACGACAACCCCAAGAAGTCTCGCAGTGCTTTAGGCATTCGAGCCACCTCCCTTTTCGGCGAACTCCCAGATGAGCATGGCATTGTCCTTCAAGTAGCTCATCAAGGCGAAGATTTCGTCTTCGCTAAACCCAAACGTCTTTTGAAACGTACATTCGGGCAAAGAACCTTGTACAAAGTCAAATCCGTTTGCATTGGCACGCTCAAAGTTCACTAAAACTTTGCGGGAATGGTCTGCAAAGATCATGTCGGAGTGCGTCAAAACGACACCGTCAACTTGTGAGTAGTAGTGTTTCATGTTGTCATGACCTGCCATACGTTTACCAAACGGTCGAGACGATGTGTCTGTCGGTGATGAGGTGGTCTGTGGTTAGGAGCGTCAAGCTGTGTTCGATGGCGGTGGCGACGATGAGTCTGTCCGCTGGATCACCGTGCATGTCGAGCGTTCCGCTACGCTCGGCGATGTCGAACGTGATCGGCAGCATCTGCAAATCTCGGTACTCGGCAAGCCACAAGAAGTATTCTTTCAAGGAACCACCAAGATTCACGCGACGCTTCTGATACAACATCGCAATCTCCCAAAGCGAAATTGCGGAGTAGTTGCAAACGTCGGTTGCCCGTATGATCTGGCGTGCCTTGGGTGAAATCCTCTCGTGTTCGCCGTACAACCAGATCAAAACATGCGTATCAATCAAGATCATTGCATCGTCTCCCAGACAGGATAGATGGGTGATACAATATCACCGGTAGCTCGTATAAAGCCATAATTTTCGGGGCTGACAAAACGCGCAAGACTCGGATCATACCCTTCCGGCAACGGTTTGCCATTGTCTTGAACGGGAGTACGCTCGACAACAACGCGCACAGGCTTGTTCACAAACTCTGCCGCGTCGTAACGAGAAGTAGGAAGCGTGATCGTGCCGTCGGAAGCGACCGTCGTTTCAAATTGAAGTGTAGACATTGGCGTTTTGTATCCAATTCGGGTTGTTGATATGTAGGACGCGCAACCATGTTTTGCGTCAACCTCATCACCAGTGCAGCAACGCCTTCATCTCGGAGATGAAGAACACGAAGCCGTCGAGGAATAACAAGTCAACGAGTATGAAGATCGGGATCAGTATTGCCACGCTCCACGCCATGTAGCCGAAGAAACTTGGCATTTTCACGCCCGATTGTTCTGCTATCGCTTTGACCATAAAGTTGGGGCCGTTGCCGATGTACGTCATTGCACCCATAAACACCGCACCGAGCGCGATGGCGATCAAAAAGTTTTCGTCGATGGCGACGCCAATCTTTTTCTTGGCAGCGTCGTACTGTTCTTGTGTCACTACCTTTTTACCCTCTTGCGCTCCCCCATTTTTACCTTCGCGCAGTTCCTTTTCATACGTCGCACGTCCGGCCTCGAAGAAGACGACGTAAGTCGGCGCGTTGTCGAGTACCGACGAGAGACCGCCCGTCGCCCAGAAAAACTTGGTTGGCGTGTCGATTCCGAGTTCGGCACCTTTCGCGTTCAAGATTTGGAGCGGTGCCTGCATCGTGATGAAGATGCCGAAGAAGAGCGCGGCGACTTCGATGATCGCACCGAAGGTAAAGTTGTTCGCAAATCGAATTTCTCGACGGCTCAGCGTGATCGAGAAGAACACCATCAGCAGTTGTACCGCTTCGCGCAGGAAGTACCACGGATGCCAGACGAGGTCGTTTGCGCCGAAGAGGCCGCAAAGTTGTTGTAGACCAATGACGCTGAAGATATTTTTCTCCGGCGCGAGGTACATAACCGCAAGAACGACTCCGATCAAGAGCGGCAGATTCGGGCACAGACCAACGATTCGTAGCGGAGTAGTTTCGACGTTGTCGCGGGCCTTGTCGGCACCGTCTTCGCGGCGATAGAACCAGAGGGCATCGACCAAGAAGTAGAGAACAATGAGCGTACCGTTGACGAAGAGCCATTCCTTCCAGAGGCAGAAAGTCCAGAGGAAATCGACGCCTTTGAGGTAACCAAGAAAGAGCGGCGGGTCACCGATTGGCAGCAAACATCCGCCGCAGTTGCAAACTGCAAAGATGAAGAAGATGATCGTGTGAACTTTGTATTTCCGTTCTTTGTTCGTTTCGAGTAGGAGACGAATCAGGAGCATTGCCGCGCCGGTCGTCCCGACAAAACTTGCCAGTACTGCACCGATTGCGATGATTGTTGCATTGACGATTGGGCTTGCTTTGAGGTCACCTTGGATGCGAATTCCGCCGGTGATGGTGAAGAGCGCAAAGAGGAGGACAATGAACGGGATGTACTCCGCGACAATCGCGTTGATGAGAACTGTTGTGACAACTGCCCCGCCGCCTTCTGTAGCAGGGTTGACGATGGCGTGTGTCGGCCAGTGAGCCGCGACCGGAAAATCGCAAACCGTTCCGTAGTATATCAGCGTGAGAACGCCGAGTGTGGCGGCGACGTAGAAACGGTGCAGGTTGTTTTCCCACCAGTGTTCGGTTGCCGGAATGAGTGGCAACAGTGCGATACAAAGTAGCAGGATGGAGAACGGTGCAACCATCCAAATCGGCGGGCAAGCGGTTGCGTGACTTTCGGTCGCGTGTCCTTCGGCGGCGGGTTCTGCGGCGGGTTCGTGCGCGGCGTGGTCGTGACCTTCGGCGGTCTGTTCGTGAGCGTGTTCGTCCGCAGCGTGCGCGGTTGCGTGACCAGTATCACTGTGGCTGGCGTGTGTTGCTTGATCGGTCCAGCGTTGCGGAAGTCCTTGCGACACCAGTCCTGCGTACCCCGCCAGCGCGACTGCGAGAGCTGCGGCGACGAGCCAGTAATTCGGTTCGCGCTTGACGGCTTCGTGTCCGTGGGTACCGTGTTCGTGGCCGCTGGTTTGGTGAGAAGTTGCTGGGGAGTGATTCGACATTGGTACAGGCTCCTGAAGTCTGCAAAGATAGAGATGTGGGTTGACCGAAAACGCACTTGCACGCCACAACAGCACACAAGTCAACCGCCATTTTCGCGGAAAACCGCAAAATTGCAAGGAGTGGCCAAAACGCAAATCAACTGGTGAACGATTTTTTGTGGCTCCACGTCTTTTGCCATGTGAAAATGGCGGTATACTTCCGCGCGACCTTTCGGTATGTTCGAATCGACAGAACCAGAAGTTAGGAGTTTTCTATGCTAGTGTCTCTGAAGAAATTTGTGTGTGTCGTGTTGCTCGTGGTTTGCGGCAGCGTTTTGGCTGCTGACGATGCTGGCACTGCTGAAGTTTACAAAGGCAAAGGGCCGTGCGACATCAAAGCGAGTCGAGACGGTGCGACGCTCTACGTTGCAAACACCGACTCGTCGGAAGTTTTGGTGATTGCAACTGCGAACGACGCAATCGTGCAAACGATCCCCGTTGGCAATCGTCCAAGTGGCCTTGCGGTTTCTAGCGACGGAAAATCGCTGTTCGTAACAAGCGGCGTCGAACGCGGAGTGCTTCAGCGGATCGATCTCGAAACGGGGAAAGTCGCTGGCGAAGTTGCGGTTGGCCACTCGCCGTGCAGTCCGGTTGTCGCGCCGGATGGGTCGCGGATATTTGTTTGCAACCGCTATCTCGGCGAAGTTGCCGAGTACGCACTCCCCGCAATGACGCTCACGCGCCGCATCCCAACTGGACGCGAACCGAAAATGTCGGTCATCACGCCCGACGGTAAAACGTTATTCGTCGCACACTTCTTGCCCGACGATCCAAACAACGTTCCCGACAATCCCGAAGCGACTATCGACGTCGCGTGCGAAATCGCCGCCATCGATATTGCCACTGGCGACATCAAACGGATTCGTCTCGTCAACGGGAGCCACAGTCTTCATGGTCTCGCTATCACGCCGGATGGCAAACACTTGTTCGCAACGCAAATCCTCGCGCGGTTCCAGTTGCCGACAACACAACTCGACCGCGGTTGGGTCAACACAAACGGACTCAGCATCATCGACGCCGAAAAGAAAGAACTCATCAACACCGTTCTTCTCGACGACATCGTTCTCGGCGCGGCCAATCCGTGGAGCGTTACCGTTTCGCCCGACGGCAAGCGGGTTTATGTGACGATTGCTGGGACGCACGAACTTTGCGTGTTAGAGCTTGAACCGATCCTTGCGAAACTCAACAAAGTTGCGAGCGATCCGAGTCTTCAGGCGACGACGAACGTTCCCGACGAACTCTCGTTCCTCGTGGGAATGAAGAAACGGATTAAACTCAAGGGGAATGGTGCGCGGAGTGTGATCGCTGCGGGCGACGCGGTTTACGTTGGGATGTACTTCAGCGACACGCTTCAGAAAGTTGTGATTGCCGACGCGGGGCCACCGAAGGTGGTTGAAGTTCCGCTAGGTCCGCCGCCGGTTTTGACTGCTGCGCGTCGGGGTGAAATTAATTGGAACGACGCGACTCCGTGTTTTCAGTCGTGGTTAAGTTGTGCGAGTTGCCACCCCGACGCCCGCACCGACGGCCTCAACTGGGACTTGCTCAACGACGGACTCGGCAGTCCCAAAAACGCAAAGAGTATGGTGCTGACGCGACAAACTCCGCCCGCGATGTGGACGGGCGTCCGCGAACATTCTGACCTTGCGATTCGGACTGGTTATCGTTTCATTTTGTTCTCGGTTCCCGATGAGAAGAAGTGTACCGACATTGAAGCGTACTACGATTCACTTGTGCCGGTTCCGAGTCCGCATCTTGTTGACGGAAAGTTGAGTGAGAGTGCGGAGCGTGGCAAAGTTTTGTTTGAGAGTGAACGTGTGAACTGTGCGAAGTGTCACCCTGCGCCGCTCTACACCGACCGGCAGATGCACAACGTCGGTACGCGCGTTAGCTACGACAAAATTGAACCCGATGTCAACAAGAAGCGTGAGAAAGCTGGTCTGCCGCCGATTGATCCGAAGACGTTCGACACGCCGACGCTCGTCGAGTGCTGGCGAACGGCACCATACTTCCACGACGGACGTTATCCGCACATGAAACAAGTTTTCGCCGAAGGACGCCACGGTTTGCCCGACACGATCACCGAGGCCGAAATCGACGACATCGTTGAGTATGTGATGTCGCTGTGATGGTTTCGTGTCGAACAAGAACACGAAGCGTAAGCGAGTGCCCAGAATCGCCATTCGACACAGAGTTTGTCATTCCCGCGTAACTTTGGTGGAAATCCAGAGAACGTGCCGACAAAGACTTTCTCGCCCCGATTGACGCCCATTCATACGGCGATAGAATGCCCGCCATCGTTTGCTGTTTTTCAAATCATCACACGGAGATTTTTTATCGAAGAGTCCGTTTAGTTTCGTACAATTAGTTTTCGCGTAAGCGATTGTTGATTCCCAACAAATACTACCAAGTTTTAGAAGTATCAACAATGTCGTTGCCGCGCCCCGAAAGGGGCGTATGGTCGATGTTGTGGTACTTGCCCTTTGGTAGGGGTTGTTGGGACGACACGGCCAATGCGCCCTGTTTTTGTTTCTGGGTGTGCTTGACCGTGAGGTTTGTGTTTTCCGTCTCTCCTCCCTCCTCACTTCCTTGACAGGGCACACTATGAACATACAGATTCAGCGCGATGGAACGTGGCAGAAAGTATCAGAGCAAGAGTTTCTTGACATGGTTGCGCGTTGCGTGATCCGACCAGATGCGGAAGTTGTGGTCAACGACCAAACAATTGTTGCCGCAAGAATCAAGGGGCTTATCTTTCCGTGTCAAGTCTCCGTTCCGCCGCCTGCTGCACCTCAAACAGCACAAGCAGAAACCGGACAATTCGGCATGGCATTGGTGTCCGGCAAAGGAAAAGAAAGTTCCATTGTTTTCGATACTTGGACTACAATGCTGCCAATTATCGTATTTACCTTTGTTCTGCTTTGCGTCATTCTACCAAGTGTAGCACTACAAAAAGGAGAAGCGATAGTTGCCCTTGGTGTCCAGATCGGCGGTTGGGTTTCTGAAGAAGCGGCAATCGTAGCGGCTCTCACGTTCGGGTTTGGTGTTATTTCGTCTTTCGGTCTGATACTTTATACGGTGTTCATTGTACGGGGGGCTGCAAAAACAGAAATTACTGTTTATGACAACGGGATTACTGGAGTCGGTTGCGGAAAATCCTTTGCTCTTAATTTTGACCTACACTGTTTTCAGTTCACATACGACAAGACTATAGTAGACGCAACCAGTACGGCAATAATTGTGTATGCTGTAGGTGCGCGGTATAAGTGCTATGTTGCGAATCCCGATGAAATACAGAGAGTTATTGTTAACCAGCAACAAAGGTTGTCAATATAGACACGGCACTACTCTTTAAGACGCTACCAATCGCATGTTTCAATAACGCAACTGGTAGAATCCCACCGGACGCGCCGGATTTCCGTTCGCGTCAACCGCCTGTTGCGAGAAATCTACGCCACGCGGCGTGCGGCGGCGGTTGTGCGGCGCGGTTTTTGAGACGTTGACGCGAGTGCCTCGGCGACGAGTTCCTGCGGAATCGCTTCGATTGGTTCGCTCAACACTTCGCCAGTGCGAACCAGTTCTTCGTGCTGCGCAACGGCGCGTTCGACGATGAGAGTTGTCGCGGCGTCGAACGGAGTTGCATCGTTGGTCGCCGCCAGTTCGCCATCGCGGACGAGACGGACATTCGGGTCGCCGCTGACAGTTATGAGCGGACGCGATGATGTCCACTCGGAAAGCACGTCTGCGACTTCACGGTCGAGTGCTTCGAGGCGGTCGAGTAGTTCGTTATGGCGTGTATCGAGTTCGATAAGTCGCTGAAGCGGATCGTAGACCTGCATAAAGTTTCCCTCCCTTGTCTCGGTGGGAATCGGCGTATCGCATCCGATACCATTATGGCGACCGCATCGACCGACAGAACCGCTTCATTGCGTAGTGGCAACGCAGGTTGGCCTGCTTACGCATTTCGCCTGTCTTGAAGGGGCGTTCACGCTCTTTCGAGAATGGCGAGGTCTTGGACTTGTCCTTCGCGGTTGACCAAAGCAAGCGTGATCGAAGCGGTCGCCAAGAGAGTGGTGTCGCGCCAGAGTTCGTAGTCGTGGACGAGTTTGACTCGCGTTCGCTTCACTACCGTCGTTTTGAGAGTGAGAGTGTCGTCGTAACGAGCAGGGCTTTTGTACGAACACTCGACCTTCACGACGACAAAAAACAGTCCGCGTTTTTCAAGTTCGCGGTAGACGAGTCCCTTCGCACGCGCCAGCTCCACTCGCCCCATCTCGAAGTAGGTGAAATAGTTGCCGTGGTAGACAATCCCGCCAGCATCGCATTCGGGATACCGAACGCGGAACGTGATCTCGCCGCGTTCGTTTGTATGCTCGTTCGTATCAGTCATTTGTACCAAACGTGCTGCGCAGTTCTTGGCGTTCGTATTCAAGAAGCCCGTCGATGACCGGAACCAAGTTTCCGGCGAGGATGTTGTCGAGTTTGTAGAGCGTGAGTCCGATGCGGTGATCGGTGAGACGGTTTTCAGGAAAATTGTAAGTGCGAATACGTTCGCTCCGGTCGCCGCTCCCGATCTTGCTCATCCGCTCCGCCGAACGCTTTTTCTGTTCTTCTTCGCGTTTGGCGTCGTAGAGTCGCGTCTTGAGAACGCGGAGTGCCTTCGCCAAGTTTTTGTGTTGACTCTTTTCGTCTTGGCAACTGACGACGATTCCTGTTGCGAAGTGCGTAAGCCGAACTGCCGATGCTGTTTTGTTAACGTGTTGACCGCCCGGACCGCTGGCACAGAAACGATCAAGACGATAATCGCTGTCTTGCAAATCGATCTCGACATCTTCCGGTTCGGCCATTACTGCGACGGTCGCCGCTGAAGTGTGAATCCGTCCCTTGGCTTCCGTTTCTGGGACACGCTGCACGCGATGCCCGCCACTTTCAAACTGAAGCGCACGGTAACACCCTTCACCCTCAACGCCAAGGACAATTTCTTTGAACCCGCCAAGCTCCGTCGGGTTGAGCGACAATACTTCAACCTTCCAGCCGCACCCTTCGCAGTAGTGCCGGTACATTTCGTAGAGGTCACGAGCGAAGAGAGCCGCTTCGTCGCCACCAGTTCCGGCGCGAATTTCGAGAACAAGGCTGGTGCGGTTGGCGTCTTCACCGCCGATGGTGAGGTCGAGAAGTTCGTTCCAGAGAATCTCGCGTTCGTCCTTGAGAACGGGGAGTTCGGACTCCGCGAGAGATTTTAACTCGGAGTCGCCGGAGGTGAGCATTGCTCCGGCTTCATCGATTTCGGCGTTGAGTTTTTTGAAACGGCGGTACTTCGTAGCGAGCTTCGCCAGCGAACCGTGTTGCCGCGCTACAGTTTGCAGACGATACGAATCTGCCAAGACGGCTGGATCGACCATCTGCTGTTCAAGCTCAGTGAATTGAGCTAGTTTGTCTTCGAGAATTTGACGCATGCATTCTCAAGGCGACTGAAATTTCACACAAGGAAAACGGGAGCGGCCCAACGAGACCGCAGCCTCGACAGAGAGCGAAGCCTACAAAGCCCCGTAACGGGGACGGCGATCACTCTGCGGTCTTTTTGGCCTTGCTTCCGTACTTTCCAGCGAACTTCGTGTTGAACTTTTCGATCCGGCCTGCGGTATCGACGTACTTAAGTTTCCCCGTGTAGAACGGGTGACAGGCGTTGCAAATATCGACTTTCATCTCCTTTCGAGTGCTTCGGGTCTCGAAGGAGTTGCCGCAGCCGCAGGTGACTTTTGTTGCAACGTATTGTGGGTGAATACCTTTTTTCATTGTGACAACCTTCCAAAGGGGTGGCGTGGCGTGGCGCGGCAGACCGCACCAAACATAGTGAACGCGGAAACAAAAAGCAAGGGGCGGCCATGATACCGCAAGTCTGCGGTCTGGCAACCCCCTGCGTCGGCTCGGTTTTGTCGCGGGAAAAACTTTGCCCTATTTTTCCGCACCTTCCGCGCCATCTGTTGCTCCGGCGGCATCAGTTTTGCTAGCGGACTTCTTGCGTTTTGCGGCCAATTCGTCGCGGAACTTCTTGAGCGAGACACGCTGATCTGCCGTCAACACCTCTTCCTGTTTGTCCAGCGACTCTTTCTCAAGAAGTACGATTCTCGCTTGTAACGCAGCGATTAGCTCGTGATACTCCGCTTGAATCTGATAGACCTTCGCCCGCTGTGCCTTGTCCACCAAACTGGCAAACCCATCGGGGACACGCTGCCGCAATTTCTCCGTCGTCAACTCCTTGTTGACGGCGCGTCCGAAGTCGGCCTTCTCCAAATCGAGACGGCTCTTGATCGCTTCTCCTACTGCTGGTGACACAGGTGAAACAGGTTTTGTCTCCTGCGCCGTTGCGAACGCCAGCCCCGCACAAACCACCAACACTGCCGACATCATACGGATACACATACGCACACCTCCTCTTGAAAAGGCCCCAAAACTGCTCCGGTGCGATGGGAACACGCACTCCATCGGAGACGCGAGGCTGCGACATTTTATGGAGTGTTAGATGGGTGTCAAGGACGGCGGCAAACCAAAAATCGACGACACGTTCTGCACCGGCTTGACAGCGGCGGCGACGTTGCTAGAATACGCCACTCTTTCACTTGGTGTGTGCGTGGCTCGTTTGGCAATGAGGTTTCAAATGCGGTGCGCTGCGGTGAATATGAACGATGGGTCGGTAGCTCAGTTGGTAGAGCAACGGACTGAAAATCCGTGTGTCGGCGGTTCGATCCCGCCCCTGCCCACTTTCTTTGCGGTTCTGCGAGGTTTTGTCGTTGCGGCATTTTTTCTTTCGCCGCTGTGGAGTGCGGCGGAAGATGTCAAGCCTGCGCCGAAGCCGACTTCGCGTACAGAGTTTGTCATCGAAGGTTTTCGAGTTCTGATCGATGACCGTCTCTTAATTGCAGACTGCGCTATTGGCACGCGAGCGAAGAAGTTGCTCGAAGATCGTCTGTCGGCAGTTGCGACGCAGTTACCACAAGAAGCACTCGACAAACTTCGTACCGTCAAAATATATCTTGACGAGTCGCACGGCGAACTGAAGTCGGCGCAGTACCACCCGAGTCGGCAGTGGCTTGTCGAACACGGTTACGCGGCGGAGCTTGTTCGCTCGGTTCACGTTCCACTTGCCGAACAATTTGCGTCGCCGCAGACGCAGCGAGTTCAGCCGTGGATGGTACTTCACGAACTTGCGCACGCGTACCACGACCAGTTTATCGAAAACGGTTTTGGAAACGCAGCGATCAAAGCGGCGCACGACGAGGCGGTGAAGTCTGAACGTTATAACAATACGCTCCACGTCGATGGATACCGCACGAAACACTACGCACTAACCGATCCGATGGAGTTTTTCGCCGAAATGAGCGAGGCGTACTGGGGGTGCAACGATTTCTATCCGTTCGTGCGAGGCGAGTTGAAAGAAGAAAACGCCACAACATTTGAACTGATCAAAACGATGTGGCATACGCCAAAAACCAGCGTTACGCCTCAAACTGTCACATCAGAAGCGACGCTATCATCCCCATCTGGCGATTTGTCTGCGCCAACGCCTTAATCCCAGCGGTGAGTAAGATTTGGTCGCGTGCGGCGTTCGATGCGGCGGTTGCGTAGTCGGTATTGCTAATCGCCGCTTCTGCACCAGAGACGGCGACGACGTAATCTTGTAACGCGGCGATGTTGGTCTCAAACGTTACGCGCTGGGCGGTTCCGAGTTCTCCGCGACGGAACGCAACATCTCCAATAGCCTGACCTACAATTTTGTCGGCCAGAGCCGGATTACTGGCCAGAGACGCTGCCCCACCGGTTCCAAGTTCTGCGAGGATTCCTGCGTCACCACCGAGATTGGTCGTTGCCACAGACGCGATGCCGATATTGATCTGCTGGCTCGGCACAACACTTGGGCCAAGCTGAAAAGTTGCGCCGCCGTTTTCGGTACTCATCGAACCATCGAGGAGCGGTTTGTCGATGTAACTTGTCGTTGTTGCGATGCGGTTGACCGATGCGAGAATGGCATCGACTTGCATCTGGTTTGCCTCAACCATAGCGGGCGACATTGCACCGGTGTTGGCTGCTTCTACGACAAGTCCTTTGGCTTCATTAAGAAGTGCACTGATTTGTCCCATCCCGCTCTCGGCGATGGCGACGACGCTGCTTGCTCGTTGCGTGTTTTGGATCGCCTTATTTGCGGCGACTATGTCGCTTCGCATCAATTCCGAAGCGATCAGCCCAGAAGGATCATCGCACCCGGAGTTGATACGATAACCCGTAGACATTTGGGTCATCGTGTTCTCAAGCCGCGACGATGTTCGCTGGATTTGATGTGTCGCTGCAAGTGTTGCCGCCTGATTGTTGATAGCGAGTACAGACATCGAATCACCTGCAACATTTCCAAAACGGGTGAAAGAACTCAGTCGCGCGGACGAACCGCACCAGTCAAACCAGCATATTCGACACGGTCTTCAGGGTGCCAAAGTGGCATCCCACGCCGGATACGTTCGGCCAAGACTTCCAGCTTCGCCGGCGACCCCGCAGGGGCATCGGTCGGACGAAAGTCTTCGGATTCTATTGGCGTAAAATCCTCATCATGACCTGTTTCCATGATCGCATCGAAGACATTACGTTCACGCACTAGCGGTCCCATAGTAACCACCTTTGTCCTTTCACTCATTTGGTTGAGAAACTTGCAGACTGAAGAAACTACTAGAAGGGAATGTCGAGACAAGATTTGCGAAGCGTAGCGAAACTCAAGCACGAATGAGAGCACATGTAGTGCCGCACTTGTCGTAATTTGTAGAGGCAAACAACACGATGTTTACCTATTTTTCCAAAGCTACCCAATTACACTGCGGCTGATCTTATACACAGTTCCTACCAGCACACTGTGAACTCCGCCACACTCAAGGCATAACCCACGGGGTATTCTACACGACGTACTGCTGTTTGTCAAGATGTTAATAGAGCCGCAACTTTGTCTAATGCTAGATTAAAGCCGAATCGCGCGAACGCTGCTTGCCGTGCGAACGTATAGAACTCCGCGTGCGATTGCGGGGTGACTGTAGAGCGAGTCGTCGTCGCCGAACGTCCAGCGTGCGAGAAGTTTTGCACCTGCGTCGCTAACAGCAAGCCAGATAACCTCGCCATTCTCACGCGCGAGAAACAAACGCAAATCGCCCGCTACGTCGCTGCCAACGATGACGCAAGTGTACATCCCGAACGGTTCACGATCTTCAAACCGCCAGCGCACGTTGAGCGTCTCCGCGTCGAACGCAACGACTTCGTCGCCAACGCCGTAGATTGTATCTCCAAAAAATACTGGCGTGTTCGAGTCGTGCAAAAGTTCGCGCGACACGGCGACAGGAATCGGATCGGGACGACCATTCGCACCAAAACGGTAGATACGCGCACCGTTGTTCTCGGTCGCAACGAAGAGGTGATTCGGATCAATCGCAACCGGCGTCGGCACGTTAAAATCGCCCGACGCCTTCGGCACAATTTCCCAAAGTCGTTCACCGTTTTCGGGGTTCCATCCGCCGAGCGAAACGGCGTCGAACGCGACGAGTTGTTCTGTCCCGCCGAGCGTGAGCAGCATCGGCGAAGCGTAGGCGGCAGCGCGGGGTTCACCGTTTGGCGAACGCCAACGAACGACGCCAGTCTTGATGTCGATTGCGGTGAACGTACTCGCTCCGCCAGTTTGAAGCACGACGTTTTTGCCAATACAAATCGGCGAAACGCAAAATCCCCATTGCGGAAGTGTTCCGCCAAGTTCGGAGATGATGTGCGTTTCCCAGAGCACGCGACCAGTTTCCCAGTCGAGGCCGTGCACACTCCCCATCGCACCGACAACGACAACGACGCCATCGCGCAAGATCGGCGTCGCACGCGGCGAGTTTCCGTAGTCGAGACGACCGTAAGAGACAAACTCGTTACGCAACAATTCTTCGCCCGTTCGCGCGTCGAGACAGAGAAAGATGTCGGTCGTGTCGGCGGCGTTGCGGTCGGCGACGAGAACACGTTCACCATCGGTGACGACGCCAGCGATTCCATCGCCGGTGAGTTGTCGTTCCCAAATCACGTCTGGATTTTCGGACGGCGTTGTCGGCAGAAGAACGCCCGATGCAGAACGACGCGGCCCGCGCCATTCAGGCCACACATCGTTCGCAGGTTCAATCAGTTCGCGTCGTTTTTTTTTTCGGCGTCTTCGGTTTTGTTGTCGGTGGCAACGATGATGAAACCTTGCGTCTCAAATTCTTCGCAGCGAGTTTTGGACTGGCCGAAATCTTTGAGTGCGGAAACGATTTCGCGTTTGAGCGAATCGTCAACCGACTGCGGCACAAACGCCGCAATGAACGGCACCGCAGCGGTCTTGCCGACGACGCGAATCGCCCCGCGCGGCACCGACTCGCAACCTTCGAGCAGTGCCAGTGCGTAGTCGGAGATGCACGCGGCGATTGGCATTGTGTTGCCGCCATTGGCCTCGTCGAGCATCGCTTGCACTGCTTCGCGGCAGGTGTCGAACTCGTCGAATTTTTCTGGTACGGTCACGCCGTTTTCGCGGAGCGCGGCGATGGCGGCGGAATGTTTTTCGTTGGCGTTCGGTTTTCCGATGAACAATCGGTGACTCGCAAGATCGGCGATGTTTTGCGCGGTGTCGTCGGCCAAGACAACCCAGAGACCGTGAAACGTTGTCGCACCATCGGGGCCGGTGAGTTCGGCAACGCGGTCGGCGGCGACGTTGCACTTTTCAAGTTCGCTCCGCACGACCGAATCTTTGCCGAGGATAATGTCGGCAGAACCGGTCGGCGACTTTTTGAGACAACCCGCAACGCCAGAACCGAACACAATTTCAACTGGCCGTGCAAAGCGTTCTTTGAGAAAGAGCGAGAGCGAACGATAGTCGCGCTGCGCAAAACCTGCGATGCAAGTACAAGCATTGTCAATCGCAAGTGGATCGGTGACGACGATCACCAGCGGCGACGCCGCCGCTGGCGTACCGGCGTTCGCGGGGCCGGAATCAACTCGTTCGGTGACGGGCGGACGACACGCAAGCAAAAGCAGCACGGCCAGAAACGTGATGGCAACGAGGTGTTTCATGGTTTGCGACATTTTCACGGCTTCACAATCTCACCCAGTTTTCGGAGCGTCTTCTCGATCGTGAGTTTTGTGGTGTTAACCGGTTTGCGTTCGAGTTCTTTTTTCAAGGCGTACGCGATTGCCTCGCCCGTTGGCGAGAGCGCGTAGCGGACGTCATCTTTGAGGCGTCCGCCGCTCGTGACAAAAAGCGGACTACTGAGCGGGCGATTGTCCAAACGCAAAACGTACTCGCAAACCGCCTTCGCGTCTTTGCCGTCTCCCGCGAACGACTTGCGAAGATGCTCCGCCAAATCCTCCGCCGAAAGTTTGCGAACGAAGTCGGGAAGCGTCGCCGTCTCCTTCGTCCAGTCGGCAGGATAAAGCCCGTAGAGCGTCGCCGTAGACATCTCCCACTCCTTGTCGCAGTCCTCAACTTTGCGTTTGCCAGTGGGACTCTCGTCAACAGTGTTTTCTGACCACGGATCCTCTTCCTCTTCTTCTTGGATGATGATTCGCGGCGTGACTATTCCGACTTGCATCTGCGCACCGCCCACGTTCAGCGCATGCGGCGGCTGCGGAAACGGTTGACCGGGAATCGCGTTCGGCGGAACCGGCGGCTGCGGCGGGTACGGCCGCGGGAACGATTGACCGTGCGGAGAAGCCAAGAACGATGCGGCGAGTGCTCCAAGCATCGTGACCTGCATACGCGCACGCTCCTCACGCTTGTCGATCATCCGGCGGTAGTACGCAGCTTCACTCGCCATCTCAACATCCGCACCGAGCGTTTCGCGGCGTTCGTCGTCGAACGAAGCAAAGTTGATCGCGTTCACGATCTTTAGAGCTTGCCCAAGAAACTCTCGCTGCGCTTCGGGCGGCAACATCATGAAAAGCGGCGCGACCATCTCCAACGAACCGTGCTCGAAATCGGCCAGCATCGCCTTCACGCACAAACCGAGCGTCTCCTTGTCAACAGGCGGACGCGGCGGCATTCCGGGCATTCCACCGTGCATCGGCATTCCCATTCCGCCCATCGGCATTCCACCGGACATCCCGCCGTGCATTGGCGGTCCGAATTGTGGTCCGCCCATCGCACCGGACATCGCTTCTGGCATTGGCGGCATTGCTGGTGTTGGTGACGCAACAACGGTGACGCGCGCCACCCCCGGTTTACCCGCAGCGGATTGCGGCGGTGCAAGTGTTGGGAGACGCGAGTCGCGGACGGCGACTTCAACGATCCCCTGCATCTCGCTCGGATCGACGCTTGCGTCTTCGACGGCGATGTATTCGCCGTCTTTTTTGGCGCGGCTCAAGAGCCAACTGAAGATGTCTGCTTGGAGCATCGCGGGAGTCCACGCATTGTGCTGGCACAAGCCGAACTCCGATTTTTTCACATTGCACCCAGCCGCTTCAACTCTCGCAAAATCTTCACGCGCCTGGTCGATACCGCTGTCGTCGCTGCTGTAGATCGCCCAAATCGGAATTTTCTTGAGAATCGGATTCTGCTCAATCGCGTCGTCCTTGAGAGCGTTCCAGCTCACGAGCGGAACTGCGGCGGCGAAGAGATCGGGCGCGCGTTCGAGAGCACGCCACGTTCCGTCTCCGCCACTCGAAAGTCCACTGACGGTGATGCGGTTGCGGTCAACCGGATACTTTTTGCAGACCTCTTCGACCATCGCAAACGAAAATCCGAGCGGTGACTCTTCAAACGGTTGTACGATTGGGATCATGTTGTGACCGGTGGTTCTCATCTCGACGCGGACTTGCGTTTTTCCGCCGCCACCGAAGAGTCTTTGCACCGCTCCGCCGAGTCCGCCGCCATTTGCCGCTGCGGGTACTATCGTCTCAACACGCTCCACAATCGGTTCGTAACGAAACGAGTTGTACGCATCCCAGTTTGTGTGGTCGCGTGGAGTTTGCGGGACGAGGAGGAAGAAGTCTCGTTTCTTTGGCCCCGTCAGATATGTGATGACGTGGTGGAGGTGCGAGAGTTGTTCCTTGTTGTCGTCGCCCGCTTCGCCGACACCGTGAAGCCACAAGATAAGCGGATACGTTTTCCCCTCCTCAATCGGTTCGGGGGTATGCAGGCGAAACTTGAGTGTCGCATCTTTGTACTTTTCGCCGCCGGTGTACTTGATTTCTTCTTCGCGGAAGAACTGTAGCATCTCCGGCACGAGCCGCGACCCCGTCTCCGGGTCTTGCTGCGCCGAAGCCGCTGCAATCGCTTGCAACTGCTCGAACGTGAGATCGCTCTGCGTCTGTGCCATCAGAACTGGCACGCTCATTGAAAGAACCGTTGCCCACAACACAAGTCGAGTCGTTTTCATTGGGAAAATCTCCTTGGGGTTTGGCGTTCTCGGAAGGTCAAGACGGGGGACGATTGTACCGCGCACTTTGACGGTTGCAAGGAGTGCGGGGTTTGTGAGGGCGAATCAACACACGTCCCTACGGCGTTTCAATGTGATGTGATGTCGCGGGCGCAACTTTTCGATCACCGCGTCCTCTTCGCTGCGCCACTGGCTGCACTTCTTGCAATATACGCTGATTGGTTCGACTTCGGGCGACATCAAGATCGTAATCGAACTGAATCCCCAACCAAAACTGTGGGGAATTTCCAAACAGCCGAGCCAGTCGCAGTGCCAACTCCGCCGTCAGTGGCTCTTGGTGCTCTACCACGTTGGACAACATCGCGCCCGAAACGTGCAACGCCGTTGCAAGTTGGGAAACCGACATCTCTAGCGGCAACAAAAACTCCTCAAGAAGTACCTCGCCGGGATGTATCGGTGAGATTGTGTCGTGGTTTGGCATGATGAATCTCCGCGTTAGTGATAGTCCACGATTTCGACATCATAGGCATCTGATCCGACGAAGCGAAAACAGATACGCCACTGATCGTTGACACGAATACTCCACTGTCCCTGCCTATTGCCCGTGAGTTTTTCCAAGTGATTTGCGGGCGGGACGCGCAAATCGTTGAGGTTCACCGAACGATGCAACATTTTCAGCTTCCGCAGTGCCGCGCGCTGAACATCCGATGGAAATTTTTTCGCACGGATGAGGTTGAAGATTTTCTCTGTCTCTTCACATCGAAATGAACGAATCATAGGCACAAGTGTACGCCATGAACAAAAGGCGTCAAGCAGAGATAAACAATCCTACCGGCACAACTTTTCGATCATCGCGTCGAGTTCGTCGCTTTTGGGGTTGACGAGAATTGTGTTGCCGTCGCGGTCGCGGACGATCACGAGCGGAATCTTGCGGGCACCGTAGTACGTTGAAAGCGGTACGATTCCTGCCGCGAGCGAGTCCGTTTTTGAAAGTACGCGCCACGCCAAAGGTTTTTCACGCAAGTAGTCGGCAAGCCTCGCCGTGTCGGCATCGACGCTGTAACCGATAATGACCAAACCTCGCTCCGAATAATTTTTGCGAAGTTGTTCCAGATGCGGAAACTCCGCAATGCACGGACCGCACCACGTCGCCCAAAAATCGAGGATCACCACTTTCCCGTCAAGCGAACTCGCATCGAAGACGTTGCCGTCGGTATCGACGCCAACTATTTCGAGCGGTTTTCCGATGAGGTTTTGTCGGCGAAGAACGCCTTCGAGCGTCGAGACGAGTTCGCGGTCTTCCTGTTTGACACACTTCTGCCACGCCGGAAAGAGCGACGCCAAACGTTCACCAATTCGCGCTAGCGGAAAACGTTCAATGAACGCCAACATGTTTTCGATGACGCCGATGTTGTCACGATTTGCGTACTGCCGGAGAAACGCGTCGAACTCGTTCAGCGTATCGAGCAGCACTTCTTCTCGCGGCGGAATTCGTTCAGCGATGCGCACGTCGAACGCGGTCAACGTCAACGCACGTTTTGTCGCTTGGTACAGTTCGCACGTCGCGCATTTTGCGCCGGGTTGGGACGGACATTCGGCAAGCGACTTTGCCAGCGAGTTCATCTCGTTGCGTAACGACACGATTTGCTCTTCGGTGTCGGCACAAGCGATCTCGCGCTGGAGTGCTTGCAAGAGAAGATAACGCGATTCGAGCCAGAGATCGAGCCGGTTTGGTGCGGACTGTCTGTCGAGATTCCACGTCCCGCCGACTCTGTTTTTCGCCTCGCGCCGAACGGGCGTTGACGTTGCCGCTGGCAGTGACGGATCGTGCGAGAGACGTTCGCAAGTTGTTGCGAGCTTGCGCATTGTTGCGGCGAGTTCGGTATTGTTTTGGCGACGTTCGGCGCGGGCGGCGTCGCTCTCGCCGCTAAACCGCAGCGGACGCGGTAAACGCTCACGCAAAAATTGCTGGTAATACGACAAGAACTCGCTGGCAGAATTGCCGGGAACCTCTGCGGGGAACCACGTTGCGGAGGCGACGATGACGCAGAGAATCACGTTCAACATTGTTATCTCCGTTCACGCACGTTTTTGGCGAAACCGGCGCGACGACGCGCGTTCTTCGCGGACGAGTTTGGCAACTTCGTCGGCGGCTTGCGTGCGCGGAAGCATCGACGCCTTCGCCTCCCAACGCCATTTCATTTCCACTTCGTCCGTCGCCAGTCCCTTTTCGCCGACAACGATTCGCAGCGGAATCCCGATCAAATCGGCGTCTTTGAACTTCACACCCGGACGCTGGTCGCGGTCGTCAAGAATAACGTCAATTCCAGCCGCGACGAGTGCGTCGTGAATTTCTGTCGCCACTTTGTAACAGTCGCCATCAACTTTGAGCGGACACACAACAACTTCATAAGGCGCAAGATTAACAGGAAAAATGATCCCGCTCTCATCGTGACTCGTCTCAATTAAACTTGCAATGATTCGGTTCACGCCAATTCCGTAACACCCCATTATGATCGTTTTGAGTGTCTCGTCGGCATCGAGAAACTTGGCGTTGAGCGATTCGGAGTATTTCGTTCCGAGCTTGAAAACGTGGCCAATCTCAATCGCTTGCTGGATGTGAAGAACAGAACTGCATCGCGGACACGGGTCGCCTTCGACGGCGTTGCGAAGGTCATCATATTTCGTTGGCGTGAAGTCGCGTCCGATGTTGACGTTGACGTTGTGACGCTCACTTTCGTTTGCGCCGGTAATCGCATTGCTGGTCGATTCAATACACGCATCCGCGATGACTGGAATCGCTTCTTTGAGACCGACCGGCCCAGCAAATCCGACCGCCGCACCGGTGACACGTTCAATCGTTGCGGCGTCGGCGAGTTCGAGCGACGTTGCATTTATAGCGCGGCGGATTTTGTTTTCGTTCGCTTCGTGGTCGCCGCGAACGAGAACCGCAAGCGGTTTTCCGTCGGCGATGTAGATGAGCGTTTTGATGATTTTGTTAGGCTTGACTTTGAGAAACTGGCAGACTTGTTCGACGGTGTGCGCGCCGGGCGTGTCGAGAGTAGTGAGCGGCTTCGGCGCGGAACGCTCCGGCGGATTCGGGTCGGGGCCGATAGACGCCTTCTCCGTGTTGGCGGCGTAGTGGCACTGCGCACAGTGGACAACTTTGTCTTCACCGTTCGGCGACGGCACCATAAACTCGTGACTCGCGTCGCCGCCTATCGGCCCCGATTCCGCCTCGACCGGCAAGAACGGGACGTTGCACCGCGTAAAGATCGTGCTGTACGCCTTGTACATCCGCTGATAAGTCGTCGTGAGCGATTCGAGCGACGTGTGAAAGCTGTACGCATCTTTCATTATGAATTCACTCGTTCGCAAGACGCCGAAACGCGGACGCTCTTCGTTGCGAAACTTCGTCTGAATTTGGTAGAGCGTGAGCGGGAGCTGGCGATAACTCGAAACGAATCGTGAGATCAAATCGGTGACGATCTCTTCGTGCGTCGGACAGAAAACTACGGGGACTTTGCGTCCGCCGCGTGGGAGTGTAGCTTTGACGAGAACGTCGCCAAACGCATCGACGCGCCCTGTTTGTTCGTAGAGCGAGATCGGGCAGAGCGCACTCATCAAGATTTCTTGCCCGCCTGCGGCGTTCATTTCTTCGCGGACGATTTGCGCCGCCTTTTGCAGCGACTTTAGACCGAGCGGCAGATATGTGTACACGCCCGCCATAACCTGCGAGATCATCCCCGCGCGGAGCATCAAAATGTGGCTCGGAATCTCCGCCCCGTCGGGCGTTTCCTTCATCGTCGGAATTAGTGTTTGTGTCCAGTGCATGGGATTGTTTCGAGTTGAGTTAAAAACGAAGCGCAGGGAGAGCGAAACGCGCGGCGGAGAGTATACCGCGCGAGGCAACATTGTACAGAGAGAGCAACGCCTACTGAACGACAGTGTACGTTTGTCCGCTGGCGATGTTCGGGGCCGCAGTTGGCGGCGGTGAAACGGTCGGCGAGACTTGCGGTGCTACCGACGTTGCCGGACGTTGAACTGGCAATGCTTGCGGTGAGACCGCGGGCGGCGCGCAGAGATCGACTTCCGTGTAACCCGCAATCACCGGCTTGACGAAAATAGCTGGCGGCAACGACGAAGCAACGTTGAAAACCGGTGTGCCAAGATCGAGTGTGATCTTCCCCGTCGCCCCCCGACTCTGTACTTCAATCCGCTGCGGATAAACTATCCCCGTCGTCGGATCGATACGGTGTTGACTGCTCTCGGCCACGGCGAGAAGCTGGCTCTGGGCGTCGTACATTTCTTGACGTGTAACGCAACCGGTTTTCGCGTCGATTGTGAGTCGTTTTACGAAAACACCAGCCGGAGTCTGTCGCCGCGAGACCAGCTCGCACGTCGTTCCTGTCGTGCGAAGCGGTTCGTAAGTCTCGCCATCAAACGTCAAAAATCCGATAGCTTCCATTAGCCAGTCTGGATCGATAGGAACGCTGGCCCGCGCGGGCGATGTTGCAAACTGGTCGTGACGTGCGGTGTACAGTTCTCGTTCCGCGAGCCGTTTCCCCCAAAACCAAAACTGTTCGTTGTTGCTGCCGAAGTCGATTTCCTGTCCCGTCACGGCACTGGCCGCACCGCGAATCCGAATCGACCGCGGACGCGCCGCGTAAACCGATGATTGTAGCGGAATCACCGCTCCCGGAACCGTGAGAGTCGCGTTGGATGTCGAGATCGACTGTAGCGCACCGCTCTGACGCTTGAGATTGCCAACAACGTCGTCGAGTGTTGGAGTCTGATTCCAAACGGTCGGGAGCGTTTGCTTTTGGCGAAAAGTGTTCCGCATCGTCGCACAGCCGACGAGAGAAGTGAGAATCAAAATTGCCACGAGAATGAGATGACGCATAAGTTTTTTGATGTCGTGGTGGAAACAATCAGAGCGGGAAGCGTAAGCGAGTGAATAAGAACGCGAAGCGTAAGCGAGTGCCCGAATCAGCACAGACATAGCATTAACGAATCGCCGTCAGGATGGATTCCCGCTTTCGCGGGAATGACGAACCGTTACGCATAAAGTAGTCGTGCGAGGTGTTCTTGTAGTTCTTGGTTTTTGAGCGGCGACGGCTGGGCGACGGTGACTTCGTAAGTCGTTTCGCGTTTGGGACAAAATGCGACGAGCGTCGGTGGTGCGTGTGGTGAACGTTCTTCGCGTTCGTACCTGAACAGGCGACGCCGCAGCAGTAGGAGTGTGAGGATGTAGACCAGTTCTTCTTGCCCCGGCTGTGATGTTAGTTCGTCGAAGACGGCGAGTAGGACATCGTTTGGTGCGAGTTTCCCGGATTTTGCCCCTTCGCGTGGGACGCGCGAACGCCACCAGCCGACGCACTCCGCAGGCGGGCCGTTCCACGCGGCGGCGGCGTAGTCGTACCGTTCAAGGTCACGAAGACCGTGAACGAGGACAGAATAGTAGACGTCACCAGCGACCAGTTCCACCTGTGTCGCCGCGCAAAGACGCCCGAGTCGCGGGATGTCGGCAATCATTCTGCGGGGAATCGTAACGGAAACCGCCGCGTAATGCAAGAGTGAATTGTGATACAGCAGACGAAACGTCGCCCCCCACCATAGATGATTATTCGCCGCCGACTTGACAGCAGCGGTTGAGGGCGGTACAATACCGCGCAATGCAGTTGAGGGAATTGGTGATTCGCCGATTTTTGAAGCTGCCGATTGCTGGAAGGTGTTGGACGACTGTTTTCTACCGCAAATGCGGTGAAAGGGTTGTGTCATGTTTTTCCGCGCGAGTCAATGCGTTGACTGTTCTTGTGAAGCCACTCTGGCAAAGTGGCAGTCTGGTTCTCTCTACCGACTGTTACGGTTTTTTATCGCCGCTGTTCTGTTCGTTGCCGCACTCTTGAAGGCACACCAACTCGCAACCACGCCGTCACTTGGCGACGGATTACTACATAATCGCTGGCTGAACATTCTTGTCGTTGAGTTCGAGATTCTCTTTGCAACTTGGCTCGTTGCCGGAATCTTGCCGAGACTCGCGTGGTTCGTAAGCACTTGTTGCTTCACGACCTTTGCAATCGTCTCGCTTACAAAGGGAATCGCTGGTGAAACGTCTTGTGGATGTTTTGGCGCGCAGGAAGTTAATCCGTGGTTGACGTTCATACTTGACGCAGCGATTGTGGGATTCTTGATTCTGTGTCGTCCTCCGTTCTGGTCACTCGCTTACGCTTCGTGTTCTTATTCGTGGTACTCGCGGTTTGTGATTGCGGCTGGTCTCTTGATAGCATGTGTGTTGTTTGTGTCGATGATTTCTGTCACATCGCACGGTCTTGCATCTCTTGGCACAGAGTTCATCGGCGCAGATGGACGCAAGACGATCTTGCTCGAACCGGAGAAGTGGGTGTCAAATGAGTTCCCGCTCTTGCCGTTTATCGAACCGATTGAAGTACGCGAGCAACTCAAGACCGGAAATTGGACGGTCGTTCTGTATCACCACGACTGCCCAAAGTGTGAACGGGTGATAGTCCAACTGGCGTCTGAAGGAACGCCAAATGTTGTTTGTGTCGAAGTCCCGCCGTATGGTGCGTGGTACAAATTGCCGGAACACTTCGTTTCGGCGAAACTGACGGACCACTTGGCGTGGTTCGTCGAAACACCGAAAAAGGTGAATGTGAAAATGTGAATCAAAGAATTGTAGAGACCAATCTTGAAAGGAGCCAACAATGAAGAAGTTTAATCTGTACGTTGCCACGTTTTGTACGCTAACTGCGGCCATCATTGGAGTATCGCTTGTTACCTATGCAGGCCCCTGCTATACCCTGACACGCACTGTAGGGGCTTCGCAAAAGGGGTGTTATGAAACCTTCATTGGATCAAGTGGAGCTATGTGCCCTGCGTTATGGGTTCGAATTACTGCCGACAATACAAATCGCCCCTGTGGTTTTTCTAGATATGAAATGCAGTTTGGGGTTGGCACATCTGGAAATGAACGAACCGGCCGCATGAATCAAGATTTTGTTACAAGAATTTGTTGGCAGACTGAACACTGTAATGCAACTTCCCCATACTGGAATATCAGTTTACCAATATGCGACGGGATGGTATATGATTGCATTTCCACAGGACGCCAAAATGGAATTAATACCGCTTCGAGTTTTGAGCCAACAGGTGCTGAATGTACACTTGAGTAGATTTTTTAGATAGACTGGAGCGTTCGTTTTTCCGCTTGCGCTGGAATAATAGCCGAAATAATGAAAGGAAACCTATGATGCGTTCACATTTCATTTTGTTGTTTTTTCTTGTGTCGTTTGGACATGGTGTGATGTCCCAAGAAAAGGCTTTAGATTCAAACCTGTTACGAGAGATAGTGAAAGGTCATCAGTTTTTGGAACATTCCACGGAGTGCCTTTCTGGAAAAATAGAACGCTTTAGAAAACAGGAAGGCAGAACTGCTTATGATACTACTCCAGAAAGACAGCTATTGTTTTTCAGAGACCACGAACTCTTACGCCTTGACTATCTACGCCAACGAGAGGGCACCGAAATACTGCCCGGATACTCAAGCAACGATATTACAGAAGTGATTTTACGTTCCAAAGAACACGACTTGCAGTACACCGCTGTTAGCACAACAGGGGTTCCATACGCAAATTTATTTAAGTCAAAGTTGCCAGACAGCAAACTAGAGATGGTATTGCAGACCGACTGTTACAGAACGCTAAATGCACTTTTTGCCCTGCCGGGGGGGCGTATTCTTGATGTGTTGCAAAGAGACATAGGAGGAATTGAATGTCGTCAATACAACGATGTGACAGACGCATTGTGGATTTTTGGACCAGAATCTACATCAGCAAGTGGTGATGTTGCGAATTGGAAAATCGTACTTAATCCACAACAGCATTATGCCTTACTCTATCACGAAGCGTGCGTAAAAAATGAAAAAACGGGTTTTTCGATTACAACAACTATCACGGCTACAACACAAACTACAGATGCTGGTGATGTGTTTCCGAATGAGATACGAACTGAAAGCCAGATAATGGATCAAAGTAGTGGGGAACGGTATATTGTTAGTGCTCTTTCCACCGCCAAGCCTGACGGCAAACTGTTTACAGAAGAGAGTTTCAAGGAATTGGGGCGAGATTATGCAGTCGTAGATGTCCTGCCAAACCAAACGCAGGTCGGTGGTCACGTTGTCAATGCAGCTCCTTTGGAAGCAAGAATGCCTGAATACCTGCTTCCAAAGAATCCGCGACTTGCTTGGCCGTGGTCTCGGATTTTTCTGCTATTCACTGGCGTTATTTTGATCATAGCTGTCTGCGTGTGCATCTATTTACAGCAAGGGCGTACCTCAAAATAGCTGCGTTTTCTCTGTGCTACATTCACAATTTCAACAGCACAAGGTCATGGATTATGTCACGACGCTGTCATAACTCTTACGGGGTTTTCGTCACTCTGGCTGGTATGGTATTCCTGTTGTGTGGTTGTGGTACACCGCATCGCATTCCAGAAGGTGTTTATGCGTCACCTGCGGTTTGCGACTTGGGTACTGTGACTGGTACGGGTACGATTGTGGGGGATTTCAAGATCGTCAACACTAACACACGCATAGTCAACATACGCGACGTAAAACTCTCTTGTGGTTGCTCTGATTTTTCGTTGTCCCAAAACACCATCTCTGCCAATGGCTTTGTTGCGGGTAAGCTCACCGTGTTATTGAAAGGAAAATATGGTCCAAACATGTTTGAAGCGTTAGTGCTCACAGATGACCCTACAACTCCAGCCATCCAACTGCTTCTAAAAGCAAATGTCGCCGTTAAAGAACTGGATGGTACAACATCTTTGAATTTGGGGCTGTTCCATCCTGAAGATCACTTTGAGCAAGCATTTACTATTCTACCCGGAAGAATTCAATCGGTCGCTGTAGTGAGTGTTACACCTTCTACATCCGATATAACTAACATTGATGTGTCTGCAACCCCTTTGCAATCTTCGGATAATCAAGCGGTACAACTCACAGTACGCGGGATAGTACCTTCACAAACGGGGGAGTTTTTTGTTGACATGAAGCTGGTTGCCGATGGTGCCGATTGGGGCGAAGCACCTGTACGAATTCAAGGAACAGTGAAACCAGCAATAACGATTCCTAATGCAATCTTTGTTGGATTTGTTGAGCCAGAGCAGTCTCAAAGAATTGTCGTGGACGTTGTTTGGTTAGGTCTTTCCTCGCAGTATGTCGTTGACAAAATGACCGTTGTCAATGAAGTGCCAGATGGCCTGTGTGTGCGTTATGTTAACACGCCAAAACCACAATTGGAAATATCACTGAGGCACCCTGGGGTAGCTGGCTCGTTTTCACAAACTCTCGAAATGGACTTTTGGTTTTCCAGTGGGAAAATAAATCGTCTCTCAACGAACGTGATTGCTCGTTTTTTGTGAGGCAAGTCCAAATGGATAGGCAAGTTATTTTGAGACACTATATCACAAGACCCGCTACACAATGTTGTTGGCAATATCAAAAAAGCGGTGCTTGTCAAATATGGCAATTGGAATTCAGAGGCGTTGGTACTTTATTTAGACGCCGCTGTTGTGGTTAATCAAGAAACGATCCCCTAGCATGTCAACAAAAGGCTTCATCGGCACTCTCACGATTTGGTCGGTAGCTGCGGGTGGGCTACTATGCGTGATAGCAGCAGTTTTTCTTCCGCCTGAATCACCTTACGCTTTACCTCGATACTTCTGGTATGTCGATTTTCGTTTTTGGCCTTCTTGGGTATCTTGGTGCTGTTGGCTTGTGTTGTTTTTGGTGATTCTGTCTACGCTATTGCGTCTTTTCGTACCCGCAAGCAAAAGGCGACTCTCTTGGCGAAGACAATCGGGGAGCGTTGTGGCGTCATTGCTTTGCCTCGGTTTGTTTTCGACGATGCTCGGTGCAGATTCCGCTGTTCAACCGAAAAAGGTGGAAACGTCTGTTGG
>JBOFSQ010000037.1:0-25949 GCA_051651625.1 Thermoguttaceae bacterium | reverse complement strand
TCGGACGAAAATCCGAGCGTGATGTTTTCGGATCATATTGCAGTTCATGTTGTGTGTTTGAGTGGAGTTCGTGTTGGGCGTGAGGAAAAGATACGCGATTGGAACGACGCCTTGCAAGGTTGGTCGTTGTTTTTGTCGTGTGAACCGGAAGAATTGGAGGAACAGATGTCGGTGATAAGCAAGAAGAATCCAGTTTTGAGTGACGTTGGCAAGGAGTTTCGTCGGTACGCGAGCGACAACGAGATGCGTGAGCTTGAGCGTAGCCGAATGCGTTATGCGGCGATGCAACGCATTGAAACGGGTGCAGCATTTGAACTCGGCGAAGCCAGAGGTAAGGCTGAAGGCAAGGCAGAAGGCAAGGCTGAAGGCAAAGCAGAAATTGCCCGTAAGTTACGGATGGAAGGATTTGACTCAAACGCCATATCGAGAATTACCGGACTATCTGAAAATGAAGTCGGGCTTGCAATGTATGCCGAAGAGATGAAGAAGAACTGAAGAAACCGGTGGTTCCCATGCCGCACACTGCTCCTCGTGTTGCCCTGTTGATTGAGACATCGCGTGGTTACGGGCGTGGGCTGCTGCGCGGGATTACGAAGTACGCACGACTCCACGGGCCGTGGCAGTTTCATCTCACCCCCGGTGACTTCGACCAAATCGTCCCGCGAATGAAAGAATGGGGCGGAAGTGGTATCATCGCACGAGTCATAAACGAACAAGCCGCAGAACTCGTCTTCAAAACAAAACTCCCCGCCGTTCTGCTCGACCTGCCAAACACGCCCGCCGTCAGGCGTAAAGCCGAACGCCTGTCGTACCTTGAAATGGCGAGCGATTCTGTCGGCGCGGCGAAACTCGTCGCCGAAAGTCTGCTGGCGAAACAGTTCCAGCACTTTGCGTTCGTCGGGTATCACCGGCAGGTTTGGTCGGAACGACGTGAGAAAGCGTTTGTTGACAGTCTCGCCGAATCGGGACGCACTGTGTACGTCTACAGTCAACCGACCGTCAGCGAAAGTGACAAGGCGATGACGTGGGAACAAGAAGAGCCGCGACTCGCTGCGTGGTTGGCGAAACTTCCGAAACCGGTCGGGCTGATGGCGTGCAACGACCAGCGTGGACGCGAAGTTCTCGACGCCTGCGAAGCCGGAAACGTGATGGTGCCGGAAGAAGTAGCCGTGATTGGCGTTGACAACGACGAGCTTCTGTGCGACTTGAGTTATCCGCCGCTGTCGAGCGTCGCGATGAACGCGGTGCAAGGCGGTTATCTCGCCGCGAAGTCACTCGATGCGATGATGCGTGGCAACAAACCACCCGTCGCGCGAATCGTCGTCGCTCCAATCGGCGTCGTCGAACGGCGGTCGAGTGACATCGTTGCGATGGACGATCACGACATCGCCGCCGCACTCCGCTTCATCCACACCGAACCACCATCACGCCTCACCATCGGAGATGTTGTCGCGCACGTTGCCGTCTCACGCCGCGCACTGGAGATGCGATTCCGCAGCCGACTCGGACGAACGTTGTTGCAAGAAATACAGCGAGTCCGGCTAGAACGCGCCAAACGCATCCTCCACGAAACCGACACATCCGTCGCCGAAATCGCGGAGATACTCGGTCTTGCGACCGAGAGTTACTTCACGCAATTCTTCCGCAGCGCAACAGGAATCACACCCGCACAGTACCGCAGATCGGTGCGCGTTGGGTGAATTGCCCCCGCAAAACACGGACTCACAGACTCACACGGACTTACACGGACAAACACAGACAAACACGGACAGCGTTCATTCTGTCCGTGTTCGTCAGTGTAAGTCCGTGTCCGTCCGTGTTGGCCACATCTCTTCCACCTCTCTCTCACTTCGCCCACTGTGCGCCATTTCGATAGTTTTTTGCGCAAAACTGCCTTTGCCGTTTCTGGATGCGATGTTATACTGGGCGACCCGTGTTACGATTGTTGCCGCGCGTAATAACAGCCGGAAAGGAGGCGTACTCGCCGTATTGACGGAGAGCCGCGTGTTGACGTTGTTTCTTGGTTCCCGCAATATCGAACGTGTGCAATCGTGACGGCGACGCTTTCTCTGTCCGTCAATACGGCGGAGTACCGCCTCCTTTCCGGCTTCTATTCTCGTGTGACGAAACAAACAGTGAACGGTTACAAGTGCAGAACCCCAAACACAAACAGGAGCAAACGATGAAACGATTTTGGCAAATGATGATGGTGGCGGCGGTGACGGTCGGAATTGGAACGGCGCAGAGTGCAGAGCCGATGCAGGCGAGGATCGGCGTTGACGCTGGCAAACCCGGAATCAAGGTCAGTCCCGAACTCTACGGGATATTCTTCGAGGAGATCAACCTCGCTGGCGACGGCGGAATCTATCCAGAGTTGATCCGCAATCGCTCGTTTGAGTTCAGCAAAGTACAACCGGAGTTCTGGACGCTCGGTGCTGGTGACGGTGCGAAGGCGTCGATGAAACTCGAAACAATCGCGGACGGTCACGAGTACAACCAAACTGCACTTCGTGTCGAAAATCGTGGCGGAAAAAGTTCGGTCGTCAACGAAGGTTACTGGGGCGTTCCGGTCGCGCTCGATGCAGAATACAACGTCGTCGTCCGCGCCAAAGCCGACGCCGAGTTCGTCAAAGAACACGGGACGATCCGTTGTGCCATCGAGAGTTCGGACGGTCACAAAGTTTTGTGTAGCGGCGAACCGCTCACGCTTACCGAAGATTGGAAGACGTTCAACTTCAAAATCCGTTCGAGTTCACACGCGCCGAAAGCGCGGTGGGCGATCACCACCTCAAACACCGGCACATTCTGGCTCGACTACGTTTCGATGAAACCTGTTGACACGTTCAACGGTCACGGTTTGCGAAACGATCTGATGCAAAAACTAGACGCACTCAAGCCCGCGTTTGTGCGTTTTCCCGGCGGCTGCTGGGTCGAAGGCGACACGATGGCGGAGGCGTCGCGGTGGAAGAAAACTATCGGCAATCCCGCCGAACGCTGGACGCAGCCGAACATCTGGGGGTATCAGTCCACAAACGGACTCGGCTACCACGAATACTTGCAGATGTGCGAAGACATCCACGCCGACGCACTCTTCGTCATCAACTGCGGAATGGCACACAGAGATCACATTGCGATGGACAATATCGAAGAATACGTCCAAGATGCGCTCGATGCTATCGAATACGCGGTTGGTCCGGTCACGTCGAAGTGGGGAAAAATCCGCGCCGAAAATGGTCATCCCGAACCGTTCTCGCTCAAGTACATCCAGATCGGAAACGAAAACGGCGGCCCGATTTACTGGGAACGCTACGATCTTTTCTACACGCGCATCCGCGAGAAATACCCCGACATGAAACTGATCGCGTGCCAGTGGGGCGGCGCGGTGACGAACAAGAAGCCAATCGAAATCTACGACGAACACTACTACAGTTCGCCGCGTTTCTTCATCGACAACGCCAACAAGTACGACTCGTATCCGCGTGACAAACACAAGGTTTACGTCGGTGAATACGCCGTGACGGAGCAGTGTGGTCAGGGAAATCTCGATGCCGCCATCGGCGAAGCCGCGTTTATGACGGGGATGGAACGCAACTCCGATGTCGTCATTATGTCGTCTTACGCGCCGCTGTTTGTCAACGTTAACCATCGCCGCTGGAATCCCGACTTGATCTGTTTTGACAACGTGCGGTCTTACGGGATTCCGTCGTATTACGTTCAGAAACTCTTCAGCGAGAATCGCGGTGACGTGATCGTCCCGACGACGATTGAAATGGCGACGCCGCCAACACCGTTTTCGGGTGCGGTCGGGCTTGGTTCGTGGAAGACGAAGGTCGAATACAAAGACGCGAAAGTCGTTCAGGGCGACAAAGTTTTATTTGAATCCGATCTCGACAATCCGCCTCCGAATGCGAATCGAGTTCGCGGACGCTGGGACTTTGGCGACAAGACGCTGCGTCAACTTTCTGACGATACCGATTGCCGTTACACTTTCGGCGACGCGACGTGGAAAGATTGCACGTTCAGCGTGAAGGCGAAAAAGATTGACGGCGAGGAAGGGTTTTTGATTCTCTTCGGTGTCACGCCGGAGGGGCACTGGGCGTGGCTCAACGTTGGCGGTTGGAACAACACCGGCACGGGAATCCAGTCGGAAGCGGGCGGGCAAAATCTCCACGGTGTACGTTCAAACTTCAAGGTCGAAGCGGATCGCTGGTACGACATCCGCGTTGAGCAGCAAGGGAATCACGTCAAGTGTTTCATCGACGACAAGTTGATTACGGAGGCAGAAATGCCGCCGCGGAAATCGAGTGGCGTGTTTGTTGTTTCGGGATTGAACGCTGCGAAAGACGAACTGATTATGAAAGTCGTCAACAGTGCGACGGTTCCGTGTGATGCAGGATTTGTTGTCGCTGGTGCCGCGAAACTCGGCACGACGGTGCGTGAGATTGTGCTCACGTCGGAAAGCGGTCTCGACGAGAACACGCTCGACTATCCGAACAAAGTTTCGCCGGTCGAATCGAGTTTCACAATTTCGTCGCCGGAGTTCAAACGAACGCTCCCCGCAAAGTCGCTAACGATTTTGCGCGTGCCAGTGAAGTAGGGAAACAAGAACACGAAGCGTAAGCGGGTGCCCAATGGCGAGCGGTGGCTGTAAAGCCACCGGTGAATCTTCACACGTTCAACCGGCGGCATCACTGCCGCCGCTCGCCTAGCGTAAGCGAGTGACAGAACCAACATTTGACGCGGGACTTGTCATTCCCGTTCCCGCAACAATTCGGCGTAACCGGTGAGTCCGATCTCCATACTGCGGCCTTGGAGTTCAAACTTCGTCGTCACAGGATTGAACGCGAGAAAGTTTTTGCTGACGAGTTTGTTGAGTTCGTCGCAAAGCGAGTTGCGTGTGTAGCTCTGCTTGAGACGTTGGTACAAACTTTCGAGCGTGAACTTCTTGCTCTGCTTCACAACCTCCGCCATCTCGGCAAAAAGCGATTCATGCGATCCGTGACGCATGTAAAACTCAAAGTTTCCGATTCGCATTTCACGCTGAACGGCAAGCAACTTGTCAAAATCGCTGTCGGCGACTTTGCCGTTTTTTGCGTTGTCACGAAGCAGGTCGAGAAAGTCGCTGATTTCCCAGCAACTGCCGCCGAAAAAGTCCCACATCTTGTCGATCTGTTTTGGCGACAGTTTATATGACGTGATTCCGCTCTCTTTTTCAAGGTGTGTAAGCCAACCGTAAACGTCTTCCTTGCTCAAGTATTCGACTTCAAAAAACGTAGACGTCTTCTTGAGTTTACTGTCGTCGTAGATACGTTGCAAGAAGTAGCCATCGCTGCTGGCGACAATCACATGGCACAAGTGCGACTCTTTCGTCATCGCTACGAAAAAGTTGAACACTTCTTTCAAGAGCTGTCGCTGATCGTCCAAGTAAACGTCTTCGAGTGCTTGTAGTTCGTCGATGATGATGATCGGACGAACGCCTTTCGCGTTGAGTTTTTGTAGTTCTTGCTCCATCACCATGAACGGGTTGAGTTGTTTTTGTTCAAGCTCGGTGAGCGTTTTGTGTTCAACGCTAAACAGCTTGAAGTCGAAACCGACATTCGTTTCTTTCGATCCCTTTTTGTCGGGAAGAAGCCCGAAAAAGTGGCGGATGAAGTCTTGGTATTGAACAATCAAAATCTTGCGCAGGTTAAAATACTTGACATCGAATTCCTTCTTTTCAACGCACTCCGCCGCGAACTTGTAGAGTAGTGTCGTCTTGCCACTGCTCTTCGGGCCGAAGACGAACAAAAGACGTTCGGGGTCACCACCGACGCGGTCGTGCAAGTACGCAAGCTCTTCTTTGCGGTTGATAAACGCAACGTGTTTTTCAGAGTGAATCATCGTTCGCTTCCTTCTGTGTGTGGTGAAAATCACTATTTATTTCCCGCATTATAACCGCCGCATGCGCGGTGCGTAGGGGACGTTCATGAACCATAACCCGTGCGCCATTTTGACATGCTTTTGCGCAAATGTGGCGTTGCATCGTTTGCTTCGCGCGGTATGATGGTGATACTGTGCCGTCCATCACGTCCACAATCACAACAAGAATCCCATGCACAACACGTTCTTCACCGCGCTGATCGCACTTACAACGAGCGTCATCGCAACTCCGGCGGAGAATCCGATCATCTGGGCGGACGTTCCCGACATCGCCATCGTTCGTGTTGGCGACATGTATTACATGAGCAGTACGACGATGCACATGTCACCGGGGCTTCCGATTATGAAGTCTAAAAATCTTGTCGATTGGGAGATCGCAAGTTACGCCTACGACACTCTCGCCGACACCGACGGACTCTCGCTGCGCAACGGTAAAAGCGAGTACGGTGCCGGTTCGTGGGCGAGCAGTTTTCGCTATCACGATGGGACGTTTTACGTCTCCACGTTCGCCAGATCGACGGGGAAGACGCACATCTATACCACACGCGACATCGACAAAGGTGAGTGGCAACACAAGTCGTTTTCGCCCTCGCTTCACGATCACTCACTATTCTTTGATGACGACGGCAAAGTATACATGGTTCACGGCGTAACGAATCTGCGGCTCACCGAACTCAATCCCGACCTTTCGGGAGTCAAGCCCGACGGGTTCGACGATGTGATTGTGAAGAACGTCGGCTTCGTTGCGAGTCCGCAAAAAGATTGGGGCGAAGGTTCGCAGCTCTTCAAGGTTGACGGAAAGTATTATCTGTGCAACATCACTTGGCCCGATATGCGAACGCAAGTTGTTCACCGCGCCGACAAAATCACAGGCCCTTACGAAGGCCGCGTCATGCTGCACGACAGCGGCATCGCGCAAGGCGGACTCATCGACACGCCCGATGGCAAGTGGTTCGCGTACCTCTTTCAAGACTGCGGCGCGGTCGGGCGCGTTCCGTTTCTCGTGCCGCTCGTTTGGAAAGACGGTTGGCCAGTTCTTGGCGACAGTGGTGTCGAGAACGGCAAAGTCCCGATGAAACTAAACATAACGAAAGAGTCGCGCGGACTCGGTAACATTGTTGCGTCCGACGAATTCGATCACAAAAAATTGCCGCTGGCGTGGCAGTGGAATCACAATCCCGATAACCGTTTCTGGTCGCTCGCGGATCGTGACGGTTGGCTGCGACTCACGACTGGTCGCGCTTCCAAATCACTCGTTGATGCCCGCAATTCGCTAACACAGCGAACGTTCGGCCCGCAAAGTGCAGCGACAATTTCGCTCGACGTTAGCGGAATGAAAGACGGCGACTGTGCGGGACTTGCGGCACTTCAAAAAGAGTATGGCTTCATCGGCGTTGTGATGGAAGCGGGCGTGAAGTCGCTTGTGATGGTTCGTGCCGTGCAAGACGGCGAAGAAGAAGTCGCGCGAGTGCCACTGACGCAAGACGCCGTGAAACTCAAAATAGAATGCGACTTCCGCAACCGCATCGACGAAGCCCGCTTCTTCTGGAGCACGGACGGCGAAACGTGGACGCCCATCGGCTCGGAACTCAAGATGGTCTACACACTCCCGCACTTTATGGGGTACCGCTTCGCCATATTCAACTTCGCCACAAAATCCACAGGCGGATTTGTTGACGTAGACTATTACCGCTTGACGCCAGAGGCGTCATTTTGACGAACGCTACAGCGTCCACACAGTCCACAACCACAGAGGAGAATCCCATGCACAAAACGTTCTTCACCACTTTGATCGCACTTACCACGAGCATCATTGCCGCTGCCGCGCCGGTTGCGGATGTCGTGAAACCGCAGCAGAAATACTTTCCACTGTCGCAGGTGCGGCTTTTGGCGAGTCCGTTCAAGGAAGCGCAAGACAAAGACGCCGCGTATCTGCTCACGGTTGACGTTGATCGGCTGATGGCGAACTTCCGCGAAAATGCGGGGCTGAAACCGGTGAAGCCGCGTTACGACGGCTGGGAATCGCAAACTATCGCAGGCCACTCGCTCGGACACTATCTCTCGGCGGTCTCGATGATGTTCGCCGCGACGGGCGATGAACGTTTTCGTAGCTTAAGCGAACGAGTCGTCCGCGAACTCGGCGAGTGTCAAGCGGACGATGGACTCGTCTCAGCGATTCCAAACATTCGCAAACTCGACGAAGAATTAAGACGCGGCGAGATTCGCAGTCAAGGTTTTGACCTCAACGGAATTTGGGTGCCGTGGTACACGCAACACAAAGTCGTTGCCGGTCTGCTCGACGCATATCGTTATTGCGAAAACAAAGATGCACTCGCCGTCGCCGCCAAACTCGGCGACTGGGGGATCGACGTTACGAGCAAACTTTCCGATGAACAGTTCCAACAGATGTTGCGGTGCGAGTTCGGCGGGATGAACGAGGTCTACTACGATCTCTACGCCTTCACCGGCGAGAAAAAATACTTCGATATGGCAGAACGATTTTACGACAAGCAACTCTTCGAGCCGCTTTCAGAAGGGAAAGACGTTCTCCCCGGACGCCACGGGAACACGCAATTCCCGAAGGCAATCGGTCTCGCGCGGCGATACGAACTCACCGGCGACGAGAAGACACTCCGCACACTCAAGTTCTTTTGGGACAGAGTTGTGAAACACCAAACTTACGTCAACGGCGGCAACACTCTCGGCGAACACTTTGGTCAGCCCGACAAACTCAACGACCGCCTCGGCGACTCCAACAGCGAAACGTGCAACACCTACAACATGCTGAAGCTGACGCGACATCTCGCGTCGTGGACGCCAAACTCCGACTGCGACGACTTCTACGAACGCGGTCTCTACAATCACATTCTCGCGTCGATAGCGCGGCACGGCGGTGCGAACGAACTGTTCACTTATTACGTCCCGCTTCAAGCGGGCGGTTTCCGCCGTTACTCAAGTCCCGAACACGACTGGACTTGCTGCCACGGAACCGGAATGGAAAACCACAGCAAATACGGCGAGGCGATCTACACGCACGGCGTCGAAGATGGACGCGATGTGGTGTATGTGAAGCTGCTGATTCCGTCGGTACTCGATTGGAAAGAGAAAGGACTGCGTATTTCGATCACGGAAGATTTGTCGCTGCACGTTGAAGCGGACAAACCGAGCGACGTGATTGTGAAGGTTCGCGTTCCGCGCAACACTCACTGCGATGCGCAGTCGGATTCGTTCTACCTCGCTGGCGACAACTGGAGCGGCAACGAAGTTGTGTCGCTTCCGTTTGTGGCGTACTGGGCGACAGAAGCGATGAGCGACAATCCTGATCGCGTTGCGTTTTTCTTTGGGCCATACTTGTATGCTGGTGATCTTGGCGCGACTGATCTACCGATAGCGTCGCCGCACGATGCTCCGTCGGACGCGAGTGTGACGGTGCCGGTGATTGTGTCGGCGAGTGGCGGCGTCCCCGAACTCGTTGCTGTGAACGTTTTACCGCCGCAGTTGATAGAGACGTACCCGTCACCGGTAACGTTGCGACGTTTCGCAGACTTGACGCAGCGTTATTGCGTTTACTTTGACTGTTTCACGCCAGCGACGTGGTCGGCGCGTGAGGCGGAATACAAGGCGTTGCAAGAAGCGCAGCGTTCACTTGAAGCGAGAACGGTTGACTTCTTCCAGCCCGGCGAGATGCAGCCAGAACGCGACCACAGTTTTCGCGGCGAGAAGACGACGAACGGCGAGGCGTTTGGTCGTCGCTGGCGCGACGCACGCGACGGCGGTTGGATGGAGTTTACGATGAAACGCGACCCGAACGCCGAGTGTTCGCTGATTCTGACGTACTGGGGGAGCGATGTAGGGAACCGCGTTTTTGATATAATCATCGACGGCGAGAAGGTTGCAACGCAGCGACTCGGCAGTAACGCTCCCGAAAAGTTTTTCGATGTCGTCCACAAAATCCCGCAGACGGGCGGCGACTCGCGCGACTCGGTTGTAGTCAAACTCCAAGCTCACAGCGGCGCAATGGCCGGCGGACTTTTCGGCTGCCGCGTAGTGCGTGAGAAAGAGTGACGTTGAATCAGAGCACGAAGCGTAAGCGAGCGAATCAGAACGCGAAGCGTAAGCGAACGAATCAGAACACGAAGCGTAAGCGAGTGCCCGAATTGCCATTCGGCGTAGAGTTCGTCATTCCCGACGTTCGCGCAAGCGAACCCCACCGCGTTTTCTCTAGGCCCCCGCCGAGTACGCGGGGGTGACGGGATTAACCGTGAACGGTGCCAAGCAATGAAGCCCAAAAAGAACAGCGAAACTGCTCTACGCTCATCGGCGGCAGAGTATTTGACGTTTATCACGGCCACTGGCGAAGCTGGTGTCGAAGCCATTTACGCCGACGAAACCGTGTGGCTCACACAAAAGATGATGGGCGTTTTGTACGACGTGGAAACGCACACGATAAACTATCATCTCAAGCAAGTGTTTGCTGATAGAGAATTGCAAAAGGATTCAGTTATTCGAAATTTTCGAATAACTGCCGCCGACGGCAAATCCTACGATACGATGCACTACAATCTTGCGGCGATCATCGCCGTTGGGTACAAGGTGAATTCAGAGCGAGCCGTGCAGTTCCGCAAATGGGCGACTCGAATCGTTGAGGAGTTCACCATCAAAGCGTATGTGATGGACGACGAACGCCTGAAAAACGGTCACACACTCACCAGCAAATACTTCGAGGAACAGCTTCAGCGCGTCCGTGAGATACGTCTTTCCGAACGCAAATTCTACCAGAAAGTCACCGACATTTACGCGACGAGTATCGACTACGACGTTACCGCCACCGCGACCAAACGTTTTTTTGCAACCGTTCAAAACAAGTTGCACTGGGCAATTCACGGACACACTGCGGCGGAGTTGATCGTCGAACGCGCAAACGCGGAAAAAACGAACATGGGTTTGACAACTTGGCAAGATGCCCCTCACGGAAAAATACAGAAGTTCGATGTGTCTGTTGCGAAAAACTATCTTTCGGAAGACGAGATGGGGCAGCTTACACGCATTGTCTCCGCGTATTTGGATTTGGCGGAAGACATGGCGCGACGAAAAATTCCGATGACAATGGCAGACTGGGAAGTGCGTCTCAATCGTTTTGTTGAGATGACCGACCGCGCCGTTTTGCAAGACGCGGGCAAAGTAACCGCCGAACTCGCCAAAGAGTTTGCCGAAACAGAGTTTGAAAAATATCGCATCGTGCAAGACCGCTTGTTCAAGAGTGACTTCGATAAGTTTTTGGTAGAATTAGCCGTTCAAAGTTGATGCTATTCCAGCCCCCACCCATCCCCCCCCCAAAAAAAGGAACCTCCAACAATGATGACCACTTCTCTTTTGCTTGCCAATGTGGACGCGACTGGTGCTGCGCTCGGGACGTTTGACTGGGCGATGCTCGCTGCGTATTTTCTCGTGCTGCTCGGTGTGGCGTGGTGGGTGATCTTGCAAAAGACCGACACCTCGCAAGACTATTTTCTCGCCGGAAAAAAAGCTGGATGGATCGTCATCGGCGCGTCGCTCTTCGCGTCGAACATCGGCTCGGAACACCTCGTCGGCCTCGCCGGAACCGGTGCGAGCGACGGAATGGCGATGGCACACTACGAACTCCACGCTTGGTGTCTGCTCGTACTCGGCTGGATAATGGTGCCGTTTTACGAACGGAGCTGCGTCTACACGATGCCGGAGTTTCTGGAGCGGCGTTACTCGCCCGCCGCGCGGTGGTTCCTCTCGGTGATGAGTCTCATCGCGTATGTGATGACGAAAATCTCCGTCACTCTCTTCGCGGGCGGGATCGTTTTCAAGGCTCTGTTTCCGGTTGACATCATTCCGAACGTCAGCAACTTTTGGGTCGGCGCGGTCGGGATGGTTCTCATCACCGGACTCTACACAATTCTCGGCGGACTGCGTGCCGTGCTCTACACCGAACTTTTGCAAACGATTGTCCTGCTCGTCGGCGCAACGTGCGTTCTCGTGATCGGACTTGCACAAGTCGGCGGTTGGGAAAAACTCAAAGCGACGGCGCAAGGCACCGACCGCATCATCGGTTACAAACTTACACTCGACGATGGTACAAAACTCACAGACGAAACAGGACACGAAGTAATTCTCCCGCGTGCGAAACTCAAGACCGATACACGCAAAGAAAACGTGGTGCCGATTTCCGAACTCTCGTCGCTCGAACGCGACAAGGTTCTGGAAAACACGTTCACGCCGGCGACGCAGCAAAAGCTCAAAACGCTCTTCGCATCGAGCGATGCGCCTGCACCGTTTGCGTCTACGGAGTGCGTTCAAGCCGACCACTTCAACTTGTGGAAGCCGAACTCGCACCCGTCGTTTCCGTGGTTTGGGCTACTCTTTGGCGCACCGATAGTCGGGATGTGGTACTGGTGTACGGATCAATATATTGTGCAGCGAACACTCGCGGCGAAGAGTCAGCGTGAAGCGCGTCGCGGTACGATCTTCGGGGCGTACTTGAAGCTCACGCCGGTTTTCTTGTTCATCGTGCCGGGGATGATTGCGTACGCTCTGGCGGTGCAAGGGAAGATCGGTGCGGAAGTTTTGAACGAACCGAATCAAGCGTTTCCGATTCTCGTGAAAGAAGTTCTTCCAGTCGGACTCAAGGGGATTGTCGTCGGTGGACTTCTTGCCGCGCTGATGAGTTCGTTGGCGTCGGTCTTCAACTCGTGCTCAACGCTTTTCACGATGGACATCTACACGAAGATCAGTCCGAAGGCGTCGGAGACGGAACTTGTGTGGATTGGCCGCGTGGCGACGGCGGTGATGGTCGTCTTGGGACTGCTTTGGATTCCGGTGATTCGTTTCATGCCGGGTACGCTTTACGGTTATCTTCAAAGTGTGCAAGCGTACATCGCGCCGCCGATTTTCGCGGTTTTCTTCCTCGGCGTTTTCGTCAAACGGATCAACGCTTACGGATGCATGGCTGGACTCACGGTCGGGTTTGTACTTGGTATGTGTCGTCTCGGCGTGGAGGTGATGCACGGCATTTCGCCGCACGAAGCGGGGACGTTTTTGTACTGGTTCGCCACGACGAGTTTCACGTTCGTCTGTATTTACTTGACGGCGATCTGTTCGGCGTTAATTGTGCTAGTGAGTTTGGTAACGCCGAAGCCGCGTGAGGAGCAACTTGTCGGCTTGACGTACTCAACCTCAACCGATGCCCAACGCCAAGAAACCCGTGCAAGCTGGAACAAACTCGACGTGATTCTCACCGCCAGCCTGCTGGTGATTATCGTTGGGATTTATGCGTATTTTACTGGGTGACGATGGGCTTCATAGCGTTCCGTAGGGCCTATAGGACGTATAGGCCCTATACGTCCTATGGAGTTTTTCAACCGACACAACAAATCACCGAATGACTAGCACCATCACAAACCTCAAAATCGCCGTTGACGCTGCCAACAAGGAGTTGGTGCGGCGCGGGCTGGTTTTGCTGACGTGGGGAAACGCCAGCGCAATCGACCGCGAACACGGACTCGTCGTAATCAAACCGTCGGGCGTGCCGTATGAAACGATGACACCAGAAGATATGGTCGTCGTTGACCTCGATGGCAACGTGATCGAATCACGTTACAAACCGTCGAGCGATACGGCGACACATCTTGTTCTCTATCGCGCGTTCAGCGAAATCGGTGGCGTCGTTCACACGCACTCGGGCGCAGCGACGGCGTGGGCACAGTCGCAGCGTGCGATCCCGCCACTCGGCACAACACACGCCGACTACTTCGCAGGCGAAATCCCCTGCACGCGATCAATGACACCGGCAGAAATCGGCGGCGAATACGAAAAAGAAACCGGAAACGTCATCGTCGAATGTTTCGCGCAGAAAAAGCTCGATCCGCTGCACGTTCCCGCTGTTCTCGTCGCGCACCACGGCCCGTTCACTTGGGGACGCGATGTCAACGCCGCAGTCGAAAACGCTATCGTCCTCGAAGAAGTCGCGCGGATCGCGGCGACGACGGTTTCACTCAATCCAGCGTTCACAACAAATCCTGTTCTAATCGAAAAGCACTTCAACCGCAAACACGGAGCAACAGCGTACTATGGACAATAGCTTATCCATTATGGCTCATTCCGTAAAATTGGACAAGCAAGCAGCACGCATTTGCCCCGACGGGGCAGCAATCTCAATAACCGGCGGTAAGCGGTATTCCGCGCAACCGCCGGTGACGACGCAAATATATGCGTGCGTCTGTAGGACGCGACTTGTGTTTCGTGTCAACCGTCGTGTTAAAAGTCGCGTCTTACAGACGCACGGTTTTGAGGGTGGTCGCTACCGTAAGCTGCGTGGAGTACCACTTGCATACGGTTATTAAAATCGCGCCCCGTCGGGGCGAAAACATACCGTTCTCACGCCGAATGGTAAAACAATCAGTGAACGTTTACTCAAAAAAATTGTAATCAGGAGAATCGTTGTGGAAAGTTTGACTTCTAGTGTTAGCATTGATGCCTGTTATTCAACCGGCGAAATTTGGTTCGTCACCGGCGCGCAGCTACTTTATGGTGGCAAAGCGGTCGAAGCGGTCGATGCGCACTCACGCCGAATTGTCGATGAGATGAACAAGAGCGGTTCGCTTCCAGTGCGAATTGTCTATCGCGGAACGGTAAACTCCGCAGACGAAATCGCCGCCGCGATGCGCGACGCGAGTTCGTCGCCGCAATGTCTCGGCGTCATAACTTGGATGCACACGTTCTCGCCCGCGAAGATGTGGATACGCGGACTGCAAATCCTCGACAAGCCGCTGCTCCACCTCCATACGCAGTTCGACCGCGAAATCCCGTGGTCGCAGATTGATATGGACTACATGAATCTCAACCAGAGTGCGCACGGCGACCGCGAGTTCGGTCACATCGTAAGTCGAATGCGGAAGCCACGCAAAATTGTCGTCGGTCACTGGACGGACGCAAAAGTGTGCGAACGAATCGCTGTTTGGATGCGGGTCTGCGCGGCGTGGAGCGATGCGCGGTCGATGAAGATCGTTCGTTTCGGCGACAACATGAACAACGTCGCCGTCACCGATGGCGACCGCGTTGAAGCAGAACTTGTGCTCGGTTATCACGTTGACGATTGCCCCGTCGGTGAACTCGCCGCAGCGGTGACGAAAGTGAGCGACGCCGAAATTAACGAAATGGTAAACACCTACGCTGCGAACTACGACTTCGCACCAGACGCCGCGCCGAACGGCGCGAAACACGGACAAGTTCGTGAAGCGGCGCGGATTGAAGTTGCGATGCGGCGCGTTTTGTCGTCGCTCGGCGCGAAGGCGTTCACGACGCACTTCGACGTTCTCCACGGACTCAATCAGTTGCCGGGGTTGGCGTCGCAGCGACTGATGTTTGACGGTTTCGGATTCGGTGCAGAAGGCGACTGGAAGACCGCCGCACTTTTGCGCACGATGAAAGTGATGGCGTACAAAACGGCGGGCGGCACGTCGTTTATGGAAGATTACGTTAACCACTTCAGCGCAGACGGCAGCGGGATTTTGCAAGCGCACATGCTTGAGGTTTGTCCGTCGGTGGCGGCGGCGGCGCGTCCGCGAGTTGAGGTTCACCATCTTGGGATTGGCGGGAAGGCTGATCCTGCGCGGCTTGTCTTCACGGCGCACGCTGGAGAAGGGATTGCGGCGACGGTCGTCGATATGGGCGGACGTTTTCGCGTTATCTGTAACGCGGTTGAGTGCATCGCGCCGCCGGAAGAGTTGCCGAAGTTGCCGGTCGCGCGTGGATTTTGGCGTCCGCTCCCAAGCCTTGAGACTTCTGCACACGCTTGGATTCTCGCGGGCGGGACGCATCACACGGCGTTTTCGTTTTCGCTGACGCCAGAGTTTATGACCGACTACGCCGAGATCGCTGGCGTAGAACTTCTCACCATCGACAAAGGCACGAGCATTGAAAACTTCAAACGCGACATTCGCATCGGCGAGATTTACTATCTGCTAAACCGTGCGCTTCAGCGGTGATAATCCGGGAATAGAAGTACAGCATCGAACCCCAAGCACCAACGGTGCGTCCTATCCCAGCCTAGGGCGATAGCCCTAGGTTTGTTTTACCACACCCTTCCCGCGTAGGCGCGATTGCACACATCGCATCGTCACTCAAAAATGCGTCCTGATCTGAACTCGCTCCACGCAGTCTCGAACCACGCATCGCAAACCGGTATCGGACGGCACGGACGGTGACGGTGAACGGTCTGTAGCGAAGCAGCGTCGAACTCTGTTTCGGCGATAACGTTGCGGAACGCGGCGTCTTCGCGTTTGTACATCCACAACAAGTTTGGGTGAATCGCACACGCCTCCGCACCGCTACCGGCGAGAACGACACGCGAACCACGCGAACCGGCGACAAGATTTTCTTGTACCGCACGCAGATAGACGAGCGACGCGAGTAACAGTGACCGCGTTCGGAGCGACTCCGCAAGGTCACGCACGTCGCGCGGCGTGAAACGTTCTGCGGCAAGATTCGTAGCGTGCGAGGTGGCGTCACGCACGGCGTCGTCGAGACGTTGACAATCGACAATGGCCGCAGCCGCATCGCTCATTCGCGCTTGAAGCAATGCGCGTTCACGTTCCCAGTTTTGCAAACCGCCGCCAGCAAGCGACGCAAACTGGTCGTCTGATTTTTTTGCGGCGGCGTCGCGGTCGAGTGTGGGGTGCGCGTAACGTGCGGCGATGTAGTCGGCGATCCGAAAGCCAGCGACTTGACCAGCGTTGAGTGCCGCGCCGCCGGGGCGCGTAACGCCGTGCGTCCCAGCAACTTCCCCCGCAGCAAACAGATGACGCACGTTGATCGACTCCCAAAACCGCCCCACCGAAAGACCACCGTTGTTGTGTTGCGCACAAAGAGCGATCTCAAGTTTTTCAGTACGCAGATCAATTCCGTGCGACTTGTAGAGTTCAATCGCCTGCGGATTCATCGCCGCAAGCCGCGCTATCGGCGTCGCCATCGTCGCACCGCTTCGTTCCAAATAATTGCATACTTCGTCTGGAAGAAGTGACAACGAAAACTTGTGCGGATCGCTCCGGTAGTCCAGAAAGACGCGGCGACGCCGTTCGACAGTTTCGCGGTAGACGATCAAATCAATGAGCGACGATCCGCCGACTTTCGCAGCGTCAAACGGCCACTGATACCCTTTCAAAAACGTCGCGTGCCACGCCTCGCTCGGCGACACAAAGTATTCGCCAAGTAAATCGCGTACATCGCTTACGCCATCACTCGCAGTCGAAACAATCTGCGGGACGACCTGCATGTACGTCCCCGAAACGTTCCATCTGAACGCGGTCGATGCGAGTCCGAACTGCGACTCGGCGAGGTTCTGCGCCGTCGCTCCAGCTTCGAGTGCAAGACCGATTCCGCCGGTGTGACCGAGCGGGTAAACGCTGTCGCGGTAGAGTCCACCCGGCCCGCCGCAAGCGAGAACGAGATTTTCGCACAAGATAAGTTCCAAACACGAATCGAGCGAACTTGCGGTATTGACGACGAAGAGTCCGCACGCGCGAATCGTGTCGGCGTCGCGTTGCGTGAGAATCTTTACGCCAACGCACAACTCTCGAATGCGAATGCCGAGTCGTTTTACTTCCGCCAGAAGTGCGCGACACATCGCTTGCGAGGTGTACGGGCCGATAGACGTTGCTCGCTGGCGCGGGTCGTGATCGGTTTTGTAACCGGCGTACTGCCCGAATGCGTCGCACGGAAACTCTACACCAAGCTCGATGAGATTGTAAAATCCGCGAACCGAGAGCGCGGCTTCAACGAGTGCGGTGTCGCCATCGGTTGCTCCGCCCGCAGCGAACGTCTCGGCCATCTCGCGCGGCGAATCGCTCTGGCCGCCGTAGACGCCGAGTTTGTAATACGTTTGCTTGTCGCTCCCAGTGTTAATCGACGTACCGCACTCGACACCTTCGGTCACGATCAAAACGTCGCGGACACCGCGCCGCCAAAGCTGCACCGCCGCCTGAAGCCCCGCAGCACCACTCCCAAGAACAAGCGTGTGAACGCAAGTGATATTTGAACTGATCGTCATCATTTTCGATTTTTGTGAGCATTCACGGAATTCGGTCGTGATGTCGCTTATGTGTTACGATTCATTCATGGCACTCGCTTACGCTTCGTGTTCTTATTAACGTAACGCATTAAGAACACGAAGCGTAAGCGAGTGCCCGAATCGGAGCAGACATAGCGTACACGAATAGGCGTCATGGAATGACGGAGACGGGATTAACATTTACTCAATTCCCAACCATTGTCCCAAATTCGTGAACGGCTTCGACCATTGCGATAGCGTTTTCGACTGGCGTTTGCTGGAGGACGCCGTGGCCGAGATTGAAAATGTAACCGGCGCGTCGTTCCGAAAGTTTGATGCAGTGCTGAACGTGACGGCGAATCACTTCGGGGTTCGTGAGCAGGACGGTCGGGTCGAGATTTCCTTGAACGGCGAGACTATGCCCGACAGTCGCCCACGCCACGTCGAGAGCGACACGCCAGTCAACACCAATGATGTTGCCACCAGTTTCCGCAACGAGCGGCAGCAGCGACGGATTCCCCGGAACGAAATGAATCACCGGCGTTCCGGGCGTGAGCAGTTCCATCACCATCCGCGAATATGGTGCGGCGTAAATCGCGTAGTCTACCGGCGAGAGACACCCCGCCCACGAATCAAAGATTTGCACGAGCTGAACGCCCGCCGCGATCTGGGCGTTGAGAAGCGTTGCAACAGAGACCGCGAGGCGACGCATGAACGTCTCCCAAGCGTGCGGCTCGGTCATCATAAACGCCTTGACGTGCCGAAAGTCGCGGCTCGAACCGCCTTCAACTGCGTAGGCGGCAAGCGTAAACGGTGCCCCCGCAAAACCGATCAGCGGTAACGACGGCGAGAGTCCGCGACGTGTCTCGCGCACAACATCGACGACGTAACCAAGCTGGTCGATCTGCCGCAATTCGTGAATGTTCGCCGCCGCCGACGCGGTGCGTATCGGCGTCTCGATTACGGGGCCGCGGTCTTCGGCGTAGTGGAGCGGAAGTCCGAGCGGTTCGAGAATCGTCAGAATGTCGGAGAAGATTATCGCCGCATCGACGTTGAGACGTTCAACAGCCGTAAGCATAACTTCGGCGGCGAGTTGCGGCGTCTTGCACAGTTCGAGAAACCCGACTCGTTCTCGAACGTCGCGGTACTCCTTCATATAGCGTCCCGCTTGACGCATCATCCAAACGGGGATGCGCGGCGCAACTTCACCACGCGCCGCAAGCATCATCGGACTGCGTTCCCACGCAAAAACTTCTTCTCGTTGTTCAACAACCATCAATGGGACTCCTCAATCAATCTTTGTCGGCGTTTTCATGGTTTTCGGTTGCCTCGCGGCGACGCGCGGCGCGGTCGGGGGAACGCAAGCGACCAATGTAGAACGCAAAATCTTTTTCAAAGTCGGCCAGAAGTCCGTAGACGAGAAAGATGCTCCCCACCGTCAGACTGCAAACGACACCCATCATAATCATCCCGCTCGACGGCAAAAAAGCCGCCGCAAACGACATCGCTATCGCCAGCGAAATAAAGACAACACCACAGTTGAGCTTCGCATTCATAGGAGGTTCTGTCCGTTTGTTTTGTTTTCCACGCAACCACACCACATCTTGAGTATAACATCCGCACGCCGTAACTGACAGAGGGGAGGGCGGCTCTGAATGTTTTTGTCGCCACCGTGGCTTGTACACCGTCGAAAACGTGTTACACTCTTGGGCGTCGTGAGTTTTCAGTTCTCGAATTGAAGCGTGGTGGCAGGTGGCACCTTTTTGACAAGGAGGCAATTATGGCAACGTGTATTTCGGAGAACAATGCGGAACCGGTGACGTTTCTTCAGTCGTGCCCTGTGTGCGGGCGACGACTTCATATCGCTGTCGAGTACGATGGTGCTGAAGTCGTTTGTTTCCACTGTCACGCGATGTTTCGCGCAAGACAGACCAGTAACAACAACGGTGTGCCGCAGGTGGGGCGTTCTTCACCACGAAGCACCGTGCGTGTGGCAACGAGCGACCCTATCGTCGCTGCTGCTTTGGGGTAAGACGAGATGCCGGATCGCGTGCGAATGATGAACCCCTCTGGCCCCGTCGCGTCTGTAGTGACACCGCCGGGGTCGAAGAGTCTCACGAATCGCGCTATTCTCGTAGCCGCGCTCGCCGATGGCCAGTCGCGTCTTGATGGGTGTCTCGATTCTGAAGACACTCGCGTCATGCAAGACGCACTCAAAACGCTCGGCATCGAACTCACGTCGTCACCAGACGGGACGACCGGAAACGTACACGTCGCAATCTGCGGACACCGTTTCGCGTCGCTCGTACCGCAGGCCGATCTCTACGTTGCCGGAAGCGGAACGACGCTGCGATTTCTCGCTGCCGCACTCGCGCTTGCAAAAGGTTCGTATAGACTATTCGGAACGCCGCGAATGCACGAACGTCCGATTGCGCCGCTAGTTAGCGCGCTCGAACCGTGGGGCGGACGCATCGCAGTCGATAAACGTGAAGACGGAACTCCGTTTCTCGGCGTCGCGCCAGCGAACTCGCCGACTAGTGATACCGCAAAAATTGCAAGCGACCAGTCGAGTCAGTTTTTGAGCGGACTTCTCCTCGCCGCTCCGCTCGTCGCGCGACATTTTTCAAGTGGTGTTCGCATCGAAGTCGATGGCACGCCCGTCTCGCAGCCATACATCACGATGACGCTGGAAGTGATGCGGATGTTTGGCGTGAGTGTCGATGCGGAAGCAGACTTGACTTCGTTTGCGATCCCGCGTGACGCGGCGTATCGTGCTGCACACGTCACCATCGAACCCGACGCATCAGCGGCAAGTTACTTCTTTGCCGCAGCCGCAATCTGCGGTGGTCGCATCGAAGTCCCGCGACTCGGACGCAATTCGTTACAAGGCGACGTGCGTTTCGTAGAGTTGCTCGAAGCGATGGGATGTCGCGTCAAACTCGGTGCCGACTCCACTGTTGAACGCGATCCTTCGCAAGTTTTGCGTGGAATCGTCGCCGACATGAACGCGATCAGCGACACCGTTCAGACGCTTGCCGTTGTCGCTCTCTTCGCAGACTCGCCGACAACGATCACCAACATCGCTCACATCCGTCTCAAAGAGACCGACCGTCTCGCCGCAGTCGCGTGTGAACTGCGTCGCCTCGGTGCAGTCGTCGATGAACGTCACGATGCGATCACGATCACGCCGCAACCTCAATACCGCGCCGCCAAAATCGAAACGTATCAAGACCACCGAATGGCAATGAGCTTCGCCCTCGCTGGCTTGCGTATTCCGGGCGTCGGCATCGCCGACGCGGCGTGCTGCGAAAAGACGTTCCCGCGATTCTTCGACGTTCTGGACGCGATAGCAACTCCGCGTTGAGCGTGTCCGTGGTTAGACACCCTTGTACGAACGGCGAAACGTGGGACAATTCCCGTTCGCTTTTCGCTAGACCCGTCAACGATTCACCATTTCAAACAGGAGAACCAAACATGAAACGTCGCATCTTTTGGCAAGTTCTCGCGGTTGTCGTCGCCGCTACGTCGCTGGCGATGGTGGCTTACGCGAAGGAACCGAAGTACAACAAAATTGTCGTCTCGACAAAGTTCCACGGCGAAGGCGCGTTCTATGGCGACTTCAACAAAGACGGCATACTCGATGTCGTCGTCGGTCACTACTGGTACGAAGGCCCCGACTTCAAAAAGTCACACCAAATCTACGGCGGCGAAGACGCCCAAGACTTCGATCCAAAAGGGTACTCCAACTGCTTCGGAATGTTCACCGACGACTACAACGGCGACGGATGGATCGACGTTCTTGTCTGCCCGCATCCGGGGACGACAGGATATTGGTACGAAAACCCGCAGAACAAAGAAGGAATTTGGAAAAAGCACCTTGCAACCGTCGAGCTAGGAAACGAGTCGCAGATGTACGCCGATGTCAACAGCGATGGTCGCAAAGAGATTCTCTTCAATCGCGACAAGTTCTTGGGGTTCGCGGCGTTCGATCCGAAAAATGCAGACGAGCCGTGGACGTTCACCGCGATCTCACCTTCCGACGACAAGTATCAGCGATACACACACGGCGTCGGTTACGGCGACGTTAACGGCGATGGACGTTTGGACATGCTCGACAAAGACGGCTGGTGGGAAAACCCCGGTAGTGCTGGCACGCTGCCGTGGAAGTTTCATCCCGCACCACTCGGCGACGCCGCCGCACACATCCTCGTTTACGACTTCGACGGCGATGGTCTAAACGACATCTTCACGTCAACACACTGCCACCTCTACGGCCTCGCGTGGTTCAAACAAGTTCGCAAAGACGGCGTCATTTCGTTCGAGAAACAGGTGATCATTCCGTCGGAACCGTCCGCCGACTTCACGCCGAAAGTTAGCCAGCTCCACGCACTCTTGCTGATCGATATGAACGGCGATAACATCAAAGATGTCGTCACCGGCAAACGATTTTGGGCACACGGCCCCGAAGGCGATGTCGAGCCGAACGCCCCAGCGATTTTGATGTGGTGGGAAACGAAACGCGACAACAAAGGCGGCGTGACGTTCGTACCACACATCATCGACGAAGACTCTGGTGTCGGCACGCAAGTCTCCGCAACCGACCTCAACGGCGACGGCGTTCCCGATGTGATCGTCGGGAACAAGAAGGGTGCGTTCGTGTTTCTCAGCCAACCGTAAAAATGGGGAACCCGTTCACAGTTTGTTTCGTCATTCCCGCGAAAGCGGGAATCCATCCGAATAGAATGCGTGTTGACGACGTGGCTGGGAATCAGAACACGAAGCGTAAGCGAGTGCCCGAATCAGTACAGACATAGCATCGAAGAAGTGCCGTCAGGATGGATTCCCACCTACGCGGGAATGACGGACGTTGGAACGTTGGATGCAAGCCGTGAACGTTTACCAAAACACCAATGCCCAGAATCTTCATCTCTGTCGGCGAACCGAGCGGTGACGCACACGGTGCGGAACTTATAAAGCGGCTGCACTCGCTCAATGCCGACGTCGAATGCGTTGGTCTTGGCGGGCCGAAGATGCACGCCGCCGGTTGTGCCCTCATCGACGAGACGACATCGCAAGCGATAATGGGGTTTTCTCGCGTGCTGACACGTTACGCGATGTTGCGGCGTCGCCTCGACATGGCGTGCGACGCACTCAAACACCTTTCAATCGCGTGCGTCGTCTTGATCGACTTCCCCGGTTTCAACTGGCACGTCGCGGCGGCGGCGAAGCGGCTGGGGATTCCGGTCGTCTATTTTATGCCGCCGCAGATTTGGGCGTGGGCGTCGTGGCGTGCGAAGAAGATGCAACGCCTAATCGATCACGTCTTGACGCCGCTAGAGTTTGAACATCGCTGGTTCGAACATCGCGGTATCACGACGACGTTCATCGGTCATCCGTTCTTGGAGTCGATGCGTTCGGCGTCGTGGGACCAAACGTTTCTCGACAAAGTTTTTCGTGAGACGACAGCACCGATCCTCACGATTCTTCCCGGCTCGCGCGACCAAGAAGTACACGCTAACGGGCCGGTAATGGTTCGCACGATTGAACGAGTGATCGCTGAAGTTCCGGTGTCGCCGGTTGTCGCGGCGTTTAGTCAATCGCAGGCCGATCACTTCACGCAACTTTGCCAGCAACGTCATCTCGACATACCAATTTATGTTGGGAAAAGTACGGAGCTGATCCGCGCCGCAGATGTTGCCCTCTCCGTTTCGGGAAGCGTCTCGATGGAACTTCTTGCGGCGAACGTGCCGAGTGTGATTGTCTACCGCGTTGGATGGACGGCACTTCAGTTTCAGCGGTGGTTTCGCAACTCGCGGTACATCACACTCGTCAACTTATTGCAGGCGGCGATGAACGGCGATTCGCTTTTCTTCAAACACTTTCCAATCCCAACAGAGCCGACCGACGCCGAGCGCGACGCGATGGCGATGCCGGAGTTTTTGTCGTCGCGCGACCACAGTGACAAAATGGCCGCAACGTTAACTTCGTGGCTCGGCGACACGTCGCTATTGGCAAAACGTAAACAACTACTCACGCAAATTTTGGAATACGCCGACCCGATCCCCAGCCCAACCACACACGCCGCCGAATTGATCCTCGCAAAGTGTAAACAGCTAGAAAACCACCAATGATCGGCTACTTTGTTGCAGCGACACCGAAGTCGCGTCCGCTCCGCATCGGCAGTGCGGAAAATACAAAACAGTTTGAGTCGGCGACTCATCGTTACACAATCTGCGGGGCCGACAGTTGCACGGCTTGTGTTGAGTGTGATGGTGTTCTCATCGCGTCGCTCGGAATTGTACGCCATGCGGAAAACCAAACGAACGACCAGTTCGCCGTTTTGCGTCAAATCGTTGCGGACTACACGCGGACTGGCGAAGTTCGCGTCGCCCAATATAATGGGTCTTTCGTTCTGTTTCTTGTTGACTCATCGCGCGACACCGCGTTTGTCTATCGCAATCTGTCTGGCGGGACTGCTGCGTATCATACTCACACCGCAGACGGTTTCTTCTTCGGTAACAATCTCGCCGATGTCGTTCGCAAAAGCGGAGTGACTCGCCGTGTTAACGAAGATGTCTTGCCGCAGTTCTTCGCCTATCGACTCGCCCCCGCTCAAGCGACGCTCTTTCAAAACGTCGCCCGCGTCGTCCCCGGTGAGATCGTCTCGTTCGTTCGTGGGGCAGTGAAATCGGAACGAGTTTTGCAAGTGGCCGACCTTCTTGAGTCGCAGCCGATGAGTGAATCCGACGCCATCGACAGGCTAGAATCGACAACGCAAGAACTGATGCGAGACTGGTACGCCGGTACGCCGCAGAGTGCGGTTTTGCTGTCGGGCGGCGTAGATAGTACATACATTCAAGTTAACTGGAATCGAATGCTGCGACAGCATTCACAATCTGCACGGAGTGTTGCGGTTGTCCTCGACTCGCCGCACACGCAGGGCGACGTTGAATACACCGAGTCGGCGGTACGCGAGTGCGGTACGGAACACACTTCAATCGTTCAGCCGCCACTCACGCCGGAGTTTATGCGGTCGATCTTTGCGGCAACGGGCGAGATGCCAGATCACGTTCAGTCGTTTTACTTTCACACACTCGCTCGCGGGATGCGAGAAGCGGGGTTGCGTGCGGGAATAACTGGCGAAGGTGCTGATGGTCTCTGGGGCGGTGACGACCCCATCACACTGCTGCGCGCCGGTGAAATGAAAAGAAAGGTGCCAATCGCTTGGGCGAGACAAATGCTTGCGACCTGCTCTCGGCTCGTCAAGCCGAATAATTGTGTTGCACATGTACTTGAACTCGCCAGTCACATAAACGATCTTGACTGGTTTCACCACCCGATCAACCAGTCGTCGGTCTTTACAAGTGTCGTTGACTTCGAGGCGATGTTTGGTCGTGCGGCACTTCCACACATCTTTGCGGAGCGTCGCCGATTTGTCGCCAGTTTTGGCATCCCGCACGACGGGTACAATCTCCAGTGGACAAACTTGATCGGTTACTACGCCAACGGTGTCCACGCGGCGGCTTATTGGAGTGAGATGGGGCTGCAAAACGGTGTGTATCTCTATCATCCGTTCCAAGATTCGAGGATGATCCGCGTCGCTACGAACACGCTGATTCAAGACCGATTCACCACACACACAACCAAACCGATTCTCAAGCACGCCCTCGCACGCCACGTCTCGCCGGAGTTTATCAGTCGCCCCAAACGCGGATTTGGGCAGCCAATCTTCGAATGGCTCGCCGCAGGCGGCACACTCCGCGCCGCCGCCGAAAATATCGCAGACTACCCATTTTTGCCCCAAAAAGTAAAACAACGACTGCTCCAAAAACCAAACTGGATGCTCTGGAACTTACTCTGCTTCGACCTGTGGTACCGCGAGTTCTTTCAGTAGTTCCGGTTCGGCATAGCCGAACCCTCCAGTTATCAACCGCCGCAGGCGTTTGGAGGGTTCGGC
>JBOFSQ010000036.1:0-98459 GCA_051651625.1 Thermoguttaceae bacterium | reverse complement strand
CCCCACTTTCGTGGCTTGACGGGCGGTGTGTACAAGGCTCAGGAACACATTCACCGCGGTATGCTGACCCGCGATTACTAGCGATTCCGACTTCATGGAGTCGAATTGCAGACTCCAATCCGAACTGGGGCACATTTTTGGGGATTTGCTTACTCTCGCGAGCTTGCTTCCCTTTGTGTGTGCCATTGTAGGACGTGTGCAGCCCTAGGCATAAGGGCCATGAGGACTTGACGTCATCCCCACCTTCCTCCGCATTAAATTTGGCAGTCTCACTAGAGTCCCCGCCATTACACGCTGGCAACTAGTGATAGGGGTTTCGCTCGTTAAGGGACTTAACCGGACATCTCACGACACGAGCTGACGACAGCCATGCAGCACCTGTGCTGGTTTCACCCGAAGGTAACCGGCTCCTCTTTCAAGGACGGTATCCCGCATGTCAAGCCTAGGATAAGGTTCTTCGCGTAGCCTCGAATTAAGCCACATCCTCCACCGCTTGTGTGAGCCCCCGTCAATTCCTTTGAGTTTCAGCCTTGCGACCATACTCCCCAGGCGGAGTACTTAACACTTTCGCTCCGGCCAAGGGGCATGGATCCCCTCGACCAAGTACTCATCGTTTACGGCTAGGACTACCGGAGTATCTAATTCCGTTCGCTACCCTAGCTTTCGTGCATCAGCGTCAGAAATGGCCTAGTAAGCCGCCTACGCCACCGGTGTTCCCTGCGATATCAAAGCATTTCACCGCTCCACCGCAAGTTCCGCTTACCTCTTCCATCCTCAAGTTTGCCAGTATGAAGCGCAATTCCACGGTTGAGCCGTGGGATTTCACACCTCACTTAACAAACAGCCTACGCACCCTTTAAGCCCAGTGATTCCGAATAACGTTTGGACAGTTCGTCTTACCGCGGCTGCTGGCACGAACTTAGCCCGTCCTTACTTTGAAGATAGGTCAAATACAGGGGAGTACCCCCATACATTTCCTCCCAACTTACAGTGGTTTACAATCCGAAGACCTTCATCCCACACGCGGCGTCGCTCGGTCAGACTTTCGTCCATTGCCGAAGATTCTCGACTGCAGCCACCCGTAGGTGTCTGGGCAGTGTCTCAGTCCCAGTGATCGAGGACACGCTCTCACGCCTCGTACCCATCATAGCCTTGGTGAGCCATTACCTCACCAACAAGCTAATAGGACATAGACTCATCCCCCGGCGGAGTCACACCTTTGTTCCGGAGAAATCATCAGGTATTACCTACAGTTTCCCGTAGCTATCCCTGGCCGGAGGGCAGATGATCTATGTGTTACTATCCCTTTCGCCACTGACGTATTGCTACGCCCGTACGACTTGCATGCCTAATCCACGCCGCCAACGTTCATTCTGAGCCAGGATCAAACCCTTCAATTTGTATGCTTACGCCAAACGGCAAGCCGTATAGCGGAAAAAGCAAAATCGAGCGTTTGCTCTGGTTTTGCCTCCCCCAGGTCGACCGAGAGAGGACTTTTTGTGATGTGCGTCCACCATAAAGGCAGACCACCGTCACTCGAACCCAACTTACTGAGTTCTTATCGACTAAACAACAAGAAATGTTGTTTTGGGGCTTCACATTCAAGATTCGTCATCATTGAATGTAAAGTAGTTTGGCGACCCGTTGGTCTTAAAGCCGCCAACCCACATTACAAGCACCACCACCTGATTGTCAAAGATCATTCCCTAGTTATCGCTCGCACCTTGCGAAGACGCAACCGACATCCAAAGGACACGCGGTAGTTTATCGCAAAATGCTCGCTCGTCAACGCCCCCCTCAAAAAATGTCCGGTTAGACAACTTATAAGAGGAAAGCCCGACGCCCTGCTCACACCGCTATCGCAGGTCAAACCTGCACAAGCCGCGTGCGTGGGCAACACGAGAGGGAGGGAAGTGTACCCGAAAAACCGATACCGGCAAGGCCCCCCTAAAGTTTTTGTCTCAATCACTTCCGCGACACGCAAATTTCCGGTGGAATGTACGCTTCCCACATCGCAGGCAGCGTCGCGCACCACGTCATACGTTCGCGCGATTGCGGGTGATCGAGCGTGAGTGTACGAGCGTGGAGCGCGATGGGACGCTCACGCTGCTGCTCTTCGGTCGCGTCAATACTAAAAAGATTTGCGTCGCCGAATGTCGTTGTCGCACCATAAAGCACGTCGCCAACCAGCGGGAACGAACGCGACGCCGCCTGAACGCGAATCTGGTGCATGCGTCCCGTTTCGAGTTCGATTTCGAGAAGCGTTGTGTGGTCTGCTCTGTGAACGGTGCGGAAATGCAAAACAGCTTCGCGGGCGTCGGGGTGAATTGGCGGCGCGACCGCTCCTTTGGCTGCGTCTGGCAACTTACGAATGTAGTCCCGCCACGTCCCAGAATCTTCTGCGACAACACCTTCGAGCAAAGCCCAGTACGTCTTGACCGACGTTCGCCGTTCAAACTGCAACGAGATTTTGCGAGTCGATGATGTCTGTTTCCCAAATATGATCACGCCAGATGTCGGACGATCAAGACGATGCGGCACGCCAAGATAATCGCTCTTGAGATACGACTTCACGCGGTGCTCAAGACTGTCAATCCCCAGCGGTGCCTGCGTTAGCAGCCCCGACGGTTTGTTCACAACCAAGATCGCCGCGTCTTCGTGAATGATGTCGAGTAATGACGCATTCATCACGGCTCAACATCGTAATAGAAGGCGATTGTGCGATAGTTTGCGATGTAGGTGTTGACTTCGCCGTGCTCGATTTCTGCAACGATTGACTCGCTGAAACTGACCGGATCGGTGACGTGCCAGCGGTACGCCGCACACCACGACCGCTCGCCGTCAAATCTGTAAACCGGAAAACCGTGTACAGGGAAACCGCCCGGATTATTGAGCCGTCCATCGAGCGCATACCAGCCGCAGTTGAAATAGTCTTCGCTCCCCGTTCCTTGTCCGCGAAAGACGCCGTCGGTAAACCAGCGGTCATCGCCTTCCATCCAGTTCGGGATTTTTTGTGGGTGAACGCCGTCGGTGTCCATATAAACGCCGATGAAGTGGCCGCGTCCGTTGTGTTTCAAAAACGGAACCCACTCGTGCGGCGACGGCGGACAAACGGTGCTAAACTTCGTGTGAAAATATCCGTGCGGCGGATAATCGTTCGGCATCGGTTCGGTGACGACTTCGAGCGTACCAGAAAGTCCGGCGTCGATTTGGAGTGCGTGAAGCGTGAGCGTCGCCGACGACTGATATGGCATCGGCATGTAGTTGTACCAGCCGTTTTCATTGCGTCCGACCAGAAGAGTTTTGAGCGGAATCGCCTGCGATGCTGCGAGAAAGAAATAGTTGAGCGGTGCGGCGACGGCGGATTTTTCAGCCCCGTCCCAGTTTATCGTGATGAAGCTGTCGCCAGCGTTGGCGAGTTGTTCGTCTGTGCCGAGGAAACGAATCGCGCGAACGATGTTCCGTCCGCGACGCAGTTCGATTGTTTTAACTTGGCCGGGTTTGAGATTAACTTGCGTACGAAATGTGTCGGCGTCGTGAACATCGAGCGTGTCGAGATTGCCGCACTCGCTCCAAGCCTTGACACCCCGCGCAAGCGACGCGGCTTGGTTTGGCGTCGGCGTTGCGGTGAACGAGACGACTTCTGTTCCTGCTGGAAATGTTTGGTAAGTGATCTGGTAGAAACGCACGTTGTCGCCATCGACGACGACTTTGCAACCGTTGCTGTATGGGATCGGGACGTAACAATAAAATCCGCCGAGTCCTTCGCCGACGAGCGGTTTTGGAAACGCCGGATGATTTCCGGTGAACACTTCTTCGAGCGGGATGTCGAGAACGGGGTCGGTGTTACCGTCGATGTAGACGCGAATGTGTTCGTGTTTGCGGGCGAGGAGACCGAAGTTGTCGTCGGAGTGTGTGAACCAGATTCGTTGGATGCACCCTGCCCCTTCCATTTCGGCGAGGACGGAGTTGCCGTCTTCGAGCCGCAGCTTCGAGAACTGCCCCGAAAAACCGTCGTTGTTTCCGCCGGTGCGGTCGTAACTTGAGAAGAGTTGCGTGACGGTTCCGTCACGCAAGACTGGGAGCTTACGCAGTTGGTACGCGGCGTCGAGCATCGTTGTTTCGGCGTCGGCGGCGAACGTTGCCATCTGCGTACAACAAATCGCGGCAACGAACGTCGCGGCGGCAAACAAAGAGAGTCGCATCGTTTTCATTGAAAGTTCTCCTTTGTTGGTGTGGAAGTGGCGGTCGGTTGGAGTGTGTGATGACCCCTAGACGCAACACGCCATCATCCCGTAATTTCCGGCACGGCGTAAGAAGCACGGTAGGTGCGTTTGAGGTACGAATTGGCGGCGTCAGCGTTGTCGCCGACGAACGCGCCTTGTTTTGCGTCAAAGTTTAGCATCGGGCTGAGTTTGAATGCGGGGTCGGTGATTTTGAGACCGTTTCCTGCAAGTAGTTCCTCGGTTTGCGTCAGAAGTTCTTCCCAACGGCCATCGGTGTCTTTGACAACATCTGCACCCGCGCGGGCGAAGTTTTGACCGCACCGGAATGCGATGTTCGCCAAATTGCACCAACCCGTTGACGCGTTGCCGAGTTCGACTTCTGCATTGAGCATGCTAGAGTCTTCCGCACGAACCGCATCAAGAAAGTTTCTCGCGTGCAAGTTTCCGCCAGAGTTTCCACGGAACTTTTTGATCTCCTTACCCGCTTTGTCAAACGCGACCGCACTTCCGCGCTGTCCTTCAAACCGTCCGCCTTCGCAGTACGCGACGTACCCGCTCGCAGGGCCGGGATGGATTCCGGCGGACTTTGAATCTGGCGTGGCAGGAACATTTGAAAGACCAATCACCACCGGTACAATCCCCGTATCGAAATAGACAAAATGGATATTGGGCGTGTCACCGGCATCATTGTAGACGACACGCGCACCGCCGCCGCAAATCCGCTTCGGTAGTGCAACTTTGTCGAGAATGATGTTGTTCTTGAAGTCGTCCATAACGTGGACGCCCCAATTTCCCATCTCGCCAGAACCGGTGTTGAAGTCCCAGTGCCAGTCGTAGTGGAAACTCTTGCGGAAGAGCGGCTTGTCTTCGGCTGGTCCCAACCAAAGATCGTAATTCACACTGCTCGGAATTTCGAGCGGCGTTTCGCGTTTGCCAATCGGCCCACGCACGCCGTAACGGTTAACTCGTCCCGAAATTATTTTGCCGAGTGCCTTCTCTTCGTGCAAGAACTTTTTGATTTCCGCCTGCATCGGATCGCTCCGCTGCTGCGTCCCGACCTGACAAACTCGTTTGTACTTGCGAGCAGCGTTGACGGCTTGTTTTCCTTCCCATTCCGAATGCGACAGAGGTTTTTCGACATAGACATCTTTGCCCGCTTGCATCGCCCAAATCGACGCCAAACAGTGCCAGTGATTGGCTGTGGCGACAACGACGGCGTCAACGTCTTTGTTGTCAAAAAGCTGACGCATATCAGAATACGTCTTTGCGGCTGGAAACTTTTTGCTCGCGGCTTCGACTCGTGCTTGATCGGGGTCGCAAAGGGCGATGATGTCCACGTCGGGAAATTGCGAGAATTGTCCCATGAGTTCGCCAGAGCGTCCACCGCAACTGACAAACCCCATCCGCACTTTCTCGTTGGCGTTTTTGGCGATGAGCGCGGGTGCCGGAAACGCCGCCGCAGCTCCTATCGCAAGTGTTGTTCCAATAAATTGACGACGATTGAATTGAGTCATTGGGATGCTCCTTTTCATTGGGTTTGAGGTTTACACAATCTCCATTGCCAGCACCATTCTACTCCACGCCTCATATAGCGTCAAGACTCGCTTACGCTTCGTGCTTGTTTGTGGGTGAATGTTTTGGGGGTGCAGGCGCGAATGACGTATTTCGCCCCAACGGGGCGAAAACACCAGACAACCAATGTGCTCACGCAAACAGATTTTACTACCCCCGCTTCGTCCTCGTTCCTCGTCTCTACCCGCGCTTCATCGCTAGTGCTTTGTCGATTTCAGCGAACAGTTTCACCGTATCAATCGGCTTGCTACAATAGGCGTCCATTCCAGACGTGAAGCACTTGTCAACGTCTTCTTTCGTTGCGTTGGCGGTGAGCGCGATGATCGGGATGTGTCCTTGACCGTGTTCACGTTCCCAGTGGCGAATGAGTGTCGTCGCCTCGTAACCGTCGGTCTCCGGCATTTGGCAGTCCATAAGGACGAGGTCGTATGTACCGTTCATCACTGCGTCGCACGCTTCACGTCCGTTGATGACAACGTCGTTCTCAAAACCTGCGTCGCTCAAAACATTTTGGATCACCATTTGGTTGATGCGATTGTCTTCGGCGACGAGGATACGTCCCTTTTTGGCGTTGGGCTGTTCCGATTCGGCATCTTCGGCTGTGTTGTTTGGTTTGGAAAACCGCATCAGACCGGGGTTGTGATCCTTAATATCGACAAGATAATCGACCCACCGGCGAGCGTAGAGTAGCGTCATCGTCGCGTCGAAGAGCGACGAATAATAGACCGGCTTGGCAAGGTGATAAATCTTTCCCTCGTCTTGCCAACCTTCGCGGAACGTCTCACTGGCAAACGGCGTAATGAGCGCGACTCCTTGAAACGTGAATACTGGGTCGCTGGCAATGTTTTGCGAGAACTGCGCACCCGTACAGTTTTCGATCTCTTCATCGACGAACACCAGTTCAAACGGATGATCGTCTGATCTACTTTGGTTTAGCATTATCAAGGCGTCTGCGGTGGATGCGGCCTCTTCGACAATTACATCCCACGTCTGCAACTGTCGCTTAATTGTCGCACGCAACACCACGTTTGAAGACACCAGCAACACACGTCGCCCCTTAACCGTAAACCCTGCAACCTTGCCCGTGTGAACTAGCCCAACACAAAGCGCGTTTTGCGTGTAGACGCAGACACTACTCTGCTGCGTCTCGCACTCACGCAACCCGCCCTCAATGCACTGATGAACCGGATTGCTACAAGCAAACGGAATGCGAAACCAGAACGTCGAGCCTTGACCATCGACGCTGTCAACGCCGATCTCGCCTCGCATGAGATGTACTAGCTGTTTCGAGATTGCAAGTCCAAGCCCAGTTCCGCCGTACTTTCGCGCCGACGATGTGTCGGTCTGCGAAAACGTCTTGAAGAGACGGTGCATTTTGTCTTCAGCGATCCCGATTCCTGTATCGGTGATAGAGAATAGAATCGTCAGCTTCCCGTCTTCCCACTCTTTGGCCTGCACAATAATTTGAACGCCGCCAACGTCGGTGAACTTGATTGCGTTGCCAACCAAATTGAGAAGTATTTGCCGCAAACGCCCCGCGTCGCCACGGACGATTCGCGGCAGACCAGTGTCGAAAACCGCTCCCAAATGCAAGTCTTTCGCCTTCGCACGCGACGCAAGAATGCCGAGAACCGATTCGACCGTGTTGAGCGGATCGAAGTCTTCGGCCTCAATCTCCAGTTTTCCAGCCTCGATCTTCGAGAAGTCGAGAATGTCGTTGATGAGGAACAGAAGTGACTCGCCCGAAACCTTTACGAGCTGCGCGTATTCTTGCTGTTTTGCTGTGAGTTGAGTTTGTAGTAGCAAGTCGGAAAGTCCGATTACGCCGTTGAGCGGCGTCCGAATTTCGTGCGACATCGTTGCCAAAAACTCGCTCTTGGCACGGTTCGACTTTTCGGCTTCGTCGCGTGCTAACAGCAGTGACTGTTCGATTTCTTGACGCAAAATAGCACTGGCGATAAAACCGCCGGTACTCCGTAAAACGCTGATCTCCGTTGCAGTCCAAACACGTTCTTTTTGGCAGTCGTCAAAACCGATGAACCCCCAGAACTCGTCGTGAAACATAATCGGGGCGACGAGGAGCGAACGGATTCCTTGTGGCTCTAACTGCGACCTTTCTTCCGGCGACATCGAACTGACGATGCTGTTGATACATTCTCCTGCGGCGAGCGTATTCTCCCACGTCGGTATCGCTTCGTCGTAAGCGATGTTTATCGTAATATCTTTCCCCTGCTGCGGCTCTGCTCCGAGTGACCATTCAAATACCTGCGTACAACAGAGACGGCTATTTTCGTCGCGGTGGTTCTTCCAAATGTATACGCGGTCAACATTTGCCGCCTTGCCTACAACATCGAAGACATCCCACAAGACTTTTTCAAACGAGTCGTCAACGTCAAAGGCCAGCAAGCGACTCGCCGCGCTGTTGAGTGCCAGCATCAGGCGGTCACGTTCGATCGTTTTCGCTTCAAACTCCTTTTCCGTTCGCATGTCGCGTGTGTATGCGGCGAGAAACCGTTCGTCGCCCTTGTCGATTCGGACGAGCGTAATCTCCACCGGTACAAGCTCGCCTTCAATGAGGAAGTACCATTCTCTTACGAAATACCCCGTCTCGAATCCGGTTGTCAGTGCTTCCGCTGCAGCTTGTAATGACACCTCGCCGTTTGGTTGAAACTCTGGAAACATCTCAAAGAGTCGCCGACACATCTCTTCTTTCGATGACACCTTGTAGAAATCGACCGTCCGCTGATTGCAGTCGAACATTTCGAACCGTTCGTTGAACAGACCGCATGTGAGCGGTATACTTTCGACCATCATCCGGTTTTGTTCGTCGGCGAGAATCAAGGCTCGCGTTCGTTCGGCGACGAGTTCTTCGAGGTGGTCGCGGTGTTCGTTTATCGAGCGTTCTTTTTCCTGCAATTCGGTGAGTGCCAAACGATTGATGCGAGTGTAGTACGAGAACTGTCGCTGGAAGACCAACAGCGCGGCGATCCCGACAAACCAAATGGAAACGCCGACAGTGTTAGCGTACAACAAGAACGTGTCGCGTGCTGCTAGGAGCGGTTCTGCCGACATGTGTGTGGAGATAATTCCGCGGGTGTCGCCAACCTTGTAACCTTGGTCGCGGTGACACGCCAAACAACCTTCGACGACTTTTAGTGGGCGTGCGATACGGATTTGCGTTTTGCCATCAGGCTGCGTGACAACTTCGTGAAACTCGTTACCAGCGTCTCCTTCGTTGAGAATTGCCAACGCCTTTCTTTCCCATTCATCGGGGGCATTATTCGGGTTAGTCAGTTGTGTACTGGTGAGTTTGGAAATTGGCACTTCAATCTTGCTCGACGTCTTCTGCATCTCGCTCACCATTCGCGTCATCCACGCAGGATTTATGAGTGTGAGTTTGTCGCCGTGTTCGCTAACGATGTCGCGTTTCGGGTGATGCAGATAAGGATTCGGTTCAAAATCTTTCGGAACGATAACATAAACGCCGCCGAACTTTGCGTTCCAAGAGCGAAACATCAGGTCGCGCGATGATGCGGCTTCTACTTGCCCATAGAGCAGGCTGTTGTAGGTCTTGCGGACGTAGAGATTCCCCGCGATGATGACACCAAGCACCGCAGCACTCCACACCGCGAAGAGAAGCCAGTAGAGCCGCGTGGTGTTGGCGTTTTCGGAGTAAGGCGCATTCGTCTCTGACATCGAAAACTGTATTGATTGATTATCCATTAGACCACCGCTTGAGTTTTGGAATGCCGCGTGTGAAAAACCACGCAACGATTTTTGGGTACTTCATCTCGACAAGTTTTTTGACACAAAACTCCTGCATCTCGGCAGCGGTCTTGAAGTCGCCGGTGAACTTGCCGTCTTGGTAACAGTAACTGCAATACAACTGCGACTTCGTGCCATCAGCCTCCGTCCCGCCACCTTGCGGATCGTACTTCAGCGGCATCGCACAACTCTGACAGATTTTGTTTGGTTTGGACATCTGGGGCACTCGCTTACGCTTCGTGTTCTGATTACGCTGGGCACTCGCTTACGCTTCGCGTTCTTGTTGCGTAACGCACTTGTGCGAAGTCTCTTTCTTCTTCGTGTCAAAACAGATTCCTGCCAGAACGACTGTGCGGTTATCGGTCTTGTATCTGTCTGCGTATTTGTTCTTGACGATTTGTTTGATCGCTGTCGCCGGAGTGACGTTGACTTTGAACTCGATGATGTAGATTCGTTTGTCGGTTTTGATCACCGCGTCAATTCTGCCTTTGGACGTTAGCACTTCGCAGTCGATCCCGACGCCAAGCAAACGGCAAAGCAAGAAAAAACTACTGTGATAATTCGACTCGTTCTCGCTGTGCAAATTGTACGGAATCTCGGCGAGAATCGAATCTACCGCCTCGACAAACTTGGCGAAGTCGCCACTCTGCAAATGCGATTGCATGTGGCGGGCTATCGGCAAAATTGAACCGTTGCTCTTCGTCGAATAGTCCGCCAACAAATATGTGACAAACGACTGGCGTACTTCGTTGTTCGGGAAATCGACAACAACCAAGTCTTCGCCAGCCTGCCCTTTGATTGTTGCATAACCGGTTTGGAAGAGCAGCGTGTCGAGGTCGATTGTTTCAAAGTCGAACGCCAACAGACTTGGCCGAAAGACTTCGCGCGGCGCGGTGACTTTGCCCAAATCGTAGTTGTTGTTTCTGATAAGATCGATCAAAAACTTCGGACTTCCGCCGCTCTCAAACCAGTAGTTGTCCATTTCTCGCGAGTCCAAAAACAGCAAATACGAAAACGGATTGTACACAAAGTCTTTTCCGTTCCACGAAAAACCGTTGTACTTGTCTCGCAACTTTTCCCACAGCGTACCGTTAAACGTTTCTTGTGCGCGGTCAACGTAGTAGCCAAAGTCGGTTTTGAGTTCGTCCTCGGTGAAGCCGCAGATCGTTGCGTACTCGTTTCGCGTCGTCAAGTCTTTCAAGTTGTTGAGCTGCGAGAAAATCGACACCTGCGAAAACTTTGTAACGCCCGTCATGAAAAAAAACTGTATCGCGTGGTCGTTCGACTTGATCGCGCCGTAGAAGTCTCGCAGGATGTCGCGGTTTGTTCGTGCCAGCGGCATGTCGAGCAAATTGTCGGTGATCGGTTTGTCGTACTCGTCAATCAGGATCACGACTTTGCGATTGTACTTTTCGTGGAGCGTGTTGATGAGCAGATCAAAAAAACAACCGTTCTCTTCGTGAAAAACATCGACATCGTAGTTTTTCGCGATTTTTTGCAAACGTTCATTGATGGATTGACGCAGACCGATTTCGCGGTACGGAATGTTGTTAAAGTAGAGGTCAATCACCGGGTACTTATCAAACTTCCAATCCGAATCGTAGACGTACAAACCTTTGAACAACTCCTTTTCGCCGAGGAACAAATACTTCATCGTCGTCACGAGCAGCGACTTTCCAAAACGCCGCGGACGCGAGAGGAAATAATACTTGTCGCTCGTGATCAGTCTGTAAATGTGCTCGGTTTTATCGACATAAACACAGTTGTCTTCGATGATCGTCTTGAAGTCTTGACGACCGATGGGGAGGAGTTTTGGTTTCATGGTGGCACTCGCTTACCTTTCGTGTTCTTGTTTTGGGCACTCGCTTACGCTTCCCGCTCCGATTCTTTTGCCGACCGCAACGATAGTTGCCGGGAGGCTATCGGATGCAACGTCACGTTGCCTCGCTTACGCTTCGTGTTCTTATTCTTGTTTGCGTTACCTTCTCACCTTCTCCACAATCGAAATGCCGACATCAATAAACTGTCCGCCGTGGTCTTGGTGACAGTATACCGCCAGCGTGTTCGTTCCCTTCTTGAGAAGCGTCGCAATCCGCTGCGCGGTGAACGTCGTGTAGTCGGACGTATAACCATTTTTCGCAATCACACGTTCGCCATTCAAGTAAACTTCAACGTCATCGTCGTGGTGCATGAAAAGCTGAAGCTCCGCTCCTTCGGGGACGTTGCCATCGAACTCAAACGTGCGACGCAGCCAAATATCAGAACTGTTCCACTCTGTACCGACAATTGCGCCGGGTGTATTGCGGACACCAAATCCGCCTTGACCCGACTTCCAACTCGAATCGTCAAACGCCGCCGATTCCCAGCCGTTCGCTGGTCTCTCCGTGGTATAACGCCACGTCACTTTTTCATCGCGCGCGGTTGCGGCGATAGACTTGATCGGTTTGCCCGGAAGCAGAATCTTCGCCCACGGTTTCGACTCGTCAACGTTTGCACCAAGTTTGGCTTGAGCTTGCCACTTCGCTTTGTCGCGGAGCATCGGTGCCCAAAAACCACCAATCACGCTCCGCGCTTTGAAATTGTTGTGACGCGCCGAATCGGTTTCGTACCAATCCGAAAGCGGGACGCGTTCTGGCGTCTCGTTCACGAAGCGAACAACCGGCGCAACGAACAGATCGAAGTCGGCACGATTGGTCGTCATCGCGGCTGTCCAAAGAATCCAGTCGTTCTTCGTGTAGAGCGCACGGTTGTCGAGCGGCAAACCAAATGGCCGCATCTGCGTTTTGTAGTACGCAATCTCCTTCTCAAACACTTCGTTCGGGAACAGATTCATGTCGAGAACTTTGTCCCACATCAAATTGTATTTCATACTCCAAGTGTTGGGGCGGTCGAACGCAAGACGTGTATGGTCGCTGTCGCTCCCATCCTTGACCCAGCGAGCCGCAAACTTTTCAGCAGCTTGACGGTACTCTTTCGCCGTTTCGGCTTCGCCGAGTTTTTCCGCAAGCTGCGCGTATGCACCGAGCGCGACAATCGCCTTCGCAGACAAGTTAACATTGTGCGCAAGATGACCAGCGAAGTCGTCGGTACAGAGTTGGTTTTCGGGATCGAAACCTTTGTCTAGGAGATACTGTGCCCACGTCGTTAGCGTCTTCCAGTGGAGGCGAGCGTAGTCGGTCCTCTGCTCGGCGACGGCTAACGCCGCTGTCAAAATGATTATGTTCGCCGACTCCTCAACAGGCATCTGGTCGTTATCAGAAAATTCGCCGCCGCCGTAAACTTGGCCCGTTCCCTGCGGATACGTTCCGATGTCGTGCGGTGCGAACGAAAACTTCCACTTCGGCGACTCGGCGTAATCGAAGATCGGCTGGAGCGTCGCCTTCATCATCGCCGGACTGTAATAGAGCAACATCGGCCCGTGCGGATACATCAAGTCAACCGTACCCATGCAACCGTTGCTGTTGTTTTCTTTCGAGAACATCAGCGGCATTCCGTTTACGTCGGCGACGATTTTCTGCGCGCCGAGAACTTGTCGGTACGCCAGTGCACAGAGCTTCGCGTAGTCTTCGCCGCCGACCGCTTCGAGGTCGCGATAAAATTTATTTTCAAAGTCGTTACACTTTTGGGAAAATTCGTTGGATGAAGTAACCTTTCCCCAAGATTCTGCGAGCATCGCTTCAAACGTTTTCCCATCGCGTCGCCACCATGCGGGGAGGTCGTCGCCGAAATACTTGACGCTGAGTGTGTCGTCGTATGCGAGAATGGCGAGTGGACCGCCAGCACTTTCAACGCCGTTTGTTTGCCATGTCGCGGCGAGGACGATACCAGTTTCGTCAACTTTATACATCTCGCTATTTGCGGGCGCGAGTGGCGAGGTGACCGTTCCGGTTTTGGCAAATTCTTCGCGGGCGGTCTTTCCGTTGTGCGGTGCGAGGTCAGAAAGTTGGGGAATATCAAGAACGGAGAGGACAAAATAACCCCAGTCGATCCGAATACCGTCGCCTTTCTTTTCGAGAATCGGCTGCTCTTGCGTGCCGAACTTCATTGTCTTGGTGCCCGCGACTTCCAGCGTCGTTGGCATCGCCACCGACTCGTTTGGATTGTTGACCGCCAGCTCGCCCCCCGCATCGAAGTAAAGCTCAACATTGTGCTTCTGTTTATCTTTTGCGATAAACAAAAACATCAGGTAAGTGACCGGACGCGAAAGCGCGTCAAGATCGTCCGGAAGAAATGGCGTTTGGAAGGTGAGGACGATTTCCGCAGTTTCATTCTCGAAAGTGTACGCGGTGGCAAGCGGTCGGACTTCGAGTTTTGTTTGCGGCATTGCGGGGACGGCGAGTGGCTCTAGTCCCATCAGTCGGTACGGTTTTCCGTCGATGCGTGCGATCATGTGGAGCGGGTGTTGGCTGCCGGTCCAGTGAACGGTTTCGCGGTCGGTGAGCCGCGTTGCGGGCGACCAGATGCTGAAGTACGGATCGACAACCACCAGCGGCACCGACGCAGGCCGCAAATCTTCGCCCTGTGCAAGCCCCATCGCACACCAAACCAGCAAGACGCAAACGGCCACAAAGTTTTTCATCATCACAGTTACCCTTTTCAAGTAGTGAACACAAACACTCCGCAACGTAGAGGCCGAAGATTATACCCAAACGGCGTGAAGTTACCAGTGAGGGAAATGCGGACGAGATGCGGCGTGGTGTATACTAGACCTGTTCGGGAACACCAAGTTGGGGCGATTTGGTAGTTCAGGTTCGGCATAGCCGAACCCTCCAGTTATCATACGCCGCACGCGTTTGGAGGGTTCGGCTATGCCGAACCGCAGTGAGTGCTTACACCGTCACCACTTTTCCGAGTGTCACAAAGACGAGCGTCGCACGGACAATTTCTGGCGGCACCCCAAACAGCGACGCGACGCCCGAACGGTACGCCTCAATTTGGTCGCGGTCACGCACAACTAGTGCATTGAGATCGGTGCCGTGATCGGTCTTGTAGTCGAGAACTTCGAGGCCGACGATTTGTCCAGCGGCGTCGCGCTCGATGACGAGGCGGTCAACGGTGCCGCGCAAAACTTCGTCGCCAACCCAAACGACCAAACGCCGTTCGCGCTCGACCACAACGTTCTCCGCCGCGTACCGACCACGCGACAACACGTCTGCAATCTCACGCTCCCCGCACGCACGACGAAACTCCGCAACAACATCATCCGCCGTGAACGATACCACATTTCTGCGTACAGCATCCGACGCGATCACGCGAAACGTTGCGTCGTCGCGCGAACGCGCATCGTCAATCCAAATGACGTGCTCAAAGCAAGCGTGAATCGCCGTCCCAAACAGCATAGCCTCTTCACGCGAACGGCCCGCACTCACTGCGTTGTCGTCGTCTGCAACCATCTCACGCCGAAGCCGTGACGGCGTAACACGACGAACGTGACGATTGATCTTCGCGTCCGAGAATCGCAGTTCAATTTCTTGCGGCGGTGGAGTCTGTTCACGGTTTATATCGTCCCCCCCGCGTACTCGGCGGGGGCCTAGAGCGGACGCATCTAGGTTCGCTTGCGCGAACGTCGCTATCGCGTCTGCTTGGGCCGGGTTCTCTAGATGCCCGCCGAGTACGCGGGCATGACGAATGGCGTGAACGGTTGCCCAGTTCGGATTTCCGCACTCGTACAGTACGTTCGGCGCAGAGCAACTCGCCGCGTCTCGCGCGAGACTCGACGACCGCAAAATCGCCGCAAACGTCTCGGACGACTTCAGTTTCGGTTTGACAATCATCACAAGTTCGTGAATCGCCCGCGTCATTGCAACGTAGAGTTTTGAGAGCGATTCCTCAACCTCGCCCTGACGCTGCCGCTCAATCGTCGCTCGATAATTCGGCGGCAAAATCGATTGAACATTTTTGTTCGGATAACACAAAACGAAATCTATCGGCGACGTGAAGTCGTCACGGACCGCATGGCCAGTCACAATGTCTAGCCGCTCCTTTTTGAGGGCGTAATCGAGTTCAGGCAAAACAACAACGTCGAACTCAAGCCCCTTCGCACCGTGAATTGTCATAACGTGAATCGGTGCCGCACTCGGACTAACAATGCGAGCCTTTTCAATCTTGGCGATCAGTGCTTCGGAGCGAGTTCCGGTCGCCTCGTCGTCGAACAAGTACGCCAAATCGAGCAGCTTTTCGAGGTGATGAAACTCACGCGAGTCACACGACGCCGCAAGATGTTCGATGCACTGTTTTACAAACTCGCCGTAGCCGCACGTCATAAAAATCTTGCGAAGACGCTGCGAACAGACCATCGCGTCGGCTTCGTTTGCTTCTGGCGTAAGTCCCAGAAACTCCGCAAACGGCGGCGGAGAATTCGCAACGTGAAAACGCGCGATCCCATTCCCCGGATGATCGGCAAGACGCAACGCAGAGACAACATATTGCACGGCGACAGAATCAGACAACGCCGCACCACTGCCGCTCGTCTCAATGCCGTGTCTGCGAAGTCTGTCAACGATCTGGCCGCCAGTTTCGTTTCGCTGCACCAGTACGCCGATCCCGTTCTTCAGCGGGCGATTCTTGAAGGTGTCAACGATCTGGACCAGTCGTTCGACAACGTAATCCAAGTGCAAGTCGGGCTTCGACGAATCGGAATCAAAATCTGCGTTGTCATCGTCTTCTTCGTCGTTGCTGCGATATTGCGGCGTTGTGGCGTCTTCGTCGGGCGACGTTTCGATAACGCAGTAACCGTCGCCGGTATTGGCGGTTTCGTGACAGTGAAACCGCGCCTGCCACGCCGCCCCCGCCGCCGGTGATGCTGCCAGTACGGCGGCGTTGGTGTTGATCTCGGTGAATACGGCGTTGACGGCATCGAGTACCGGCTGTGTATTTCGCCGCGTTAAGTTCATCTCTTCTAGTACGACGTCGAGATTGTCGCGTTCGAGCCGTTTTTGCAGTTGGTCAAAAATCGCTGCGACGCCGCCACGCCACGCATAAATCGCCTGCTTGATGTCGCCGACGCAAAAGAATGTCCCGTCTGTGCGGCTTGCAACTTCCGTGGCGAGCGGCTCAATTATCTTCCACTGCGGCATCGACGTGTCTTGAAACTCGTCGAGAAAGAGGTGGTGCGTTGTCGCGTTGAGGCGGTGACCGAGCGAACCTGCTTGACGGCTGAAGTCGTAACTCGCCACGCGGCGCGTTACGTCGTCATAACGAAACTTGCGCTGGCTGAACATGACCTGTTCGAGTTTTTCCGCGACCATCGAGACAAGTTCAAACGTTGCCCGCGTCTGCTCAACGAGTTGGCGAACGCAAACGCCCCGCGCGTGGAGAATCAAACGTTGCAGAAGCGCGAACATCTGCGGGGCGTCTTGGCGAACGTTGCACCGCGAATAGACGCACTCGTTCGCATCGTCTTCGAGCGACGGGACAACCGCACCGACAATCGTTTCGGCGAGAAACTTTTCCCAGTCGCCGCTGCGAATTTGGTCGGCGATTTTCGCGTGAACTTTGACGAAGGCCGCGACTGGCGTTTTGGCTTTCGTCTTCGGGAGTTGGTCTTCGGTGATGTCGTCCCACGCGGCGAGGATTGCGGCGACTTCCTCGTCGTTGAGAATACCTTCGAGAAGATTTTGGCAACGTTCGGTGGTGTTGTGTTCCCACGCGGCGGCGTTTGTGTTGCGGACGAGCTGGAGGTGCTTTGTTGCCAGCTCTACCAGTTTTCGCGTGACGGACGCTTCTTCTTGGCCGCGCTGGATGATGTACATCAATTCGCTGGCTGCGTTTTTGCTGCCTGCGGTGCGCTGCGAGTCTTCGAAGACTTCGCGGACGGCTTCATCAACTAGCGGCGCGAACTCGGCGTCGTCGCAAATTGTCCAACCCGGCGGGAGTTCGAGTTCGAGTTGAAAGACGGTGGCAAGTTTATTGAAGTATGAATCGAGCGTACCGACTCGCATTCGGTGCAAGTTTTTTGCGACGACCGCCAAACGTTTTCGCAGTTCTTGCTCAACGTCGTTCGCGTTTGGATAACGGAGACCGCTGGCGAGTTCGTTCCGTTTTTTTTCGTCGAGACAGACGTCGGCGAACTTTGTGAGGATGCGTTCGCTGATCTCGCCAGCGGCTTTTGTGGTGAACGTCGAGGCGAGAATGGTGTCGAGCACCGCATCGACGTCTTCCGCCGACCGCACGTCAAAGAGAACCTGCAAAAACCGGTTGCTGAGCTGATACGTCTTACCAGAACCAGCCGAGGCACGAATGATTGTGTTGGACATGGTTGTGGGCATATTTTGGAATCATACCTGACTCATTGAGTTTCATCACTCGCCCTACTCGCGTCACCCGCACATCCACACGCCGCATCCGCAGGTGAGTTTTTTTTTGCTGGCGGTGGCGATGTCGAGCGAAATTTTTTCGTGTTCGGAAAATGTGAGGTTGTATTTCGAGACGGCGGTGGTGAGCCAGTGGTCGAGCGAGTTTGCGTTGACGCCGGTTGTGTGGCACGTCAGCAAGACAAATCGTGGCGAGGCCGGATCGAGCAGGCCGACAGATTCGTCGAGGAGCAGTTGGATGTCGTCTGCGAGTTGCCACCTTTCGCCGCGTGGGCCGTGGCCGAAACTTGGCGGGTCGAGAACGATGCCGTGATAACGTCGCCCGCGTCTGCGTTCGCGTTCGACGAACTTGAGCGCATCGTCGGCGACCCATCTGACGGGAGCCTTTTCGAGTCCGTTCATTTCGGCGTTGCGCCGCGCCCACGCGACCATTCCGCGCGAGGCGTCGAGATGAGTTGCAACACCACCAGCAGTGACTGCCGCGAGAGTGCTGCCGCCGGTGTACGCAAACATGTTGAGAATGTTCGCGCTGCGAAAGTTGCGAACGAACGACGCGATGCGTTTCCAGTTGTCGTGCTGTTCGGGGAAGAGACCGACGTGCCCGAACGGCGTGAGTCGCATCTCGACAGTGCCATACGGGAGCGCGATGCGCCACGGCTCGCGTGCGGCGGCGGCACCGCGCGCGGTGTGCGCCTTCCAAACACCACGCTGCTCGCCGTTGCGGCCCATTCCACGATTCGGAACGGCAGCAAACGACGCATCCGCTTCACGCCAGCGCGAGGCGTGGTGCGGTTCACCGGTCGCCGACGGAGCAATGCGATCAAGAACGACATCGCCGAAACGTTCAAGGCGTCGCCCGCGGCCAAAGTCTAGAAGTTCGTAGTCCATTTGTTGTGATGTGGGTTGTTCTTTGTGACCGAGCACGATTTTGCCTTTCGTCGCAAGGTAGGCGACGGGTTTACACACCCGTCGCACGGTGTTTGTGCTCCTCTGTCCAAAAACACTGCACAAATGCCGTCTGAACTGTCAATCAATCGTAGCTCGTGCGACGGATGTCGCGTGTGCGGGATATGTAAATCCCGCACCTACCTTCGCGTTCCGATTGTTCGGGCACTCGCTTACGCTTCGTGTTCTTGTTCGCGGACGGAACGTTAACTACCGGAAATCGATCTCGTCTGTTTGTGGGAGGTCGTCGAGCGTTGCCAGACCGAAGAGTTTCAAAAATCTGTCGGTCGTGCGGTATACGATAGTGCGTTTTGCGCCACGTTTTTCTTTTGTCTGTTCGACGAGCCCGCGCCGCACGAGTTGCGTCATGATCGCCGCTGAAGGTTCTTTTCGTAACTTGTCAATTTCTTCTGCGCTGACCGGTTGACGATACGCCACGACGGCAAGCGAGTCGATTGCCTTTTGCGAGAGCGTCGCCTCGCGCACCTTGCCGGAAAACTTTGACCGCAACGTCTCCCACTCGCCACGAAGCGCGAGGCGATACCCGCCACCACTCTCGACGACAGTATACGGCGCACCGGCGGCACGGTACGACGCCTCAAGTTCTTTGGCCGCTTCCGCGACCTCTTCCGCCGTGACGTTACGCATCAGTTCCGCCGCACGCTCCGGCGCAAGCGGACGGTTTTCGCGGTCGCCGACAAACAACATCGCCTCCAAAATCACACGCGGACTGAGCGACACCTCCCGACACGTTGCCACATCAGCGGCATCGGCAGAAGTGACATCTTCAGCAACATTGTCGCTGGCAATGTCTTCGTCTTCAACGTCGTCTGCAACTTCGTCACCGTCGTAAGACGCGGCATCGTCTTGGTTTTCCGGTTCGCGTGTCTCGGCAGCCGTTCGCCGAAACGCTTCGCGGAGCGTGTCGAACGAGAGCATATCGCCATCGTCAGCAACATCATCGTCGCCCATCTCATCGACCGGCGGGACGAACGGAACCATCTGGAGCGGAGCAACTTTTTTCATTAGACCGCCGTAGACCCAAAAACGAAACGTGCTATACTGGAGGCTAAAGTGTCACTAGTATACTGGATTTAACCGTATAGACAAGGTTTGAGGGAGAGAGACGCATGTCAACCAACAAGATTACTGATGCCGAAATCGACAAACTGGCCGGCACGATTGCCAGTATTGAGAGCCAAAACGAAGATACACTCAAAAACATGTATCTCACGTTCCGACTTGGGAACGAAGATTATGGTGTCGAGATTCGTTATGTGACCGAGATTGTTGGGATGCAGAAGATTACGGAAGTTCCAGACATGCCCGGGTTTGTCAAGGGCGTTGTCAATCTGCGTGGGCTGCTGATTCCGGTACTCGACATGCGACTTCGCTTCCACATGTCGTCGCGTCCATACGACGAGAGGACGTGTATCGTGGTGGTCAACATTGCGGGGTCGCAGGTCGGTCTGGTTGTTGACACGGTCAACGAAGTCCGCAGCATCGACGAGTCGCAAATTTCTCCGCCGCCAAAGTCGGCTGGCGTTTCGAGCCAATACCTGCAAGGGATGGGAAAAGCTGGCGACGACGTGATCATCCTACTCGAAGGAAAACGCCTCGTCCTCGACAACGAAATCGCCTCGCTGGGGTTGTAGGGGCGGCTGTGGATGAGAGACGAATCATGTTGGGCTTGATCATCAGCGCATTTGTGCTTATGGGACTCACCAAGTTGTTCTTGGATGAGGAGGAGTTGCTCCCCTCACTGCTGCTTGCGGGTGGGAGTGGTTTGCTTGCGTTTTTTTTGCAGCCAGTCTTGGTTGCGGCGGTTGGGACTGTGGCGGGGATTATTCTTACGTTCTGTCTGCTGGCGATAGTAATCGGCGCGGCTCTGTCGCTACTCTACGGCGCACCGCTCAAGGTGTGTCTCAAGATCGGCGTGATCTACCTTCTCGGCATGATCTCGATTCAGATCGCACTGCTGGTATTGTTTACGGTGGTTTCAAGGTGACGCGGCGTGTTCGCGCCACCAAGTCGCAAACAAAACCGCAATCGCCGCTGCGAAGAGGCACCACGACGGAATCAGCGGAACACGAACTCGTTGGTCGAACGTGAGACGATTCACAATCGCTTCGGCAACGCCATCAGGCGTTATCGAAGTTGCGTCGATGACGAAACCGTCGTTCTGCGTGGCGAGTGAGTTGAGTGCGGCGGTGTCGCGTTTCAAGTTTTGAAACTCTGCGTGCCCTGTGGCGCGACCATATCGCGCATCTTCGCGGCGTCCGGCTTCGCCGAGGAAGACGACGAGGCGTCGCCAATAATCTCGCCACCACGCAACGCCCCAAACGCCCGTCGCACGGTACAGTTCGTCTGTCGCGTGAAAACAGATTCGGCGGTCTTCGTCGAGTACGATCAGTGGTCGCCCGCCCGCCGTCGCCAAGATGCGAGACTCTGGTGCCGCGTCTGACGGCACGACGCTCCACCGCACATCAAAACGTTCCGGCTCTTGCAACGTCGGCACGAGCGGATCATCAGTGAGACGCACTTCGAACGGCGAAGTTTCTGCACCAGTCGCCGTCTCAACTCCCGCGACGAGAACACGCGGACGCGACTTTATCGCCGCCGCAACTTCGTTCGGAAGCGAATCGAGATCGACGTCGCCAACGATCACGAGGTCAGACGATGCTGCAAGTTCTGCGGTCAAGTCGTCAGTACCGAGCAGCACGGTTTGAAGTTCGCACTCGTCGAGTCGTCGGAGCGTTTCGCGGATGAATCGGTACTCCGGTCGCGGCGTGCTGTCGATCAGAAGCGTTCGTATCGCGCGGCGTTCGCGCGGCAAGTCGAGCTGGATGCGGTTGTTCGCAACGATGTCGTCAACTGCGTTGTCGAATTCGATGGCGAGAAACGTTGTACTCGCTTCGTGTTCTGGGATCGTGAACGTCCACGAGTGCTGCGAATCGCCAGCGGGGATTGTGATGCGTTTGGTGGCAACTACATCACCAACGCAATCAAGTTTGAGAACGACTTCGCGTTCCGCTCGCTGGCCGGTCGCGCGGAGCTGCGCGATGACTTGCCACGTTGCGTTGCCATCGGCGTTGTCACGCAAAATGAGCGGCGTTTCCCAAGCGATGTCGGCGGGCGCAACGTCGCTCCCGACAACAACACACACAACCGGCGACGCGAGCGAAACCGCATCGAGCGACGTGCCGTGCGTGACGATCCCGTCCGAAACGAACACCGTCAGTGACGGCGGTTCAATGTTACCGACGAACTCGTCGCCAAGGTCGATCAGAAAATCTCCGAGCGGACTTGCGTTCGGTTCATCGTGCGAGAGTTTGCGAACGCGAACGTCGTTCACACCAAGTTTGCGCAGCGAAAGAACAAGTGCGTCGGGATCAAAAGTTGCGCCGTAGTGTGTACTTTCCGAGTCGTCAACTGCGACGAGAATCGTCGGCGCAACAGTGCGAACGACTTCGCACTGCAAGTCGATCATCGCCAGCACGCAAAGCGCGACGACGACAAGACGCACGCCGTAACGCCCCTCAAAACGCATACGCATCGGCACCGACATCGCTGTTTCCTGTCCATTCTTCGGTGGCGTTGCTCTTGTTTGCGAACTTCGTGTATTCGCCGAACCAGTTCAGTTCGATTTCGCCGATGGCACCGTTACGCTGTTTGGCGACGATCAGTTCGGCTTGGTTGAGCAAGTTCTTTTCCTCCGCCTCTTCACGCGAAAGGTAACGCTCCTCGCGGTGAACAAAAATAACAACGTCGGCGTCTTGCTCGATAGCACCAGACTCACGCAAGTGACTAAGTCGCGGACGATTGTCACGAGTCAGCTCCGCTTGACGGTTTAACTGCGCCAAACAAACTATCGGTACACGCAACTCGCGGGCGAGTCCCTTGAGTCGTCGCGCCATTCGCGCGACCTGTTCTTGACGCGGGTCTAACGAATTGTCTGGCTCGATGAGAGTGAGGTAGTCGATCACGATCAGTCCCAAATCGTTTTGCCGTTTTAGCCGCCGCCCTACCGCCGCAATCTCTGAAACGGAACGCGACGGCGTGTCGTCGATGAAGAGTGGCGAGTTTTGGAGTACGTCGGATGCGTGAACAAGTTTGGCCATATCATCTTGCTTGAGATAACCACCTTTGAAGCAGTTACTATCGACCTGCCCACGCGAACAGATGAGACGCTGCGCCAGTTCCATCTTCGACATTTCAAGACTCACAACGAGCACCGCACGCTTCTCGTGAACCGCAACGTAATCGGCGATGTTCATTGCGAGCGCGGTCTTGCCCATACTCGGTCGGGCGGCGATGATTGTGAGTTCGCCGGGGTGCATTCCGCCGGTCATTGAATCGAGGTCGCTGAATCCTGTCGCTAGTCCGCTCGTCTCGCCGCTCATCCGTTTGTTGATGAGATCGAAGACCGACTGCATCAAAACTTTGACGTGCTGAACTTGATTTTGCGTCCGCGACTCGCAAACTTCAAAGATGTCTTGGGCCGCTTTGTTGATGATTTCTTGCGGCTTTAGCGACAGGTCAAACGCACTTGCGAGAACGCCCGCGCTGGTGTGAATGAGTTGCCGGAGCGTCGCCTTGTCGCGGACGATGTTGGCGTAGTAAACGGCGTGTGCCGTCACCTGTACTTCCTGCATTATTTGCGCGATGTACGCCTCGCCACCGACCGCTTCGAGTTCGTCTTTCGCGCGAAGCCGTTCGGCGATCAGAACGGCGTCGGCCCCTTGCGTTTCGGTGTGAACGTCGAGAATTGTCGCATAAAGTTTGCGGTGCGCATCGGAATAGAAGTCGTCAGCCTTGACGAGCGAAACAACGTCGTCGCAGACGACCGGATCGAGAAGCATCGCCCCGATCAGCCCTTTTTCGGCGTCAAGATTGTGCGGCGGAAGACGGTCGAGCAGGAGCGAGTTAACGTCGGTCGTCACCGGTTTCTTCGCGGATTTTTCTGAACGTGGTGGCATGGGAAGTGGTGGTCTGGTGTGTTTTCATGGGACCTATACGTCCTATGATGGAACGATCACTCGCCGCTAACCACTAATCTGCGATTCTGTATTTTCAACGAGCGTTCTCACGCTTGATTCGTCGGTACAATCGCGGAGTGCGTCGAGGAAACGTGGCGAGCTGATGATGCGACTGAGTCGCGCAAGGAGTCGCAAGTGACCGCGTTCGTCGGTCGAACAGATGAGAAAGAATATGTCGGTGAGGTTACTGAATCCGCCTCCGAACGGAATACCACTCGGCGCGATACCGAGAACGAGAAACGGCTCCGCCAATATCGACGGCATCGGACGACGCGGGTGAAGCAGGGCAACACCGTTATCAAGTGCGGTTGTGTGAAGCTCTTCGCGTTTGCGAATCGCGTCGGCCATTTTTTCTTCGTCCCAAAGCAGACCGGTCTGCGACGCGGCCTTCACTATCCCGCGAATCGCCGACTCTTTCGTCTTGACGAGAAACGGAATCACAATCGACTCCGGCACAAGTAACGACGAAATCGAAACGCTCTCTTCGAGGTCGCGCGGCGGCGACAAGACCGATTCCATCGCGGCGAGTTCTTCGTCGTCGCCAGTCGCACCGATTTGACGTTCGAGCCAGTGGTGAACGTCGATGGCAGCGAAGAGCCACTCGCCTTTGACTTTCCGTCCGGGAATCTGCCCGCGATCGGCCAACTTCCGTACCTGCACATCAGTCATGTGAAGATACTTTGCAAGTTCGTAAATGTCGTAGTCTTCGGATGGCATTGGGAAGGTGGCTGGTGGTTGGATTACACGGACTAACACGGACGATCACGGACAATCACTGTGTTAGTCCGTGTTAGCCCAACAACAAATCAATGATCGTTTGCGGCGTAACAACATCGTAATTGTTCACAGTGATCGTTGCCAGCGACGAATCGACGTTGCCGCGTTCGGGGGCGACGTAGGCGATGCACTTCATCTCTGCCGCACGCGCCGCTTCCCATCCGTAACGCGAATCCTCAATAACAACACACCGCGACGCCGGAAGTTTTAGCAGCTCCGCAGCACGAAGGAAAATATCGGGCGCGGGTTTCGCACGGGCAACGTCCGAACAACTCACCGACTCAACTCGTCCAGAAAGTTCGAGCAAGTCTATCGCCATATCGACGTTCGCGCGAATCGCCGACGAACCGATAGCGATCCGAAAACCTGCCGCCTCCAGCCGCGCGATAAGTTCGCGGACGCCCGGAATTATCGCCGCGTGTGTACGAAACGTCTCCCGAAAAACCGCTTCCTTCTCAAGTTCAAGACGGATGATGTCGTCGCGATCAAAACGGCGTCCCCAAACGTACTCCGCAATCTCAAGACTCGTCTGGCCGAAGAGCCATTTGAAGTCGGTGTCGGTGAGAGTTTTCCCGTCGCGGGCCGCGATCTCTTGCCAAGTGCGACAATGAGTCTCGCAGGTGTCGAGTAAGACACCATCCATATCGAAAATAACGCCTGTTTCTGTCATTGATAACCCTGTTGCTCCATCATATCGACGAAGGTTTGAAAATGTTCGTTGTAGAGTGCGTGTTTGGCGGTATCGGGGTAGAACGAGCGGTCGATGTGAACCATCGCTGCGGACGCCTTGTCGATTCCGTGGTGGTGGTGTGATGCGGCGATGATTGCGGCACCGAACGTCACACCGTTGGTTGCCTGCATACGCCGGTTCGTTCGCGCGGTGACATCGGCGCGGCACTGCATCCAGAAGTCATCGCGGCTGAGAACTCCGCTGGTGTAGATGTCGGCACCACTCGCGGGGAGATCGACAATCTTTTGAAGCCGCCGGTAACAGAGTCGCTCGAAAAACGCCGTGCCTTGAAGACACGCCGCAAATTGAACCGCGTGATTGTCGGTTGCGGGTGTGATAAACCCTTCAGCCGTGTTCGACGTAAACGGAAACGTCTCGCCGCCAGTGACGTTGGGGTACGCAATGTATTCCGTCGGCAACGCCTCTTCGGCTTTCGCGCGAATCGCGCGTGTCGTCTCTTCGTTGAACCAGACCGACGCCCACTCCGCACCGGTGACACACCGCGTTGCAAAGTACCACCGTTGACCGGGGAGACGATACCACTGAATTTGGTTGTGCGTCTGCATCTTGGTAGAGATGCCGTGAATGGAGATGTGTTTGTCGATGACGGTGTGACAGTCGCCAATTTTTTTCACTCCCGACGAGAGAAAACCTGCGGTGTCTGCCGACGCGCCAAGGATGACAACAACCGATGGCGGCAACCCCGTAAGCCCCGACGCCTGCTTTGAAACTGGGCCGATCTGCGTGCCGAGTGGTTTGAGAGACGGCAGCCGTTCGCGGACGCCGAGGTGCATTTCGTAGTCGATCCAGTCGGGCCAAGCCTCGGTGATAGAGTCACAACCGGTGAGCGTTGCCAGCGAGTATTCTGTCACGAGCGATCCGCTGGTGAGCATCATCGCAATGTAGTCGGCTTGGTGACAGAATATCGCGTTGTCGTAAAGATCGGGTTCGTTCTCTTTGATCCAAGCGATCTTGGCAAGCGGATCGGTCGGGTGGAATGTCGTACCGAGTTTTCGGCGGTGCTCCTGCCCGATGTATGATAGCGATACGATTTGATCGACGGCGCGGGCGTCTGCGGCGAGGATTGCGGGACGTAGCGGCGAACGGTTACGATCAAGGATCAAAATGTCGCCGGGGACACCGCAGACACACACCGCCTTGAGCTGCGCCGCCGAGGCGACGAGCGTCCGCAGCTTGCCGATCATCTGGCCGAGTCCCATACGAACGGCGTCCCACCAAACCTGCGGGTCTTGCTCGCGCACTGTTTTCGAGTTTCCAATCTGAATCGACGTGTACGGCGCAACGACCTCCGCAAGTATCTCACCCGCTTCGGTGACTGCGGCAATGTTCGCCCCCGTCGGCGTCATCTCGACACCGAGAAAAACTGGCAACTTCGTTGGTGTAGAACTCATAAATATACTCAAGATAGTTTGAATTTCCCGTACCAAAACGATAGCGGCCCAGCGAGGCCGCGGCGCGATGGAGGGCGAAGCCTACATATTGACCCGTAACGGGTCCAGCACCTCAAAACGGTGTACCCTTGCGTCAGACGCGAGATCGACTATACTCTTGAACCGGCGTGAGCAACGTCACTATCGTTGCAACTGCTAAAATCGTATCTTTCAATCGTATCATAGACCTGCCAATCAACAAGTGGCCGCCATAAAAATGCTGTCTCCCGCTGTCGTTTTGGGTATGCTGGTCACACTGGGCATGCCGTCGCTGCATCGTTCGCTTTGCGAGGCAGGGATGCACGACACTGCTCTTGTCTACATTGATTGGGTTGCGTCGCGTCCGTTCGTGCCGGACGAAATTAAAACTGGGCGTGATTTGGCCGTCGCCACGACACATCTTTCCGCTCTGGCAAACGGCGAACGTTCGGCGAACCACAACGAACTTGCCCGCGAAGCGATAACCCGCGCACTGGCCGCCGACCCCGCAAACGCCGAAGCGACGCTACTTGCGGCACGACTTCGGTTTCAAGACGCGAACGCTGTCTCGGTGTCAACCGAGTCGCGGCGGCTCTTCGGCGAGGCGGGCGAACTCGCTACGAACGCCGCTGCACTCGCCAACGCCGTCGCCAAAGCGGCTCGTCAACGGGGCGTGACCGACTCCGAGCAGACGCCGACGTTCGCTCTCATCATGCAAGGAAAACTTCTCGCCATCGAGTCGGCACACCGTTGCGCGATGACGTTCCCTGAAAACTCGACCGAGCGGACGGAACAACTCCGCGCCGCCGCCGACGTTGCCAAAGCGATGGCGCGACGTTACGCGGCGTACCAAGGCGGACTCGAAGCGAAGTGCCTCGCCGCAGAAATACTGTACGACGCTGGCGATCCTGACGCGACGCGCGAAGTCCTTTCCGAACTCGAACCGCTCGCGTGGAGCGACTTTCCAAACGTGCGAATGCGCGGGCTGCGTCTCGTTCTCGAAATCAACCGCCGCGAACATTTGTGGGACGACTCACGCACGCGAATCGCGGAGTGGCTCGCAAAAACGTCGCCGTCTGAACGGAACTCGCGTGAAGGAGTCGCGTGCTACGAAGTCGCCGCGAAAACCGCCTTGGGCGAATCGGAAACGCTCGGACGCGACGGCGCAGCGGCGTTACACAAACACGCACAAACACTGCTCCTCTCAATTCCTTTCGCACTGCGAACTGACGACGTTCATTCGCAACTCACCGCGCTCGGCGGAAGCAGCGACGGAACGGCGCACGGTGCCGCGTCGCCAACAACGCTCGACGAAGCCGAACGGCTCATCGACCAGCGTTTGGCAACGGTATTGCGAGTCGAACGTGACGCAAACAGTAGCGTTGAAACGAAACGTGCCGCGACGGCAGGTGCGATAGACGCAATCAACGCGGCGATGCAACTCGCCGGTAACGACGTTGCAAACGAGACTCGAAACCGCTGGCGACGCCAACTCGCGCGACTCTACGCAGCCAGCGGCGACCAACTCGCGGCGACAATCGTCGCGGCTTCGACGCTCCCCGCATCTGTTTGGAGCGAGGCGGGCGCAAAAATGGGTGAAGTTCCGCCGCTTTTGCGGCTTGCGATTCAGTCGGGGTACGCGGCACGCGAAGCGGAACGCGGCATCAACGACGGGTCGCTTTTCAATGCGCTCACGCCGCGTCTTGCGCGACTCGCATGGGTTGCGACAACGCACTTCCCCGCGACGCCGCCCGCCCGCGACGCCGAACGGATCGTCGTTGTCTTGCTCGTCGAATCCGAACGATTCGACGAAGCGTTGACGACGTTGGAACAGATCGACGACGCGACGACGCAGCGACTCGCATCGCGCGACGCCGCCGTAGCGGCGTGGAATCTTTTTGCGTCGGCGCGCGATGCGCGGAGCGAGTCCGCCGAACGACCTCTTTCGCTGACCGAACAGTTAATTGAGCGTGGTTCGTCTGCGGACGGTGCGTCGGTGGAGTTGCCGGGGGACGATGCGTTTGCGCGAGTAGTGTCGCAGATTGAGTCGCTTCGCAGCGTTAGCGCAGATTTGCGTGACGAAGTTGATCGTCTTGCGGACGCGGGCGAGTTTGGCGAAGCGATTGCCGTTTTGACGGCGAGGATAAAAGAGCATCCGAACAACTTGCCGCTTCAGCAGCGGGCGGCGACGCTTGCGGCGACGCAAGGTGAACGCGACGCAACTGCGTACGACATTGCAATCGACGGGAACGAAACGCTCTGGGGCTGGAGCGGAATCGCCGCGCGAACTGCGTCAGATAAGTCGCTGCGTGAGACGTACTTTGCGGCGTGTTACGAGAAGTGGCGTTGTATGTTGCTCCGCGCAGCGACGTTTACTGGCGAAGACCGCGAGCAACGTTTGCGCGACGTTCGTCGTGATTGGGAACGGTTCCAAATCCTCCGCCCCGAAGCTGGCGGTGCGATGTGGCGCGGGCGTTACGAGAAACTGTTTTCGGGCGAGAAGTGAGGGGGCGAATCGTGAGACGTTTTCTGATCTGCGTGTGTCTTTGTTTCGTCGTGTTTTCGCGTCTGGTTTTGGCGGCTGAAAACGTTGTCCGCTCGCCAGAGTTTGACGTGGCGGTTCGTTTCGATGTCGTACCGAGTGCGCCGCGACTCTCTGACGATGTTACCGTGTCGTGGGAGGTTGTGCCAGCGACTGGCGTCGTCGATGAACAGCCGGAGTTTGGTGACACGTTTGGCGACTTCGATGTCGTTCGCAAACGGCGTCACGCGGTTGTCCTTCGTCCGCAGCGTGTCGGGACACTGCGTCTCTTACCGATACCGATTACGCTCCGTCGCGGAGAGACGACGAGCGTTGTGACGATCCCAGCGACCTTGCTCGAAGTAACATCGCCAGTTGACGGATCGCTCGATGCAATTTCATCGCCAACACTTCCGCTGGTTGCGCGGTCGTGGTGGCCGCTGATCGCACTTGGCGTTGTTGTGGTGCTGATTGTGTCGAGCGTAGTTTACCTGCGGCGACGTGCGCGGTCAACGCTGCCGGTGGTCGTTCTCACATCGCAGGAGGCGGCTCTGGCAGGTTTGGACGATCTTATTGCGCGGCGAGTTTACGCGAGCGATGTCTATCTTTTCTACCACGAGATGAGCCGACTTGTCCGCATCTATATTGAGGCGACAACGCCGATTCGTGCGATGGAGGCGACGACATCAGAGTTGATGTCACATTTTTCTGCCCACCACGGGGCGTCAGACAAGCTGCGTAGATTTCTAGTTGCTGCGGACCTTGTAAAGTTTGCGAAAGAGACACCATCGCCCGACACTGCTCTCAACGCCCACCGCGCGGCGGTCGATTTCGTAACGTCTTTCCGCAAACCGACGAAGACGGAATGAACGGTGCAGCACCCGCACATCGGTTCGGCATAGCCGAACCCTCCACGCCTGCGGCGTATGACAACTGGAGGGTTCGGCTATGCCGAACCTGAACTACTAATGTACAGGCGTTGAGATCAGTGGAGACGCCGTTGTTGTTGGCGATGCGAACGGCTGGAAGACGACGATGATGTCGGCGGCGTCGCCGGTGCCACCGATGGCGTTGTCGCTACCGAAGCTCCAAAGACGCACCGTCGAATCCGTACCGACGGCGTAAGTTATCGGGTTCCCCCAACCATCGCGGACTTTTTCGGAGTCCCACTTTCCTTGGAGCGTACCGAGTGAAGCTGGCGGCTTCCCGCGACGATGCGAATACACGATCACTGCGTCGCGGACTTCGCTGAGCATCTGTTCTGTTACCGCGCGGGGCGACGGCGTTTCGGCCCCCTTTCCAGCAACCGGTTTCCCCGACGTGATGCAACCACAACACGACAAGAAGAAAACTGTGATCAACAGCAACCGAAAGTTGTTCATGCAGAATCCTTTCTGCGGGCGTTAAATCGTTACAGGTTTCAAAAAAGGGAACCTCGACCGTTTTCACAGCCGAGGTCCCTTCAGTTCGATACCCAGAGGAGAGTAACTGGACATCGAAGTGTCTTTGTTTTTCGTCCGCAAAACTTTGGCGGTCTACCGCATTGCGGATGCAAGCATTCGGTCAAACGCCAGCGACATTTTGTCTGGCGTGTCGTATGTCCCCGCAGCGATTTCGGCGCGAACGCGATTTACAAGGTCAAAACGGATCGGCCCAGACGAACTCGCGTCGTCGCTTCTGTTTGTCGCCATCGCTTGCGACAGTTTTGCTGCTGGCGAAAGAGTTAACTCGTCGCCGCTGATAGTTGGTTTTCCGGCGGTCTCACGCGCCGCCGTTGTTGGGAACGCACGCTGCGCTCCAGATACTTTCTGCGAACCGTAAACAGCAAGTGTGGCACCGATTTCCATGGCTTGTCTCCTTTTTCCAAATCCGTTTTGAATCCTTAAACAACTTCGAGACACGTTGTCTCGTCTGGGCGTCAATACGCTACGAAAGGACAATCGGGTGAGCCTCAAAATGCTTCAGCGGCAAAAAACTTTCTTGAAATTCCCACTCAAGATACATGTCAAAAATACCGCACGCCCCAAAAGCTAACAGACTATACACCACTTTTAGCTCCCAAGGCGGTGTATTGTGACAATTTTTCCCAGTTCTGCCAAGAGCAAAATCCCGTTATTGGCAAAGATTCTTGGTTTTTTTCTCAAAACGACACGATTCCACACACGGCGACCAGTTTTGCATGCTACGGTACGCCGGAAGTCCGCAATTTGGCGAAACTTCGGCGAATGGGCAGTTTGGGAAAGGTGTGGTTTATGGACCCGTTATTCAGTTCAGCAATACAGTTTCAGCAAGACATGCAATCGTTCAAGATCGGTGCCTCGGTTCTGAAGAAGACGATGGACGTTCAGAAGACAACGTCGGAGGCGATTCTTACGCTCTTGGACAGCGCGATGGTAGCACCAACCGGTAAGTCGCTCGGTATGGGGCAGAATCTCGACATCGTTGCGTGAACGACGCCTTGTCAAAATGCGATGCGGTGTTATACTCCGCGCCGTCATTAGTACTTCTGGTTGGCTGTCGTAAATATCTTTAGGTTTCGCGGGCGTTTCGCCTGCGTGGGGTTTTGCTATGTCTCACATTCGTCTTGACCACACCGATTGTGTCCGCTGCGGACGCTGTAGCCTGACTTGCCCCATTGGGATATTCGCAATGAAGGGCGACCCCGCTTCTCCAGAGATCGTCGAAGGACGTGAGACGGCGTGTGTACGCTGTTATCATTGCGTGGCGACGTGTCCCGTTGCGGCGATCTCGGTTGACGATATAACCGCGTCGATGTGTCCCGACATGACAACGGATCAAGTTCCGCGTTTTTCTCAGATTGCGTACCTCATACGAGCAAGGCGTTCGATTCGTTCTTACGACAGCAAAGCGGGGATCACTCGCCAGCAGATCGAACAGCTTCTTGATGTCGTTCGCTGGGCACCGACGGCGCGAAACACCGGTCAAATCAAGTGGGTGGTTGTTTTGGGGCACGACAAAGTCGCCCAGTTATCAGACTTTGTAATCGACTCTCTGAACGGTACAGAGTGGGGAACGGCACTCACTTCAGCGCGAACGACTGGTATAGACCCTGTTTTGCGCGGGGCGGCTGCTGTTGTCTGTGCCTACACCGAAAGTGATAACGGCTGGTCGATGATCGATTCCACGATTGCTGCCACCTCGCTTGATCTAGCCGCCAATGCACTCGGCATCTCCACTTGTTGGGCCGGCATATTGGTCCGCGCGGCACAGTCGCAAGTTGCCGTTGGCGAGTGGCTCGGACTCCACGATCCGCAAAAAGTTTACGCCGCACTTATGCTCGGCTACCCCGGACGCGAGTCGTTCAGCCGAATACCGTATCGCAACGAACAACCAACGCAGTGGGTTGAGTGAAACGTTAACATTTCGTAAGCGTTCACGGTTGATGTTCCTTCCGTCACCCCCGCGTACTCGGCGGGGGCCTAGAGAATAACGCCGCAAGCAGACGCGGTAGCGAAGTTCGCGCAAGCGACCCCCGGAGCGTTAGCTCTGGATGCCCGCCGAGTACGCGGGCATGACGGGATTAACCGTGAACGCTTACAACATTTCCAACATCTTGAAAATATGATTGAGAAAAATCCGCAGGGCGAGGTTTGGGTCTTCGCTGAACAGCAAGAAGGACGCTTGAGCGATGTCTCGCTTGAGCTTTGTGGTAAGGCGCGGCAGCTCGCCGACAAGCTCGGCGTCGCGGTCGGTGCGACACTTCTCGGAAGCGGTGTTGCCCCGCTCGCGCAGCGACTGATTGAGCAAGGCGTCGATAACGTATATCTGGTTGAGAGCGAAAAACTTCGCCAGTTCACGACGCTGCCTTATGCGCACGTCGTCTGCGAGGCGATTCGCAAACACCGTCCGCAAATCGTACTCTATGGCGCGACGCCGCTGGGCCGCGACCTCGCACCGCGAATCGCGTCAACGCTCCGTGCCGGAATGACCGCCGATTGCACGAGTCTTGAAATCGACGACGTTCCGAACAAGAAAGACGGAACGGTTGACAAAAACTTGTTGCTCCAGATTCGGCCAGCGTTTGGCGGCAACATTGTTGCGACGATTGTCAACCCTGAATGGTGGCCGCAGATGGCGACGGTGCGTGAAGGCGTGATGCCGCTGCACCCGCCGAAGTCGGGCCGCAAAGGGAAGGTGATCGCAGAGTCGTTCCAGATCGACGACGTGATGATGGCGGTCGAGGTCATTGAACGTCACACGAAAAAGCAGACGCTCAATCTCAAAGGTTCGCGTGTGGTTGTCGCTGGCGGCGGCGGAATCGGCAGTGCCGACGGATTCGACATCTTGTTTGAACTCGCTGGGACTTTTGGCGGTGTCGTCGGTGCGAGTCGTGCGGCGGTTGACAGCGGCTGGATCGGTTCCGAGCACCAAATCGGCCAGACCGGAACGACAGTGCGTCCCGCACTCTACATCGCTTGCGGGATCAGCGGTGCGATTCAACACCGCGCCGGAATGCAGGAGTCGGCGAAAATCATCGCCATTAACACCGACCCCAACGCACCAATCTTCTCCGTCGCACACTACGGCATCGTCGGCGACTACAAACAGATCGTCCCGATGATGATCAAGGCGTTCCGCCACAGACCGGTGTAGAAGTTTCGACATCTCACATAAGAGTGGCGATGAGTGATGCACGGAGGGAATGTATGTCGCTAAGTGCGAACATCCCCGCCTGCATCAGAATCGCGCTGCGACTCTTCACCGACGTTTCAGCCGCAACATCGACGCCGATGATTCGGTTACGTTCGTCGGTAATCACGTCCGTCATCGCTTGAAGCGTCGTCTTCATCGGCGCGACGGTGTTCTTTTGCAGCGTACCGACGACGCCGCGTTGCGTCGCAAGTTGCTCTATCGCACCCGAAACGATCTCCGCACCGCGTCGTGCCGCAACCGCATCACTCCAATCGATTTCGGCGAGGTCGGCAAGCACGCCGTATTGGTTTCCCAAATCGTAAGTCGAGATGTGCGGCAAACTTATCGTCATCTGCTGCGAACTCACAACGTCGCTGCCAAGCTGAAACGTTCGCCCGCGACCAGTCACCGTGAAGTCGATCTTGCCAGCAGCAATTCCCGCTGGCGTCACCGGATCGAGCCGCATCTTGGCGTTGATTTCGGAGGTGGCGATAGTGAGCGTGCGTCCTTGGGCCGAAACGTTGCGGCCTCCAAGTTGAGCGACAACGTCGGTTCCTTTCGCGTAACCGTTCGTGCCATCGGTGAACGTCACGTTTCCGTCGCGTACCTGAACAACCGCCGCTTGATCGCTACCAACACCGAGCGTCTCGAAGACGATTGTTTTGGTTGCGGTATCGACACTCGCCGTGAGACCCGTTCGCGTTGTCTGTCCGTTGACGAGAGCTGCGATGTCGCTGTTCGTCATTCCCGCAGTGAGCGAGAGCGTTTCGGAAATATCGTAGCTGCCGCTGATCGAAATCTTTGCGTCTGCGGCGATTCCGGTGCCGGTGTCTCCGAAGTTGGCAACCACTCGTCCCTTCTTTGCGTCGGCGACGACGTTGAGTGTAAACGTCTCGCCGATATTTTGCGACGAGATTTGATGCACTTGACTCGATGCGATTTTCGCGTTCCCTTGCGCCGATGTTTGCGATGTGTAAATCATCGACTCGCCGCTGAAGAGTTTTGTACCTTGGTACTGCGCAGCACGTCCGAGAAAGTCTATCGAGCCGAGAATTGAACGTATCTGCGAGGCGTTTGCACGTTCGCCTTTGAGGACTTCGGCCTGCAAGTTTGAGAGCGACTCGCCGATGTTTGACATTGCCGAGTCGGCGAGATCGAGGAGTCCGTCCATTTTTTGGACGTTGCTGGTTGCCCGTGTAAGACCGGTAATTTCACTCTGTTGCTCCGCCGCTGCGATGTAACCGGCGGGGTCGTCGGCGGGTGAGTTGATCCGCAGCCCCGTCGCAAGCCGCTGCGAAGCCACCTCCCACTGCCGTACCGCACGGTCGATGAAAACCAAAAGCTGTAACTCTGGCGCAGTGTTCTGTGGCGACGTAAGTGACGAAGTGAGAGCAGAAATCATTGGATTTTTGAGGGAGAAATGATTGGCGGTTTCGGTGGACAAACAAAATCCGCAGCGTCCACGAAGTCCACAGCGTCCACAAATTATTCAGTCCAAAAACTTCGCTTCCGCGAGCCTTGCGGGGACGTATTCCTCCGTGACGTAGCTGATGTCGCGGCTGATGAGTGCCTCGACTTCGAGTTTGAAACCGTTATCGAGCATCATCGCAATTTCGCGCTGCCACTCCTTTTTCTTGGCGAACCACGGGTATTCTGCGATTTGTTTCGCACGTTTGCGGTCGTTGTCGTTGAGCGCGATTTTGACACTGCTTGAGAGTCCGCACCGCTCGAAGTCGAGACTCCGCAACCCCAAAAACTTCGCACCCGGAATCGCCATCCGCTGCGACTCAAACGCAAGATTGATCGAACCCTGCTTGATGACGCTGTAAATGTAGTACCCCCACGGGTCGTTGTCGAGCAGGCAATACACCGGCAAATTGAGTTCGTTGTGAAGTCGGTAGAGCATTCGCCGAACGCCGCGCGGCGGCTGTCCGCCACCGTGTGTGAGAATACAGTGGTGCGTTCGCCAAAACTTGTCTTCGTTAAACCGCTGCCAAACGGTGTCTTTTTCAACGTGCAAAATGAACTTCGCCTGACACTTCTGAAACTGCACAATATCTTGTTCAACAATCGACGGAATCCCGTAACCGCCGCTCCCCATCCGACTGCAATCAATTGCGTCGCCTTTGTCAACGACGGTGATCTCGCCGACCATAAGCCCCGTCTGACGTGCGTAGAGGTGAAGCTCTTCGCGGAGCGCACTCAAAACAACTTCACAGTCTTCTATGATCGGATCGCTCTCACCTTGCGAGTCGAAGGTCTCTTCTTTTGTCCCCGGAATGGTGTGCTTGAGCAGGTAGTAAAGACCGCGGATGCTAGTCGTCTTCCCTTCTTCAATGAGCTGCTGTGCCCCAGCGGCGACGAGCATCGTTTGCATAAAACTCTTCGCCTGCGACAGATTGAATAGCTGTCGAGTCGCCGTTTTTTTCCCCATCTCCAAAATCTTCTTCCGTTCATTGAACGAGATATTCGAGAGTGCCCGCATCGGGATGTCGAGGTCGGGATCACGCTTCTTCGTCACCGACTTCACGACCCGTTCCGCCATCTGCTCAAGTTGAGCGAGCGTCTGCTTGTCTTTGGTGGTGAGAACCGCTGCTGGTTTTTTTGTTGGTTGCTGTTTGGCCATTGTGATTGGTGGTTGTGAACAATGTAGACGTTGTGGACGGAGTAGTTCAGGTTCGGCATAGCCGAACCCTCCAGCCATACGCCGCACGGCGTTTGGAGGGTTCGGCTACGCCGAACCGCAGTGCAAGTTTACGAACAGGTCTATTGTCCACTGCGCCCACAGAATTTCAGCGTCGCTACTGGCGATTATCCAAAATAAACACAACTTGGCAAGATCGCAAGGTCAACATTCCGCCATAAAACATTGTAGAGACCGGGGTGACTTTGACGATAAAAACGTCCGTAGCGATTATACCGACAATTCCGGTGCGCGTTTCCGTATGCTTTCCCAAAGATTTGCAATGCTTTTGATTCTCGTGACAGCTCTCGTCGCCCAACTTGGGTGCGAGATTATGCCGACTGTGCGCGTAAAACCGACGCTACACAACCCGTACCCGCAACTTACCGACATTGCCGTCGTTCCCTTTTTTAACCGCACCGGTGCCACCGACATTGATGGCCGCGAGTGTGCGCGGCTCTACGCCGAGGAGCTTCAGCGGGTTCCGGGGTATCGCGTCGTCGCACAAAGTCTCGTCGAAAACGCGATGATTGAAAACGAAATCACGCGGTTCGAGAGCGCAGACGACATCCGCAAACTGGGGCGTTTGCTCGGCGTGGAGGCGGTTGTCGTTGGGAGCGTCAACAGTTTTCACGCATACTATCCGCAAAACTTCGGACTCGATGTTGAGTGGTACGCCGTCAATCCGTACTTTCATACGATTGTTCCCGGCAGCGGACTTCCGTGGGGAACGCCCGAAGAAAGCCAGATTCCAGACAGAATTTTGTTACAGGCCGAACACGCCCTCGCCCGCGCACAACTCCAGACGCAAACTCCAGATGCCCCGCCACAAGAGGCGACGGAAAACCGTTTCAGCTCTGGCGCACCGCCGTCGCTGCCGCAAAGACGCGGGAAAGTCGTTCCTGTTCCGGGTGAGAGACTTGTCAGCAATGCGAACGGAATCCAGCTCGTTTCGTACTGGGACACCGAACCCGCAAACGCCGCTGGCGGCAGTGCTGGAGGTGGTGCCGCCGACGCAACGCTGAATCTCACCGAGCTTGCGGCGAAGCAGCAAGAAATTGGACTCAATCGTCAACTTATCGGGACGGGAGTTCCATATGTTCCGGGTGCGGAGTCGCTTCCGCCAGCGGAGCCGGTACTTCCGCAACCACTCGTCCCCGCACTGCCGAAGTTGTCGCAAGGCCCGGAGGCGTCGCCGTGGAGCGATACAGTCCCGCCACTTCCGCCGCTCGCTGGTGGTGTGTACAACGGTTCGTACCCCGGTTATCCGATCCCGCCCGGAGTACCGCCTGAAGCACTCGCGCAGTACGGCTGGATGCCGGGGATGGTTCCGCCGCAACCGATGCTTTATCCGATGATGCCCGCGATGCCAACGGCGACGCCCGGACAAATTGTCGGCGAGCCAGACCGATTCCCCGGACTCCCCGCCGACTGGCCCGATCCACGCGGCTTCATCCCCGACGGCCCACTTCCCGAACGTCCGAAAGGCGAAGTTGTAAACAAGGGGCCGGTCATCCAGCATTCAGCGATATACAAAGCAAACGACCGCGACTTCACTCAAGCACTCGCCGACTACGACCTCCTCTTCCGCGACGACAAACGAATCGACGGCTGGCAAGGGATGATCGAAAACCAAACGGAGTTTGTCTCGTTCTGCTGCCGGATGCACATCTGGGAGATGCTCACCGCACGCGGCGGAGCTGGGAAGGGCGAAACGGTCACGAAGACTTGGAAGCCTTGGGTCGGGGGACGTAAGACATATTGAGAATCAGAACGCGACGCGTAAGCGAGTGCCCGAAGCAGTGGTCGGTGGCTAGTGGCCAGTGATAAGAACACGAAGCGTAAGCGAGTGCCCGCACTGCAAACCTCGTCCATTTTTCGCAAACTCCGAATTCCGCACTCACCGCTTTAGCGTCCACAGTTTCCGCGACTTTCCCACAGCGAAGTTTGACAGTTTTCGTTTTTGAGACGTTACCACAATCCGATTCCACAATACGAGGAAGAAGACTTCATGCCTCACGACAACCTACTCCCCAGCACTCAAGGACTCACCAACGTGAACCAAGACATCCATGTCCTCGCCCTAGTGAAAGGGGAAGAGCGGTACGTTTTTCTCTACAGCGAGTCGAATCGCGCCGAGACGCTGCGCGTGCTGGGCCGCTACGCTTCCAATCCTGAATTGAGTTTCACTTGGTACGACGCTGCGGTGTTGAGCCAGAAGATTCGCCAAGAGAGTCTGCGCCAATCAATGGAACAGGAATACCAGCAAGTCTCGTCGCGCTGCAATCTGATGACGGCGGAAGATTGGTAAAGATGAGCGATGAGACACTGACTTTCACGGACAAACACGGACGGAAGTAGTTGAATTTGTCCGTGTTCGTCTGTGATCGTCCGTGTTTGTCCGTGTGTCCGTGTCAGAGCCAATCACTGGCCAATCACCACCAGACCATGCTCCAATCTATCGCACGTTTTCTCAAATACTTGCGTGTCGAGCGGAACGCTTCGGAGCTTACGATCAAGAGTTACTCCGAAGACCTTGCTGCGCTCACCGAATACGTCACCGACGTGCGGAATGGTAGAACGCCGGAACCATCGGAACTCACGACGCTTGAGTTGCGTGGTTATCTTGCGGCGATGAGCGACGCTGAATACGCCGCAACGACGATTGCGCGGCGACTCGCGTCACTCCGCAGTTTCTTCAGGTTCGGAATGCGCGACGGATTTGTTGTTGAGAACATCGCCAAACCGCTTCGCAATCCGCGTGGTCAGCGGACGTTGCCATATTTTCTTTCGACGAACGAGATTGCGAAGTTACTTGAGTCGCCGCCCGCACTCGACCCGCAAGGTGTCCGCGACCGCGCGATTTTGGAAACGCTCTACTCGGCTGGACTGCGTGTGAGCGAACTTGTCGGGATCAACGTCGGCGATCTCATTCTCGACGACGGAATTGTTCGCGTTCGCGGCAAGGGACGCAAAGAGCGTTTCGCGCCGCTTGGTTCGTTTGCAGTCAAGGCGGTGAAGCGTTGGCTCGCATTGCGTGGTGAGATTCTTGCTGGGCGACTCGTCCCGCAACCGAATATGACGCAACCGCTCGCGGCCCGCAAAGACACCCCCGCAATGCCGGTTTTCTTGGGACGACTCGGTACGCGACTGACGACGCGCAGTGTCGCGCGAATGCTTGAGAAGTACATCAAAGAAACTGGACTCGACACACGAACGTCGCCGCACACACTCCGTCACAGTTTCGCAACGCACCTTCTCAACAGCGGTGCCGACATCCGCAGCGTGCAAGAACTTCTCGGCCACAAGAGCCTCGTCACGACGCAAATCTACACACACGTCAGCACGACCGGCATTCTCGCAATCTACGAAAAGGCGCACCCTCGAGCGCACGCAAAAGTGGCGTGACGATTTTTGCCGGGAACTTGCGCAGAATAATCACCCGCGCCGCTTCAGAATAGAATCCGGAAGGGAGCGGAGCGTACTGACTGACAGTGAAAACGTCGCGGGCACAATTGCATCCGCTGCATCGTTATTCGGCGCAAAGTCCGTCATTCCCGCGACGGAAGCGGGAATCTAAAGAACACACGCGACGCAGACGCAATAACGAAAACGATTCGCAGTGTCGTTTTCATATTTGCCCCGTCTGGACGAAGAAAGAATGCAACCATTCACCGTTTCTTCATCGCCCACTTTACCAGCGTAGCGAAGAGGAGTTTTGGGTCGATGGGTTTTGTGATGTGCGCTTGCATGCCGGACTGGAGACTCTTTTCGGCGTCGTCGCTCATTGCGTGCGCGGTCATGGCGATGATTGGTAAGTCGCTGAAACGCTCGTTTTCGCGGATGCGCTGCGTCGCTTCGATGCCGTCCATTTCGGGCATTTGAATGTCCATCAGCACCGCGTCAAACGGCAGGCTTTCTACCAGTTTCACCGCCTCCAAACCGTTGCCAACAACAGTTACGTTGCAGCCGTAACTTTTGAGAAGTTGCGTCGCAACAATCTGATTGATGAGGTTGTCTTCAGCCAACAGAATTTGCTTGTCTTGAAGCGGCATCGGCGAATTGCTGAGTATTGCCGATTTCGTGCCGTCGCACATGCTCTCCGTGTGGCGTCCAAATTTTGCCGTAAAAGAAAACGTCGTCCCCTTGCCCAATTCGCTCTCGACGTTAATCTCTCCACCCATCATTTTCACCAAGCTCTTACAAATACTCAAGCCCAATCCCGTGCCGCCGTAATGTCGGGAGGTGGAAGCGTTGGCTTGCGTAAAGGCGTCAAAGAGGTGCAAGGCTTTGTCGGGACTAATCCCAATTCCAGAGTCGATCACGTCAAAACGCAGCAACACATCACTATCAGTTTGTGAGACTGTACTGATGCGAATGGTGATAATCCCATTATGCGTAAACTTCATCGCGTTGCTGACAAGATTCAAAATCACCTGCCCCAAACGAGTTGGGTCGCCCACCAGCGCAATCGGCAAATCAGGATCAAGGTTGTAAATAAGTTTCAAACCCTTTTCGTCGATGGCGGGCAAAAGCGGCTGCGTCACGTTTTCGAGCACTTTGTCAAGATGAAACGGGATATGCTCCATCTCTAATTTTCCCGCTTCGATTTTTGAGAAGTCGAGAATGTCGTTGATGATACGCAGCAAAGTTTTCGCGGACATATCAATTTTGCTGACATAACTGCGCACTTGTGGCAGCGAGTATTCTGTTTGCAACGCCAAATGTGACAAGCCGATAATGCCGTTCATTGGCGTGCGAATTTCGTGGCTCATATTCGCCAAAAAATCACTCTTGGAACGGCTGGCGGCTAACGCTTGCTCGCGTGCGTCGCAAAGTTCGATGGTGCGCTGGGCGACGCTTTTTTCGAGTTCCGCATTCGTGATGATGAGTGCCTTCCGATTCGCTGCTTCTAAATCTTGTATCGTCGCGGACAAATGAATCAGCGTGTAAGAAACTACCAGTATAACAGCAATCCCAATCGCACTGCTAAACCAGAGCGAAGTGACCAACATCTCGTTCACGCGGGCAAAAACCTTTGTCTTGTCGATTTCCACAAGGACATACAACTTCACTCCTTCTAGCGGTATCTTTACTCGAAGAGCTAACCGCTTGCTCTTACCGTAGTTATCGTTAAGAGTCATCAATGTTCCGGGTGCCACATCGAGAAGAGCACTTTTGGCTAATTCGCCGATATTGGCAACATTTTCACCGCTCACGGAGGTATAGATAATCTCACCTTGTTCGTCGATAATCCGAAAACGATACTCTTTGTCTGGAGGTAACGCTTGCATCCATCTTTGGATTGGTGCATCTAAATCCACCGAGACCCGCGTCATGCCAATAAAGGTGCCGTTTGCATCTTTTACGGGATGAACATAAAAAAGCTGACGTTTGCCTGTACGCAGCGAAATAGCACACGTCATAAAATCTCCACATCGCTGCGCCTGCTTGAAATAATCGAGAGCTGAAATATCCAACTCAAAATCAAGACCGTCAATTAGCGACTTCCCTGCGCGGTCAAATAAAGTCACATTGCTAACTTCGTTTGCTTCGCTGCGTGCTCTTGCAAAAACGTCGTGCAAATACCGGTCGATTACAAAATTGGGATCGCAATAATTTTGCAACGAATCGAGTGTTGCTGGCAGACTTCCCAGCGTGATCGCATTTCGCCGCGCAACCGCCGCCGCGTCCGCTATCGAACGCCCCACGTTATTCGCAATATCCAATTGCTTTTCGGTGAGCGTTTCTTGCAGAACCAAAGAAGAGTTGCGATAATCCAAAAGTGTCGTCGCTGCCGACGCAATCAAAACCGCAATGAGTGTGGGGGCAAAAAGGTAGAACTTTTTGCAAAAAGCTGATAGAGAAGACATGTACTCTTTCTAAAAAGTGCCGAAGTGAGGTGAAAGACGACGAACACCAATCTCACAGTCAAGCACCCAAAGAAACGGGGCGCATTGACCGCGCTGTTCCCGCTACCCCAGCCAAAGGGCAAATACCACAACATCGACCAAACGCCCCTTTCGGGACGCGGCAACGACACTGTTGGTATTCCTTAATACTTGGCTGTATTTGCGGGAAATCAACAATCGCTTACGCGAAATCTAAATGTACGAAACTAAACGGGCTCTTCGATAAAAATCTCCGTGTGGTGATTTGAAAAATGACAAACGATGGCGGGCATTCTACCGCAGTCTGAATGGGCGTCAATCGGGGCGAGAAAGTTCTCGTGTTGTGCGGGTGTAGTAAAACTTGATGGCGGGTAATGGCAGGCGGAATGGAGGCGGTATTCCCGCCGCAATGACGCTGTTTGGCGTCAACTGGCAATTCTGCGTCATTGCGCTACGCTTCATTCCGCCTGCCATTGAGATTCCGTCGTTCTCGTCTACGCGAGAATGACGAACTCTGCGTCCAATGGCGATTCGGGCACTCGCTTACGCTTCCCACTTCGATTCTGTGGCACTCGCTTACGCTTCGTGTTCTTGTTGTGGGACGAAAAAATCCAATGCGACGTATGCAAGCAGGTCGCGTGAAAGTTCGTTCCATTTCTTCTTCCCCCGACTCTCTTTCGGGGACGTAATGACGCCCGTGAAGCGGTGTCATCTCGGTTGTCACGCAATACTTGCGTCTGAACAGATTCGTCTGAACAATCGCGCTGTCCGCTACAGTTTTCGGCATCGTGTACACACGGTATCTTTCATACAGACTGAAGCCGTTACGAACGTTGCCGCCCGGCACGCCCTTCTTTTCACAAAAGTTTTTTGACGCCCCCAACTTCGTGGGTTACACTGCGTAGGGCCGAGTGAGGCGGGGCGTCCGAAAGTTCCGCTGTGTTGATGGTACTTGTTGCGGATTCTAACATATTGCGTGGTATACATATGGCTTGGTCACACGTCTCTTTCTTCTGTAAACTCGGACTCGTTCTATGCGTGACACTGCCAGTTTCCGGCGTGGAAACCAGTAGTGTACGTTTTGTTATGCCTGTTGAGGCTGGTTCGCAAGACGGTGCGGTGTCAAGCAGTGCGGTGCCGAGTGGGAGTGGGGTGCGGTTTGTGCCGCCGCGCGGAACGGTGCGTGAGCAGACCGAAGAATCGCTCTTGCCATCGCAGTTCTCGCCATCACAACAACTTCAGCCGCTCGTCCCGCCACCGCCAACACGTCTTTCGCCGACACGGCCAGCTTCGGTCGCGCCGGAAGCGGTGGCCAGTCCGCCAGTGACCGGTGCAACGCAACCGGAATCGCTCGAAGAATCGGTGCGTCGCGTCTTGGCCGATGCCGAACCGCTCGAACGTTCATCGCGTTGGGGTGAACTGTTGCAGTATTACGAAGCGTCGCTCCGTGCGTATCAGCATCACCCCGATATCTTCGCGCGGTACCACATCGCCCGCTATCACTACGATGTCAACCGCCGCTATCACGACGCAAGTTTCATCGACGAACTCAAAAATCGTTCGTTCGATGCGTTCTTGAAACACTATCGTGAAGTGATGATGCGTTTGCAGACGAGTCATCTCACCGCACCAACTTGGGACGCGATATTTCAAGCTGGATTCTCACAACTGACAATCTCGCTCGGCGAAGAGGCGTTCCGTTCGGCGCACTCCGTAACTCGCTCTAATGACGAACTCGCTGCCGTCGCCGCACCGTACCGCAATATCGCACCGCGTTCGCTCGAAGAAGTCGAATCGGCGACGTGGCAACTCGCCCAGTCGCTCCAGCGCGAGGCAGGTGTACCGATCAAGGCGACGTTTTTCGAGATGCTTGCCGGTGCCGCAAACTCGCTCGACCCATACACCGCGTACCTCACGCGAGGACAACTCGAAGATTCCAACTCGATGATCAGTGGTCAACTCGTCGGGATCGGCGTGGAACTTACGTCTGACCGCGAATCGCTCATCGTACTCCGAGTGATTTCGGGGAGTCCGGCGAAAGAAGCTGGGCTTTGTGAAGGTGATCGTATCCTCGCCGTCAACGACCAGACGACGCAACACCGCGACACCGACCGCGCCGCCGACTTACTCCAAGGTGTTGCAGGTTCTGTCGCAAAGTTAACGATCCGTTCACGCAGCGGGATTACGCGAACAGTGTCGATGGTACGCCGCCGCGTTGAGGTGCCGAGTGTTGAAGACATTCACATGCTCTCCTCGTCGCTCGGTTACGTCAAGCTGACGTGTTTCCAAATGCGAACAGTGACGGAACTCCGCGACGCACTTTGGTCACTCTATCGCCAAGGGATGACGTGTCTTGTTCTCGATTTGCGTCACAATCCGGGCGGACTTTTGCCGGTCTGTATAGAGGCGGTTGACCTCTTCATCGACAAAGGTGTGATTGTGCGCACGGCGCATCCGGGAGGTATTGAAACACCGTACTTGGCGACCGAGCCGGGGACGTGGCAGGTTCCGCTGATTGTGCTCATTGATCAAGACAGTGCGAGTGCGGCAGAAATTTTTGCCGGTGCGATCCGCGACCATCATCGCGGCCTCATCGTCGGGTGCCGCAGTTTCGGGAAAGATTCGGTGCAGGCGATTCACCCGTTCTTTGACCGCGACACAAATCCGCCGACAAAAATCGGTGGCCTGCGAGTGACAACCGAAAACTTTTTCTCACCGAACGGTCTACCGTTCACCGGTGTTGGCGTGACGCCCGATGTTGTCGTTGGCGACAGCGACGGACGCATTGTTGTCGCTCGTCCGATTGACGGCGCGGTACCGCCACCGCGTTATCCGTCGTCTGCGCCGGACGACCCGTGCATACGCGAAGCGATCACGCTCTCCGCGCGCCTCACGCCCGTTCCCGTCGCGCAAGGAACACGCTAGCTGGCTGTTTGCGAAGTTCCACGCATCGACCATCACAATGAGAGGCTGTAACCGTTCACGATAAATCGCCGTGCTGGTAAACGTAGAACAGGTCTGTCATGCCAATTCTGTGGTGTGTGATTTTTAGATGTGCGATAAAACTACCTATTATCCAGTTGATCGCAGATTGTGTTGAAAAAAGCTGTAGTACCGCCTTGTGGTACACCATCGATCCATACACCAGACGGGCTTGATGTGCGTACCGTATCACGCGGAGCCATAGTGGGTGAAAATATGATTTTCGCTTGGCTCCGCTTGCCGCTCTTATTTGTTATGACAAATTCAAGCGATACGTCTGTTGTACCCTGTCCGGGCAGCGTTCCCCAAGTTTGCCGTCCGAACTGCGGTATGGCATCGAACGCTTCGCCGACCGTCAGCTTTTGCATCGCTTCGCTTTCTGCGTTCTTGTCTCTTCTGGGAAGACACGCATCAAGAAAGTTATGACCCTTGACAAATGCAATCGCATCCACATCATCCGTGTTGCCGTTATCGTTGGGAACCACGGCTCTCGCTACGAGTTGATCCGGTCTGGGGGCAATGACCTTCCCGTCTGATGCTCGCACGATGCTGGGTAACTTGAAATTACCGACAATTTCATATACACTAAATTTTGCGCTACCGCCAAAAGTTTCGGCAATGTTATCGGGCACCGCTACCAGTTGTCGTTGAGTCAATCGCGCCATTTTTTTCTAGCCATTGTATGGTTGCTTCACGAATGGTTGCTTCGCGAGATGAACCAGCACGGCTATTCCGAGCTATACCTAGAGGAGTAGTACCGCTTTTATTTTTTGCGTTGATATCAGCACCTTGTTCTTTCAGCCACTTCATTGCCTCCACACTTCCGCTTTTAGCTGCTAGGTGCATTGGAATTGCTCCTTGCTCATCACCCAATGAGTAATTATCAGGTACTTTCGCGTTGATGTCAGCACCTTGCTGCTTCAGGTACTTCATCACCTCCACATTTCCGCCTTCAGCCGCGCGGTGCATTGGAGTCTTACCATATTTCTCAACAAAGTTAACATCGGCTCCCTGCTCTTTCAGCCACTTTACCGCATCCACATACCCGAACATGGCTGCGGAGTGTATGGGTTCCCAATAATCGCTTGATGGTGCGTGGATACTGGCTCCTTGACTTTTAAGCCACTTCATTGCCTCTACACTTCCACTTCTGGCTGCACTATCCATGAGCGTATCGGAAATTTTCACACCTTGTTTTTGTAGCCACTTCATAGCCTCAATCTGTCCGTACACAGCCGCTCCATGCATACTCCTCTCGGTAACATCAGCCCCTTGTTCTTTAAGCCATTTCATTGCCTTCAACTGCCCGCTCATTGCCGCCTTTTGCATAGGAGTTCCTCCGTCCTGATGCGGTGGCTCAACTATCGTGTTGATACCGGCTCCTTGCTCTTTCAACCACTTCATCGCTTCCACCTGTCCACCAAATGCGGCAAAATGAATGGGTTGCCATTGACTATAGGTTCCTCCCCATTCAGCTTCACTGTTGATCCTAACACCATGTTCCTTCAACCACTTCATCACCTCCACTTGCCCATTGAATGCAGCGAAATGGATAGGAGATCCGCCACCATTATCTCTGCTTGCAAATTCAGAAACTTTACCACTGTATTGGATGTTGGCCATGATGCTGAAACGATCCTTTTCATAAAGCATTTCCAACACGTCTATACGTCCTTCGGCGGCGGCTAAATGCGCCAGCGTTATTTCGTTTTGACCTTTTTCGCCGATTGCTAATCCCTTCGATTTAATCCAATCAGCAATCGTTAGTGATGAAGGGTTTGTGGCATCTCTGTTTCGCCCACCAGTCGGCGGCTTTACTGGCGATGTTTTTTCTTTCCGCTCCGCTAGTTTTACTGCTGACAAATCCCAAATCCGGGTGTCTGTACTGCTCGTAACAACTTTCCTTCCGTTCTGTATGAATAAAGCGGAGCCGACTCTACTCATATGTCCTGCTAACTTCTGCAACTCTGTTCCCGACGCGACATCCCAAATCCGGGCTGTGTTGTCATAACTCGCCGTAACAATTTTCTTTCCATCTGGCGAGAATGTGGCGGAGCAGACAAGAGATGTATGCCCTTCTAGTTTTTTTAATTCTTGTCCCGATTCGACATCCCAAATTCGGGCAGTGTTGTCATTGCTTGCCGTAACAACCTTTTTTCCGTCTGGCGAGAAGACGGCAGAACAAACTTGGGTACCCGTATGCCCACGCAGTATTTTCAGTTCCTTTCCCGAATTGGCATCCCAGATATAGGCGAGACCACCCGACTCCATTCCCGCAACAATCTTTTTTCCGTCTGGAGAAAATGTGAGTGAACAGACACCTGTTCGCGGTAGCTTGCATAATTCACTTCCCGAGGCGACATCCCAAATATGGACGGTACGATCCCAGATAGAAGAATTTTGCCAGCTTGTCGTAGCGATCTTCTTTCCATCCGGTGAAAATGCGGCAAAAGAAACTTCATTCGTATCAATACCATTTCCAAATTGTTGCAATTTCTCCGAATTGACATCCCAAATCCAAGTAGGTGTTTGATTGCCCATTATGACAACCTTCTTTCCATCCGGTAAGAAGGCGGCGGAGCCATTAAATGAATCGCCTGTTGTCGTTTGTAATACTTCCCCCGAATCAGCGCACCAAATTCTGACCGTATTATCTTTACTCGTCGTAACAATTCTTTTTCCATCTGGCGAAAAGGCAGCAGAGGTAACGTGCCGTTCGTGTTTCAATGTTTGCAGTTTATCACCATAATTGACATCCCAAATTTGGGCAACCCCATCTTTACCTGTTGTAACGATTTTCTTTCCATCTGGCGAGATTAAAGTGGAATCGATGCTATGGATAAGATGCCCTGCCTCTCCGATTTCAATGACAGCAGGAACATTTGTATTTCCCATAACTTCATTGTCAATGTCAGTAGGAGCGACACCACCACCGCCGGTGCTAAAGAAAAGCAATGCGGCGCACACGCTTCCCACAATCACGATAAAGAATACCGCGGCGACTATAGCCAGTTTAGGTGTTCGTCTTGTTTTCTTGATGCTTGCCAAATCAATCGCCAGCTGCGATACGTTAGGTTGATTACTCGCAGCATTCACCTGCACGGTAGCGACACTTACCCCGCAGAGTGGGCATTGAGATTGTCCCGGATTGAGAACTGTACCACACTGGCGGCAGCACTTTTTATGTCCGGTTGGATTTGTACCACAAGACTTGCATACGACCGCTTGTTCAGAAACGATTTGTCCACAGTTGGTACAGAAAAACTGCTTTCCAGTGGAATGAGGTGCCGGAATTGTTTGCGTAAAAGGCGAAGGGGTGGATGGAACTGGCTGCGTCGGCGTTTCTTGGAACTTCAAGCCTTTTACCTTTCTCGCAACAGTGGAACGCCCTTCGTCATTTTCGACGCGAGTTTCTGGCGTAATCACTCCTTGCTGCGCTAATGCTTTCAGCGCAACGCTTGTCATTGGACCGACTTTCTCACCGCGCTTGTCGTAGAAAAACCATTTTGCCATGGGATAATTTTGGAGTAAGGGTTTTGTAACTGTTTACGGCCATTGATGCTTCGCGTGCAATAACAGCCGGAAAGGAGCGAAGCGTATTGACGGAGTTGTATACTGCATCACGTCACAAAGTTGCATTCGGAATTTTACCACGGAGACACAGAGGGCACGGAGAGGATTTGTATTCTCTGTGCTCTCCGTGTCTCCGTGGTAAAACAAAAAGAAGTAGAGCGAATCGAAAATATCAGGTCAATGGCGGTGCGCAGTATAGTTTGCACTGGTTCTCCGTCAATACGGCGGAATACCGCCTCCTTTCCGGCTTCTATTCGTGACGTGACGAAACGCGGTGTGAACGCTTACAGGGTTTTACATTCACGGCGAAATCGGAACGGAGCTTTGTGCTGTGGCGGAGCGTTTTACCGGAATGCGTTTTCCGTCTGCTTCCGTCAAATTGAGTGGGTATCCGCCTTGCTCACTGGTAGCCGTTACGGTGAATTGCATTGTGTTGGTGAATTGAATATCGATTCGGTCACAGTTGCGGAGCATTCTGTAAAACGCCGCAGCATCTTCCCTGTCTTGTGGTGACGTGGCTTTTGATTTTTTCATGAAATCTTCCAGCGTGGGCAGATCGCTATTGTCGATTTTACCTTTCACCGGGTATTGTGTTGCTTCTTTCGTATTGACGGTAACGGTAAAAGGTCGTTCGGACGTTCCTCCCGGATAGCGAATCAACAGCGTCCCATCGACTTGGTTCTGGCTCGCGTCGCCATTGGCGTAATTGTCGAAAGTTACGCTAACGTCAAACGTTGCAACGTTATTGATGCCGCGGAATACGAAATTGCCTTTGTAAATCGTACCCGGTTTACAGAACGCGCCGAAGTTGTCGATTTGGTCTTGGATTGCCGCTTTCCGCTGCTGTTCACGCTCTGCGGCTACTTTTGCTGCTCGCTCATCATCGGCTATCTTTTGCGCATCCCTCGCCAACCGGTCACGCTCGGCTTTCATTTGCGCCTCTTCAACTGCTCTCGCCGCCTCGTCATCCTGATGTTTTTTCCATACAGGCTCGACTGCGGCGGCAAACTTTTCACGTTTTCTAATAATTGACGCAATGATTTCCTTCGTTTGCGGGTCGTCGAGTTTGTAGTCTTTTTCTTGGATGTTGGATTCAGGGATAAAATTGTCGCCGACTAGAAAAGGATCGAGTTCGAATCTGTCAACCAGCCATTTGCCACTGGCGTGTTTGGTCAACTCAACGTTTCCGGTAATGGTAACAGTATCATATTTTGGAACGAGTAGATCGTAAAACCGAACCGACGTAATGTCTTGAGGCACAGCGGCTCGCAAATCGGTTTTGAGAGACTCTGGAAGACTTTGAAATTGCTTCCATGCGTCGCTGTACTCTTTTTCGTAGAGTTTGGTGAATCCCAGCTTTTGCAGCGCAGCGTCGTAATCGGCGAGTTTGTAGAGGCTTTCCGTTACTTTGGCTTCTACATTGAACACGCCGGTAGCGGCATCGTAATCGACAAACTGGTGGAAGATTTCCGTCGCTTTGTCTGTCACACTGAATTCGTCTGCTACGGAATAGCCAGTTTTATTCGTTGTCCATTTAACTGAAATGTTGGCGATCTCCATCGGTTCTTTCGAGAAGACTTCATTGTTGAGCCGTTCTTTTAGCGCGTTAACAAGTGGACTCGTACCAAAAATTAACCACGCAGTAGTTCCGCCGACGATGATGAGAGACAAAGTGATGAACAGCGCAACACAAGACCCAAAACAAGACGTGAGGCAAGATCGGCACCCTCTTAATCTGGCCCGCTCTACTTTTGCCCCACATATAGAGCAGGCAAATTGCCCGGGGGCGATGGCCGTACCGCACTGACGGCAAAACTTTTGATGCCCAGTGGGGGCCGCACCACAAGCATTGCAGGCAACCGCTTGTGCAGAAATGATTGTTCCGCAATTGGTGCAGAAGAACTGCTTCTCGGTGGACGGCAAAGGAGATGGTGTATCCGCGAATAATCCGGGAATTTGGCTTGCCAACCCTTTGTGGCCGTCATCCGTTTCCATTGGCGTATGCGGCGCGATGACTCCTTGTGCCACCAGTAACTTCAGTTGTTGGTCATTGATCGGGCCTTTCTTTCGACCGTTTGTGTCGGTGTAGAAAAAACTTGCCATTGCATGTTCCTTTCCAAATATTAACGATACAATTTAATTACCCGTTCACGGAGTTGGCAAGGTTGACGTTGATGTATTTGCCCCGACGGGGCCGCCATCTCAATAACCGGCGGTAAGTGCCGCCGCGATAGCGGCAAGCGCAACCGCCGGTGACGCGAACGGAAATTCTGTGCGTCCGGTAGGACGCTACCATGTTTCGCGTCAACCGTGTTGTCGGTAGCGTCTTACAGACGCAGGTTTTGATTGGTCGCTACCGTAAGCTGCGCGGAGTACCGCTTGCATACGGTTATTAAAATCACGTCCCTATCGGGACGAAGACAAGCGTTGTGATTTTTCAAGCCACAGCGATAATGCGCATTTTGTCAGGATGGATTCCCGCCGCTGTGGAAGATGCGGTCCATTAGAGAACGCTGGAACTGCCGAAAGCAGCAAGCTCCATAGTTAGTTCGCACTTTTTCGTATCCTGCTTTGTTGTGATTGTAATCTTTTGTTCCGATTTTACTAACCTGCCAGTAACAGTAGGAGCGGCTTTGGATGCCCAGTTTCTACACGCAATCGTGATTGTTGCACCATCAGAACCGGTCATCGTGACAGTGGAAGCCATAATGATACAGTCGAATTTTTTGTTGGCGACTGTTATCGTTTCGTTAGTGTACTTCTTGTCGTTTTGTATCTTGATACTTCCTTCATCAATCGTTATTCCAATATCTTCAGCCATTTGACGCATCAATTGTTTCAACTGTTGCAGTTCGAGATCATCCGCAGATTTCGACAAGTCAATGTCTTCGATTTTTGTTTTGTTTTGTCCACGCTCTGAACTCATTGTATGCCGCAGTGTGACAGTTTTGCCATCGTTAGATGTGACCTCGGTCAAATGCTTTCCGTTCAGTATGCGACGACCATCTTCAGCCATTGTCACATCATATCGGCACCAATCTCCCCGCTTGGCTTGTTTGAGGGGATTACCGCCGCCAAACATGCCACTGCCCATCCAAAAGAGAGCAATGAGCATCACCAACCCCACGCCGAAGGTTGCAGCAATTCCTAAAACAGGGACGCTTGTTAGCGCATCTTTGATTTTTCCAATGACTGGTGAAAACGAAGACGTGACAGATTCTACTACTCGCTTGGCGTCCGGCATAATAGGTGCAGCAACGCTTGCTCCACACTTGACACATACAACCTGTTCTGGATTGAGAGCAACGCCGCATTGGCGGCAGAACTTTTTGTGTCCGATTGGTTTTGCACCGCACGCCATACAGGCGACAGCTTGATCGGAAGTAGCGTTGCCGCAATTCGTGCAGTACAACTGTTTTGGTGTAGGAGGCGGTACGGGGGTGTACTTTGGACCCACCGGCTCACCAAATGTGAGACCAGCAATTTTTCCCGCGACACCTTGTTTGCCCGACTCCGTTTCCACCATCGTCGTCGGTTGAATGACGCCTTGTGAGGCGAGAGCTTTAAGTTGCTGATTGGTAATCGGGCCTCGTTTTGTACCATTTGCGTCGGTGTAAAAATAGTTTGCCATTGTGGTATCACTCCTGTGAAAAGTTGGGAAGAACGAAACACGAAATTCGATGCGCAGAAACTCTCACCACAACGCCATAACACAGCTTGGCTACCAAAAGAACCACAGCGAGCGGGTGACGGAGACGAGAGCGTCGAGAAGAACAGGGAAGGTCGGCATCAGAGAAGGTGCCACAGAGACGGCAAAGTTTATTAGCCTTGCCCCCCCCCCCCCAGTTTAACACTCATATTAACGCAAAGCGTGGAAAGAGAGTTCCGCGCCATCACCGAGGTGAGCGTTGTCCAGAGGAGCATTTGTGAGAAAAGGAAAATGTTGTCCACAGCCAGAGTCCTTTTTTATCGCGGAGGACAGAACCCAAAAACGACTGCCAAAACGAACGAGGTTGCGCATCTTACACGCTCCAAATCGAGTGCAAAGGGGGTGTAGTAAAATCCACTTGCACTCTGATAGCGAGCGGCGTCTGATGCTATTGCGGATGTTGCATCGAATTCGTAGCAACAAAGGTGCGTTCTATCCTTGGGATTCGATGCAGCGTCCACAATTGTGTCAGATTTCGCTTGCAACAACCTTGCAAGCGAAACTTTAATCTCCCCATGTGCGTTGCGAGAATGCTGGGCCGCTTGCCAAAAGTGGCGTAGCGGTTATACTTCCGCCGCGTTTTTTGGACCGATTGTGTTTCCGTACAACCAAAATAAGGAGCCAGTGAGATGACACAACAAGAACCGAACCGTCGTCACTTTTTGCAGAGTGCAGGAGTTCTGACCGCCGGAGCCGCCGCCGTGGCGAGCGGACTTGGCGTCGGACGAAGTGCCCACGCCGCCGAGGACAACACGCTCAAACTTGCCCTCGTCGGGTGCGGTGGTCGCGGACGCGGTGCGATTGTTAACGCACTCCGCGCCGACGAAAACACCAAACTCGTCGCCGTCGCCGACGCATTCAAAGAAAACGCCGTCAACGCACTCACACCGCTTCGTGATGCGTTCGGCGACCGAATCGATGTCCCCGAAGACCGCATCTTCGACGGACTCGAAGGTTACAAAGGCGCAATCGATTGCTGCGATGTTGCTCTCCTCTGCGAGACGCCGCACTTTCGTCCGCTCTCGTTTGGTCACGCTGTTGCCAAAGGAAAACAGGTCTTCTGCGAAAAACCGGTTGCCGTCGATGCGCCCGGCGTTCGCAGCGTTCTCGAATCCGCACGCATTGCGAAAGAGAAAAAACTCAACGTCGTCGCCGGACTCTGCTGGCGTTACGACTACAACGTCCGCGAAGTTATGAAGCGCGTTATGGACGGCGAAATCGGTGACATTCTCACCGTCCGCGAGACGTATCTCACCGCACCGGTTTGGACTCGCAAGGCAAAACCGGGCGACACCGAGATGATGGCCCAAGTTCGCAACTGGTACAACTTCCACTGGCTCAGCGGCGACTTCAACACCGAACAACACATCCACAGTCTCGACAAAGGTCTCTGGGCGTTCGGCGACAAACCGCCGGTGAGTGCGTTCGGTATCGGCGGACGTATGTCGAAAGTCGAACAGCCCGCGTGGGGCGATGTCTACGACGCAATGGCGGTCGTCTACGAATACAGCGATGGACGTGCGATCTATGCCTTTGCTCGTCAACAGCCGAACTGCTGGAACGATGTCGATGACTACATCACCGGAACGAAAGGAAACGCCATCGTTCTTCGCGGGCAGATTAATGGCAAAGCGATTCCGAAAGTTGCCAGCGATATGTACCAGAACGAGCACAACGAACTTTTCGCCGCGATCCGCAGTGGTGGCAAGATTTACATCAACGATGGAGTCGGCATGGCACAGTCAACAATGCTTGCCATCTTGGGGCGTGAAGTCTGTTACACCGGAAAACGCATCACTTGGGACGAGATCATGGCCTCAAACGACTCGCTCTCACCAAGCGGCTACACTTGGGACGCCACACCGCCAACGCTCCCCGATGCAAACGGACGCTACAAAGTAGCGGTTCCGGGGCAAGGGTTTATCTATCACGAAGTCACGCGGTAGACAGCCCGTCAGGGCCGACTGGCTGGTCGCCCTCACTGGAATTGACTGTTAAAATAGACCTGTTCGGAAGACATTTATTTGGCGTCGTGTTTGGTGAAAGATGCTTTTCGTGTCAACCGGTACTCCAACCGGTGGTTTTACACTCGCCGATATTGTGGTTTCCGAACAGGTCTAATGAATTCCTGTACCTTATTTTATGTTGGAGAAAAACAATGAAATTGCATGTATGGGTATGTGTTGTTTGTATTGTGGTGGTATCCGTTTTCGCTCGATGGGGCACAGGTATGCTGGCGACGGGGTTTCATTTTTTTGACCTTCGCCGAAGAGCAAGCAGTCGTTGCCAGTGAAGAAGGGTATTATTGTGGCGCAGGGACTGGTGGATGTCAAGTGATCGGGTCACCCAGTGTAGATACGCGTGATGTTTTTTGTTCAAAATTGTAGTTGGGGTAGGATTGTGCTAAATCAGAATGGTGTCCCGGAACAAGGGTAAATCAAAAGTGTGTCCCCGCCACTTGGGAATTCTAGTGGCTATATTCGTGCTCGGAAGGAACGCAAGGATGTCTGAGAGCGGTGAAGGTGTGTAGCAGGGTGCGTGGAGGTATCTATATGTGTACCGGAGAAAGGACAATAAGTTTTGATGGTTGTGGTGACTATACCAAGTGTGATTAATCGTTGAGCATGATGCCTCTCAAAAGAACGTGGGGTTGAGGGTTTGCAATTTTTTCCCGCCTCGCATGAGGAGAAAGCATGGAGTCTACTTGTAGAAACATTTTTCTGGTCATTCTAGTCTGGGGAGTTACAACAGTGAAAGTGTTGTCTTCTGCGTCTGTTGAAACGGTCGAGTCGATGGCGGTTAACATCGAAAAAAGGCTGAAAGAGATCGACAGCATTGAGTTTACCCTCATGGTGAGAGCGAACACTTACGAATCGTCAGAGATAAATGAAACGCGGCAGGAGTATGCTTTTTTTCAATCTAAAGACCCTGTATATCCACGGTCGTGGGAGCGATGGAAGGTTTTTTATCAGAAAACGCCGGGGGTTTGGGAATTGGATAAGTTCGTTGTGTTCAATGGGAAGGCTATCTATACTTGGGATCGTGTCGAATCGGTTTCATCCGGAGAAGAATTTGACTACTGGTCTAAAGGCCTCGTCCAACCAGCAATCACATCGGACAGCCACATGAACGGTAATCAATTTCCGTGGTTTCTTTTCATGAATGTTGTTGGTTATGGAAAATCCGAAGTTGATGACTTTGTTAGAGAACTCGGTCTTGAAAAATGGCACATCGTGGAGTCAGAGACTGTAAATGAGTTTGTTCTACAGCGAATTATCAAACGCCCTGACTGGGACGATCTTAGCCAATACTCCATTCGTGCGTATCTTCGTTTAGCCCCCACACTGGTCGTTTGGCGTCAGGAAACCGCTAATGACTTTTCGGATGAGACAGAAAAGATAGACTTTTCGGAAAGCCAGTCTTTTGCAACCTTCGATGGCATTTGTTACCCAGCCAAGGGACGCAGTGTTTCTTATGCCAGCAAGGCGATGCCTCATGATCTCGTCTATGAATTCGAGGTCGAATCCGTGAAGCATTTGACGGAAGCGGACAAAGCCCAATGGGTTCCAGACTGGCCGACGGGAACAATCGTTAGGGATATGGTTGCAGACAAGAACTTTGAAATACGTCACACAAGAGAACAGATGTTAGAGTTGCAGGAGACGTATTATACAAAATTAAATGTAGACCGTGAGATCAAGACGCGAGGAAGACACCACCTGATTATTTTGATTGTCAATTTCTTTGGAGTTTTGCTATTATTCTTTCTGGTTTATAAAAAGTGGATAAAAACAAAAATTGCGACTTTCCACCATAAAACTTTGTAGGAGAGTAGTATATGTTTTCTTCTTTTACTCGACTTTTAGGCACTATTGTTTTCTTACTGGTTATTATTCCGTTATCTCATGGAATAACCAATGAGTACACAGGAGAAGGGGATGATGTTTCCCAGAATCCTGATAGAAAATGTGCTCAAAATGCTGTTTTTGCAGTTTCAAAACTTCTAGGTCATGACGTAGACTGGTACATGATTGACAAAGAACTGGAGGGAGGACAGGGATTTGTTTCATTTGCTCATATTCGGAGGTTTTTCGAACGCCGAGGTACTTATTGTTCGTCGGTGAGATTTCAAAAAAGTAGCTTAAAACAAATTGATTATTTTCTCGTGTCGCCAAAACTCACTTGCGCAATCGGTGTTGTTCAGTCTACCGACTTGACAGATAAACATTATGTTCTCATCCATAAAATTGATCAGGATGTCATTCATCTAATCGACCCGATTTAGAGCCTATCCATTTATCAAAAGCATGCGAATAGTTTTCCGAAAGTAATGAGTGCAAGGCTCATACGCAGCATCGCCAAATAGTTTTCGCAACGCTTTTCCCAACGAACCAGTATACGACGAAAACGGTTCATCTAACTATGCGTTCGGTCAACCACCCACCGACGTGCGCGGAACCCAACTTTTTCTCGCAACGCCTGCGACTCTTCACCACGAGCGCGAACATGCAACGTGTAACCAAATTCACCAGCAATCGCAGCAACCTCGTCGCCGACATAGCCAGCGTCTAAACACAAGTGCTGCCGGTGATAACGCTTCACCTTCGGTCGCTTCACTGGAACGCTCTCCAATGTCACCTTTACCAACTGGCTGTCAGTAAACTACGTTTGGTGCCGGTTTTTCCTCGGTCGGTTGGGTTGCTACCTATTTTTTTCCCCACCAAGCGGTGCCTTTGTCATCGCCCCATCCATCGCCTGCCACTTCCACTCGACACCACGTTTTTTGTCGTATTCAAGCAAACCTGCCTTCCATAACTTTTGAAACAGTCCCGCCTTCGTCCATTCCTGAAACCATAGGTGAACCGTAGAACCCGAACAGATACCAGTCGCATCAAGAGCTTTCCATTGGCAGCCTGTACGAAGGATGAAAAGTATGGCGTTGAAAACCGTGCGGTCGGCGATTCGTTTTCGTCCACCGCCACGTGGATGCGTATTGACATGCGTTGGAAGCAACGGCTCTATGCGAGCCCAAAGTTTGTCGGTGACTTTGTGTCCGTTCATATTGTGCCTCCTTGGTGAAGCATTATACAAAAACTATCACGCAAAAGATAGTGCATTTGTTGTTTGTAGGATAGGCTCTTAATGTGGCAAAACCTTCAAGGTCGCAATTTGCGACCTTAAACGGCGACAAGCCGGGAAAGCACCTAAACCGAGAGTTTTGTCCACACCACGTTTTGCCATTCGACGCGAAATCGGGAATGACGATGCGTGCGGATGCAATTGTGCCCGCGACGTTTTCGTTGTGCCGTGGGTACGCTTTGCTCATTGTCCGGCAGCCATTGTCACTAGACGAAAGATAATTTCATGCCCCCAGAACTCACCGCAATTAGAGATGCGATTCTCGCTGTTGTGTCTGCCGAAAAAATCTATCTTTTCGGTTCTCACGCGCGCGGCGACCAACGCCCCGATAGCGATTACGACATCTATATCGTCTTGCCCGATGACGGTATTTCCGAAGCAGAGGCAACGGAACAAGTCTACTCATCATTAATCGAACGCACGGAGTATCTGCGTCCGGTTGATATTGTGGCGAACTATGTGAGTCGTTTCGCGCAACGAAAAACCCGCCCGACTATCGAACGGGTCATTGTGAATGAAGGAGTCGTGTTGTATGAAAAGAAATGATGATGTAAACGAGTGGCTACGTTACGGCTCACAACCACGTTATCCCAAAGAAGTCCAGTAAGCGTTCACGTCATGTTCCGTCATGCCCGCGTACTTGGCGGGCATCCAGAGCTAACGCTCTGGGGTTCGCTTGTGCGAACTTCGCTACTGCGTCTGCGTGCGGGGTTACTCTTTAGGCCCCCGCCGAGTACGCGGGGGTGACGAATTTAGAATCAACCGTGAACGCTTAATAAAGCCACATTGACATCACTCACACGCAACGCGCCATCAAAGACGCACGCACGATTTATGAAACGATAAAAACTTGTTCGAGTAGACCGGATAGATTCCCAGCCGAGTACGCCGAATGATGATTCTGCCACTCGCTTACGCTTCCCGCTCCGATTCAGGTTTGTGTTTCGATTGCATCCGTTGCCACTTGATTTTTTCGTCCCGCCGGTACAAATACGAAAACGACACTGGAGTTGTTTTCGCTATCGGCATCCATTCCTCAATATGATGAAAGACAAAAACCATGAACGCTCAAACAAATCTTTCGCGCCGTTCGATGCTTGCGACGACGTGTACATTGCCACTTCTCGGCACAGCGTCTCAAGCGGCGGTAACGGCTGCGACGACGACCGCGAAGCCTACAAGCGGTGCGCGAACGGGGAATCCGATTGCGGTCTCGACCTATTCGTTTTGGCACTTCGCCGATCAAAAAGTTTCGATTGCGTCGTGTATTGAGTCGGCGGCGGCGATGGGTTTCGACTCTGTTGAGATTCTCGAAGTCCAGATGAGCGACGACGAAAAGGCGTCGCCGAGTGCGATCAAGCGGCAGGCGTTTTGTGCGGGACTTTCGCTGTGTAGTCTCTCGACGCACCAAAGTTTTGTCAATCCCGACGCAGAGGTTCGACGTGAGAACATCGCCAAGACGATTCGCAGCGTTGAGCTTGCGTACTCGCTTGGGATTCCGACGATTCGCGTAAACACTGGTCGCTGGGGGACATCGGCGTCGTTCGATGCGCTGATGGCGAATCGTGGAATCGAGCCGCCGCGCGAGGGGTTCACCGACGACGACGCGTTTCCGTGGGTGATCGAATCGTTCGAGAAAATTCTGCCGACAGCGGAGAAGTGCGGCGTCGTTCTCGGTCTTGAAAATCACTGGGGATTGGGGCGAACGCCGGAAGGAGTTTTGCGGATTGTCGATGCGGTCGCATCGCCGTGGCTCGCCGTCACGCTCGACACCGGAAACTTTCTCGAAGACCCGTATGAACGTCTCGAAAAACTGATGCCGAAGACGGTATTCGTGCAGGCGAAAACGTATTACGGCGGCGGCGTTTGGTACACTCTCGACCTCGACTACGAACGCATCGGCGCGATGTTACGTCGTCACAACTATCGCGGTTTCGTCTCGCTGGAGTTCGAGGGAAAAGAAGACCCGCAAACCGCCGTCCCAAAAAGTCTCGACTTACTTCGCAAAGTTTGTGCGTGGAACCAGTGAGCGACGATTTTGCATCTATGTTACGATTCAAGAATGTTGTTTTGGCGTTGGCCAAAGGTGTTGGCGTTTTTGCAGTGTTGCGTAGTCGCACGCGCGGGCGACTTCGCGTGCTCTGTTATCACAGCGTCGTGGCGGACCAGACGCCTATCGATCCCCGCGCAAATATCGCGGTAACGGTCTCGCAGTTTGAGCAGCAGCTTGCGTTTTTGAAACGAGAATGGCTACCGATTACACTCGCCGACTTGCTGGCGGTCTTGCGTGGTGAGAGTCCGCTGCCGGAGCGTGCGGTACTCGTGACGTTTGACGACGGATTCAAGAACAACTTCACACTCGCCGCACCGCTCCTGAAAAAGTACGCTGTTCCCGCGACAATTTTTCTCACGACGGGACTCATCGGAACAGACGGCATGCTCTGGACGCAAGAAGTTGTCGAGCGGCACCGACACTTGACGGCGAACTTCAACACGAAGCCAACGGCGACATTGAAACGTCTTCCAAACGCTGAGCGGCTTGCGTATCTGGAACAGTTGCGGAGTGAGTCGCGCCTTGTCATCGACACGCATTGGCAACGTGAGTTGTATGCGCTTATGAACTGGGACGACGTTCGTGTACTATCGCAGTTTGGGATCGATGTTGGTTCGCACTCGGTTTCTCATCCGATTCTTGCGTCGCTTACGCCAGAAGATTTGGAGCGAGAGGTTGTCGAAAGCCGTGCGACAATCGAACGCGAAACCGGTACGAGTTGTCTTGCGATAGCGTACCCGAACGGTGGAGAAAGCGACTTCAATGCGGCGGTTATCGAGGCGTGCCTGCGGTGCGGCTATCAAGCTGGATTCAATCTGTCGGGACGCCGCAACCCGCAACCGGCGTCGATGTCACCGATGTCGATAGATCGCATCTGTATCACCCGCGACCTCTCGCAGATTGAGTTTGAGTATGCGCTGGTGAAGTAGTTCAGGTTCGGCATAGCCGAACCCTCCAGCCATACACCGCACAGCGTTTGGAGGGTTCGGCTATGCCGAACCGCAGTGAGTGCAAGTTTCTGAACAGGTCCAGTAGAAAATTGAAACAATGCCGCCACTTTCTTGTCGTGTGATTGATGATGCTGGTGAGTTTGCTGCGCTGCGTCCGCGATGGGATGCGCTCGCTAAAGATGCTGCGTATCCCAACATTTTCACGACGTGGGAGTGGGTGTCGATTTGGTGGAAACACTTCGCTTGCGAACCGCAGACCGCGCGCCGATGGGAACTGTTTGTGGTCGTTGTTGAGAATCACGACAGCGAAATCGTCGGCATCTTTCCGTGGTATCGTGTCGTCGGAACAAAACAGATTAACTGGCTCGGTTTTGGTGCGCGACCTTGTGCAGAGTATCTCGGTCCGATCATTCATCGAGACTCGGTTGATGCGGTCGCCGAAGCGGTTGTGGAGTTTCTCGGTGCGAATCCAAACCAGTGGAACACAATTTTCTTCGAGGATTACGCACTCGACGACACCGGAACTGTCGCCTTCGCGTCGGCACTTAAGCGACGTTTCGTATCGAGAGCGGCGGAGGGCGAGCCACGCTATTACATTTCGCTTCCCGATTCTTATGCGGCGTATTTGCAAACGCTCACATCTCACAATCGCGGAAAGAAGAAGAACCGACTCAACCAGTCGAAGTCGCGGTATAGTGCAACGACCAGTGTTGTCACAGTCGAAACACTCGACGAAGGTTTTTCTGCGTTGGTCAACTTGACGACGCAATCACGCATCCGCGCGGGCCAAGACTCGCCGTTTCAGAACAGAGCATACGCAGCGTTTCACCGCGAACTTCTGGAGACACTTCTGCCGCTCAATCGCGCAGAGCTGTTCTTGCTAAACTACGCCGAAGTCCCCGCAGGAATCTGGTATACCTACACACTCGGCGGGAAGGTTTACGGATACCAGCAAGGGTGTGCGTCGCAGTGCGATGGGAGTCCGGGCGATGTGACGCTACAAAACCTACTGATTCATCTGATCGAGAATCGCTTTGAAGAGTTCGACTTTTTACGCGGCGGCGAGTGGTACAAAACTTCGTATACCGAAACCACACGCCCCACCGAAACACTCACCATCTACCGTACACGCAACGTCAAGTATTACCGCGATGCCATCTTTAACTACATCTATCGTCCGCTCAAACGATTCGTCAAGCGGATGGTGGAAAAGTGGACGTAGCGTGGTAGAATGAGCGGGATTGTGAACGGCCACGAAACTTTCCCCCCGTACAGATTTTCCCTGTGTCACTTCTGTATTGCGTACTGCTGTCATTTCTTCATGTCGATCCCTCGGCGGTGATGGAGCGCGCGGTGCCGAGTGTTGTTGCGATTTATCCGGCGGACGAGTCGGAAGAAGCCGCGGGCGGGAGCGGCGTGATCGTTTCGAGTGACGGCGATGTCGTTACCAACTTTCACGTCGTTCAGCCGTGCGGTGCGTTTTTGAAGTGCGGACTCGCAGACGGACAAATCTTCGATGCCGTTGTCGTCGGCCTCGATCCGGCGGGCGATCTTGCGCTGGTCAAAATTGTTTCGCCATCGCCAATGGCGTCGCCAGTGTCGTTTCCAGCGGCGGTGTGGGATACGGCAATTCCAGTTTGCGTCGGCGACGAGGCGTGGGCGATTGGAAATCCGTTTCTGTTATCGTGCGACGACGTACCGAGTGTGTCGCGCGGAATCATTTCGGGGACGGGACGTTATCAATTTCCGTCAGACGGATTTCTTGAATACACCGATTGTTTGCAGACCGATGCGGCGGTCAATCCGGGGAACAGCGGTGGCGGACTGTTCGCGTCAGACGGGCGTCTCATCGGCATCTGCGGACGCTGCTCGTTCGAGAAACGCGGGCGAGTAAACGTCGGAATCGGTTACGCTATCGGCGTTAACCAAGTCGCAAACTTTTTGGGCGACCTGCGAAGCGGACGCATCCTCGATCACGCAACACTAAACGCAACTTACGCATTCGACCGCGCGGGCCGCGTCGTCTTCACGCAGATCGCACCAAACTCCGACCTCGCACTCCAAGGCGTTCAGCGCGGCGACGAAATCATTGCAGTTGCGGGACAAATAGTAGATTCGCCGAACCGACTCAAAAATATCGTCGGAACTTTTCCGCCGACGTGGCGACTTCCGATAGCGATTCGTTCACGCAACACACCGAACGCCGCGCCGCGCGAACTTCGCGTTCGTCTCGCACCGATTCGTTCAGAAGTCGAACTTCTTGAGCGAACCGCCACGCTTCTCAAACCGCGCGTTGTGCCAACGCCAATTCCGTCGTCGCCGCGCCCGTCGATTCCGCCGCCGCCTCCACGCGAACGCGAAACGATCACAACGACAAACACAACGTCACAATTCTACGAAGAACGACACGGATTCGCAAACGGTTACGCACAGCGACAAGAATTGTCTCGCGTGCTAACTGCGTGGCGTGAACGCCAACCGCGCAGCGAAACATGGACACTCGAAGGCGAAGTCGCAGGCGAAAAGTTTCGATTCGATGTTGACGCGACTGGCGTAACGTACACGCTCCCCGCCGAACGCGGCCACTGGGCACTCGGCGACTCCCGCAGCGTCCCGCGCGGAAGTGGCGGACTCTTCGCAGCCCTCGCACTCGTTCACAAACTAGCGACGAGTTCTTCACTCGACTTCGGCGAAGTTGTCTACCTCGGCACGGCTCCGGCGACGGGCGACTTGAATACACTGTACGATCTTGTCGCCGTCACTTGGGACGTTTCGACAGCGCGACTCTATTTCTCCGGTGATGAACTTGTGCTCGTCGAGTTTTGGAGCGATACAACGCCGTCACTGCCGGCGGAGATCATTTTCTCACGCGACGCGATGAACGTCTCGCGCGGCGAGACGCTGTTCGCCACGTTCACATTTGCGGCGAATGAAGGAGAGTCTCACACGAAGGCACGAAGGCACGAAGAAGAAACGAAGACGACGAATGCGAATCCGATTCTCGCCGCCGCGCTCGAACGAGTTGTGAAAGTCTACGGTAGCGGAAAACTTGTCGGGCAGCACGGTTATCAGAGTGGGTTTTTCATCTCCGAAGACGGCGACGTTTTGACCGCGTGGAGTCCGGTCTTGGAGAACGATCCGGTGACGATTGTGACTACGAGTGGTGCGCGGTACACAGCGATTTGTGACCGCGTTTCGCTGGAGGCGTCGCTGGCGGTGCTCAAGATTTCGGACGCACCGCCAACTCGTTTTCCGTACTTCACGCTCGATCCTGTTTCTGGGGCACTCGCTTACGCTTCGCGTTCCTATTCGAGTGACGCTGTATGTTCTGGGAGTGAAGTCTTCGCGTTATCGAACGTCTTCAACATTGCCGAAGGTAACGAAGCGGTGACGGCGCAGCGCGGCACGATTGCGGCGCGAACTTCGCTTTTGATGCGACGTGGCGCGTTTGCGTCGCCGTATCGCGGCGAGTTATTTGTTCTCGACTTTACGACAAATAATCCCGGCGCGGCGGGCGGTGCGCTGATTGATTGTGAGAGCGGTGCATTGCTCGGCGTCCTTGGCAAGGAACTCCGTGACGCGCAGACGCACACTTGGTTAAACTATGCGATCCCAACGAACGAAGTTGTCGCCGCGATTGCGTCGGCGGTGCCGCCGCGTGATGTGACGTTACCAGAAAACCGCGAACGAATTATTCTTCCGTCTGACGCAGAAAAGTTTTTGAAACCGTTTGGGATCACGCTCGTACCGAACGTCGCACCGCGAACGCCAGCGTTCATCGACCATGTGCGGAGCGGCAGCGACGCCGAAAAGGCTGGGCTTCGCAGCGACGACTTGATCGTTCGCGTCGGCGAAACGCTTACGCCATCCATCGTCGCAGTCCACCGCGCTATCGTCGATGCGGTGAACACACAAAACAATCCAAACGTAGTTTTCACCATCGAACGCGATGGTGAATTAATCAGAACGCGAAGCGTAAGCGAGTGAGAACCGCCATTCGGCGTAGAGTACGCGGGGATGACGGAAGAGACCGTGGTATCTGTTCACGGTTGTTTTCATCATGCAAGGTAGGCGATGGGGTTTACACACCCATCGCACGGCATTTGTGCAGTGCATACTTACATACAGCACAAATGCCGTCTGAATGGCCAATCAATCGTAGTTCGTGCGCGACGTGCGTCGCGTGCGGCGGGTGTGTAAACCCGCCGCCTATCTTGTGTAATCGTGAACGGTTCCAATCACGCATCACACGCGCTCACTAAAACCGCGCTTGTAGTCCAACGGCGTAGTTATGTCCCCACGGTTTGCCAGCGCGGTCGATGTAGTAGTCGCCGTTGTACGTCCCAAACGCCGCGCACGTTCGCGCTTCGTTGAGGTACAGGTTCGTCCCGAGGTTAAACACCAGCGTTTGCTGTCCGAGGTCGCTGCCAACGGCGAGGTTGCGGTGTTCGCCGTCAGTCACCATTGACCGCAGGTCGCGCCCGTCGCGGTTCATCAGATGCGAGTAGTACGTCCCGCCAGCCAGCCGGAAACGCCACCAGTTCGCCTGCAAGTCGCTACCGATTCGCACGTTCGCCTGACGCAATTTCATATCGCCGTAAGTCAACCCTTTCACTTGGTTGCGTCCATTCACCGCATCACGAATCTCTGTTGCGCCGTCAATATCGTTGGTGAAGTAATCGAAGCCGACCACCGGACGGAACGACAAGTGATTGCCGCAAAGGTAGAACCGCCGCCCAACTTCTAGCGAGCTTTCCAACGTTTTGCCGAGAGTCTGCGCACGATACATCCCTTGGTCGAGACCAAGCTGCTGGTAACGAGCCGAGCGGTAATCTTGCAGACCGTAACCGAGCGAGCCGCGAATGTCAATGCACGAACGGAACAAGTAACCGCCGTAGAGACCGAAGTAAACGTCGTCGCCCGTCACGTTGTCGCGGGCTTCGTGTCCCGGAACATTCAGCTTCGCGTCTTCGTTTTCGTAACCGAACATCACGCCGACATTCGCACGCCGCGAACTGAAGATGTCAAAACCGCCTTGAATACCGTGGCTGGTAAACTTCGTCAGCGCGCCAGCCGCGTCTTGGTAACTGGAGACAAGATCGCCGCTGCGACCGACGTAGTTAAACCAGATCGAGTTTCCACGCAACATCTGCCAGCCGCTACGATGCGCATCTTTGGCATCTTGGCATCCGCCGCGACAATCCGCCGCTTCGCAAGCCGCTACGCCGCAACCCGACTTCGCGCCCGCTTGCAAACACCGCATCCGAAACAGCGAGTTGTCAACGCGGTCAGTAGTCGCCATCCGAATCGCCGCAGCGTTGTGAAGCATCAGCGAGTTGATGAAAATGTCACTCACCCGCGCCGTGCGATTCCACGTCGCTTGCAAAGTGGCAGCGGCAGGATCATCTGCCATACCTTGCGCTTGCAGCGAGTAGAAATACATCGTGTTGCCAGCATTGAGCGCAGCATTCGCATTGGTAACATCGTCAGCAGTTGCAAAACCGCCTTTGGCGACAGTAACATTCACGTCATCACCGCTGACGATTTGGCTTGTGGCAACATTCCACACCGAGCCAGCAGCGAATTTCGCTACGCCGTCGAACAGCGTGTTGGACGTGTACGCCACACCGCGTTTGTAGCCAAGCGCGTTCGAGCCGAGAATCGCTGTACTCAAGTTGTAGTCGTGGTCGCGCGTGAGAGCCGCGCCGCCATTGTAACCAGCCGAGTTCACTGTCAAGTTTCCACTTGCATGCAGTGAACCGGTCGCGTCAACTCGCAACGCAGAATACTTCTGTCCAACTTTTCCGACAACAACATCGCTAGAATTGCCAGCACCGGTTAGTTTGTTTGAGCCGGTGAGCACGAGCAAGTTGTCGCTCAACTGATTCAAGTCGCCGGTACCGATCATTTCACCTGCGAGGACTTGCACGTTCACTTTGTTGGGATTCGCGGTGGCGACGGTGTTGTCGAACGTGAGAGTGCCGTTGTTGATGATTTGCGACGAGTAAACGGCGGTGCCGCTATAGGGGGCGTTGTCTTGATAACCGAGCGAGCCTTGAATTTCAAGCTCGCCGTCAAGAATCCGCGTCTCGCCGGAATATGCGTTGTGCTCCGCGAGAACCAATTTGCCCGCGCCGTCTTTGACGAGATTCCCCGCACCGTACACCATGCCTTGATTCGGTACGCCGAGCGATTGCGCCGTCATGGTCAAACCATCGGCAACATCAACAATGCCATCACCTTGTACCAAGTGGAGGTTCAAGTTTGAAGTGGCGACTTTCAAGCCGTTCTCACCTTCTGTGATTGCAAGCACGCCGCTGTCTTGGAGTGTGAGAACTGTCGCCGTTGCGCCATCGAACTTCGCGCCGGTCTCAATGTTGAGGATTGCACTCCCTCTCACTCCGCCACCGTCAACGGTGGTGTTAGCAACGGCGTTCGTCGAGCCTTCCATCATCACCAGCTTTGCTGTCGCGTTGGTCGCGTTCGGATCGGCTTTGATGAGTAGCTCGCCTCCGTCCATTGTTAATGTTCCCGCGCGGGTATTCGTCACGGTGCCGTTGCGGATGATGAGTTGTCCGTCAACGCCAAAAGTGGGGTCATTGAAAATGGTGAAACTGCCAGCGACATCTTGAGTCGGGTCGGTTGGGTCAACAATACCACCGATGGTATAATTACCTCTTTCGGTGCCGTTTCCGATGACCATTTTGCCAAAGAGACCAGCATCTCCAGTTTGCGTGGCACTGCCAGAAAAGTTCGCTTCGCCCGGGTTGACGTAAGTAAACTTCACCGTACTGGCATTATCGGCAGAAATCACAACAGCTTTGCCAGCAGGGTCAGCCATCAGAAATGGCATAGGACCAGCGACGGGATTGAGGTTAGGAAATCCAACGAAGAACGCACCACCAGCTTCCAGTGTTAAGTTGCGTCCTCCGGCGATACCGAGCGAGCCGCTGGCGAGATTGAGCGCACCACCCGCGAGAACCGTTTGATGGGTCTGGAAGACAACCAAGCCGCCGTTGGTGGCGTTGTTGATTTGGACGAAACCTTCGATGCCTTCTTCAAATGTTCCACCGTCATCGTACACAAATTCAGCATTCAGATTCGCCGTCGTGCCGTTTGCGGCGGCAATGGTGAGGACTTTGTTGGCGGCGGCGGAGGTGTCGAGCGTAACAGTGCCATCGCCATCGAACATAAACACATTCGCCGCAGCGTTATTCACGACGAGCGTTCCGCCGGTCATGTTGAACGTGGCTGTGCCAGCGGTGCCGGTGCTCGTTGTTGTACCATTCTGCAAGACAATCTGCCCGCCGACTTGAAGCGTGCCGCCAGTGGCAAGACTCACGGTGGCGTCACCACCATTGAAACCGTTATTGGCTGTGTCACCGCCGGTGATGTAGACGGTTCCGGCGTGTGCGTTGTCGGTGTTGATTGTGGCGGTGTAGCTTGTGCCGTTGGCGGCACCGCTTGAGTTACCGCCGGTGATGTTTGCGCGGTCAACAGATGTTGGAACGGAGTTAGCATTCCAGTTGGTAGCATTTGTCCAAGACGTGTCAGCGGCACCTCCAGCATCCCAACTCACATCGGTTGCGAGAACTGGTGTTGCGGACAAGATTGCTGCCAAGAGTGCGCCAGCGGCGACGCTTTTCTTGAGCATTTGCCGCCTTGCGCGGCTGTTGAGTTTCGTCTGTGTCATAAATTTCTCACTATTCTTTGAACGATTTTACAAATGCTCCGACGACAGATGCGCCAACATAGCGCAATGCGAGAGTCACGGTTTCGTTATCGGAAAGAGGGCGGCGTCGGTTTGTTTATTTTGCCCAAGCCAAAAAAGCTACCCCCCCCCCCCATATTAACACAAGATACGAGAACGACGGTAGCTTTACCGCTCGTCCGACGCTTCTTGACGACAAGGCGTGGAACGGGATAATGTCGCTTAATATACGAATGATTTGTGTTGGTTTGAGGTAGGTGTGGGATTTACACTCAAAATGGGGTGAAACTGTCCGTTCACGGTTTTTGGTCATTTATTCCGAGGTAGGCGATGGGCTAATCAATCGTAGTTCGTGCGCGACGTGTGTCGATGCGGTGAACACACAAAACAATCCAAACGTAGTTTTCACCATCGAACGCGATGGTGAATTAATCAGAACGCGAAGCGTAAGCGAGTGAATCAGAACGCGAAGCGTAAGCGAGTGAATCAGAACGCGAAGCGTAAGCGAGTGAATCAGAACGCGAAGCGTAAGCGAGTGCCCGAATCAACACCGACATAACATCAACGTAACCGTGAACGGTTACCAAAAAACAAAGGCCCAACAATGTCAACAAATAAATCTTCCCGTCTCGCGTGGCGACTCGTTACGTTGGTTGTCGTCGTGACTGTTCTCGGTGCGAGTGGTTACGGCGTTTGGAGTCTGTTAAGTGCGGGGAACGTCGCTTCGCCGCCGGAGATGATTCGTGTTTTGCGTGAGCGATTTGTTCACCAGATTCTCGAACGCGGAAACGTTGAGAGTGCGCAAAACGTTGAGATTCGGTGCGAAGTTGAGAGTCCGGGTGGACTCACAATTATCTCCCTCGTCCCTGAAGGAACGTCAGTCAAAAAGGGAGACTTGCTCGTCGAGCTTGACGCATCGACACTCGCCGAAAACGTTACGAAACAGAGAATCGTCGTGAGCAACGCGATGGCGGCGATGGCGAAGTCAGAGGCCGATTTACGCAACGCCGAACTTTCGCTGAAGGAATACACCGAGGGGAAATATCTTCACGAGCTGAAAGTAATCGACGATAAAATCTTTGTCGCCCGCGAAGAGGCGCGTCTCGCCGAAGACAACGTGCGTTTCAATCAAAAACTTCTCGAACGCGGTTATCTTACCGAGTCGCAGGCTGAAGCCGACGTGATTGCGTTTCGCAAGGCGACGAACGCACGCGAGTCGGCAGAACTCGAAAAAGATGTGTTGACGCAATTTACTTACGAAAAAAATGTGCGGACGTATACGTCGGCAGTGGCATCGGCGACGGCAAAGGCGAACGCAGACCGGGAGAACGAAGAGTTAGAGCAGTCGCGGCTTCGGCACTTGCAAACGCAGCTTGAGCGGTGTCGTATCGTCGCGCCACAAGACGGGCAAGTTGTCTACTTCATCTCGCGTTGGGGCGGTGAGGAAGACCTGATCCGCGAAGGAAAAAAAGTGTTCGAGCGACAAATCCTTATGCGTCTCCCCGACCCAACTCAGATGCAAGTCAAGGGACTCGTAAACGAGGCGAGTATTCGGCTCGTCAAAACGGGGCAGAAAGCGACAGTGCGTCTTGAGGCGTTTCCCAATCGTGACTTCGATGGCGTTGTCGAACGAGTCAACGACTATCCCGAACAGAGTGGCGGCGGTGGTGGAGCAACGATGTCGCGTGAGTATCAAGTCCTTGTTCGGATCAACGACGCCCCTGAAGGTATCAAACCCGGTCTCACCGCCGAGGTGCTCATCACCGTTAACGAAATCGCAGACGCACTAGTTTTGCCGGTTCAAGCGGTCTTTCAGTATAACGGCAAGAGTTACTGCATGACGTACCGCGACGGCGTTTTTGAAAAACACGAAATCGAAATCGGTGCCACCAACGACAAGAAAGTCGTGATCGCATCTGGTCTAGAAGCTGGCGACGAAGTCGTCCTCGGTGCGTGGCAACACCGAAAACAACTCCACCTCCCAGAAGAGACGAAACCGAAAAAGAAGGAGGAGGGAGGCGAACAAATCAAAGCACAAAGCGTAAGCGAGTGAATCAAAGTGGGAAACGTAAGCGAGTGAATAAGAACGCGAAGCGTAAGCGAGTGCCCGAATCAGGATAGATTCCCGCCTACGCGGGGGTGACGAAATGTACACCAATCAGAGATCAACAATGAACGACACACTCCCCGAACTTGCCAACTTCGGTCAGCCGCCGCGCGAAGTTACGCAGACACTTCGTAGCGCACTTCTCTTGGGCGTGGAACCTGCCGCGTGGCTGGGGACGATATTCTGCGTCATAGGACTTCTGCCGATGACTATCATCGCGCTGGCCTTCACGCTCGACGACATCATCCCGCGAAAGTGGGAACCTGCGGGCGAAGCAACCATCGTCTCCATCGACCGCACAAACACTCACTCCAACAATCGCAGCGTCTACGCCTACCACTTTCGCGGCGTTGCCGATGGAACGTCATACGGGTTTGAAGGCGTATACAACGTCAACGACGTTGTGCCGCTCGAACGTTCGCGCGATCTATACCGCATTGAGAAACTTTACCTCACAAGTGTCGGCGCGGTTGGTCCGCTCTTCTTCCTGATCTTTGGCCTCAACGGCGGAGTATTTTTTGTGGTGGGACTTGTCTTCACGCTAACCGCTTTCGTGTCGGGAAGACGAATCGTTCGGCTGTTGCGTGAAGGGGACGCTGTGCTTGCGCGGCAGACTGGAGTTCGCAACACATCTTTTCGTGTAAACGGTCGCTGGGTCTACAAGGCGACATTGCGTTACGAAGTCGATGGCGAAGAATACACAACATACGCATCGTCGCTCGATGCAGAAAAACTGAGCGCAGAAACGCACGTCGTATTTTACGACCGCAGCGCACCATCGCGCGGCGTTGCGTGGAGCGGTTTAGCACCAATCACGATAGAAAACGATGAGTGGCACGACGACGTTGTGCGACTGACAACAACACCATGGCGCGCCGCAATGCCGATGATTGCGTTACTGTTCGTCGCGGGCGCGATGGTTGCGTTTGCTGTCGCCGTCGTTCGCAGTTTGTAGTCTTCCATACTCAAGACGGTTTGAATTTCCCGTACCAAAACGTCAGCGGCCCATCGAGGCGTCACTGCCGCAAGCCGCAGCGTGACGGGGGGCGAAGCCTATAAATTGACCCGTAACGGGTCTACTCCGCAGTTGCGGCGGCGGCTTTTTTGGCAGCGGTTGCCTTGCGTCCGCGACGTGCCTTCTTCGGGGCGTCAGACGAAATGACTCGCTCGACACGGCGTTCCTTAAGACGGACAGCCTTGCCAACACGATCACGCAAGAAGTAGAGTTTCGCGCGGCGGACGACCGCACTTCGCGTCACCTCTACGTTGGCGATACGCGGCGAGTGAAGCGGAAACTTCCGCTCAACTCCTTCACCACCAACAATCCGGCGCACCGTGAACATCTCGCGCGTCCCGCCACCACTGCGCGCGATGACAACGCCGCTAAATATCTGAATACGCTCTTTGTCGCCTTCCAAAATGCGGCAGTGAACGTTTACAGTGTCGCCGATCTCAAACTTCGGAAGAGCCGCCTTCTTGCTGTACCCTTCAACGATGTTCATCAATGCCTGTGTCATTCGCCTTTTCTCCTTCGTTTGTTATAGTAATACTGGTCTATAGGAGGTATAAGTCCTATACGACTTATATGCGTTTTCGTTCACTCTCTCGCCACGCCGCAACTGCGGCGTGATTGCCGCTGACGAGGACTTCGGGAACCCCCAAACCGCGATATTCACGCGGTCGCGTGAACTGCGGCTCCTCAAGTAGCCGCTCGCCACTCGGTGAACGGAGCGAAAACGAGTCGTGACGCGACGACGCCTCGTCGCCAAGCACTCCCGGAAGGAGCCGCATCACCGCCTCGACTATCGCCATCGCCGCAACTTCGCCGCCGTTCAAAACGAAGTCGCCTATCGAAATCGTATCGGGACGCAAAATCTGTCGCACTCGGTCGTCAAAACCTTCGTAACGTCCACACAAAATCACGAGCCGCGACTCGCTCGCAAGCTCCTCGACAACCGATTGCGTGAGGCGTCGCCCCTGCGGCGTGAGCATCAACAATCTACCCGCCGGTTCATCGCGGCTTTGCACGTCTTCAACACACGGGACGACGCGGTCTACCTTCAGCACCATCCCCGCACCGCCGCCGTAAGGCGTGTCGTCCATCGTTGCGTGTTTGTCGGTCGCCCAGTCTCGCATATTGTGGAGATGAACGCCGATAAGACCGCGATCTATCGCCGACTTCACGAGACTCTCCGAAAGGAAGCCATCGAACAGCCGCGGAAAAAGCGTTAGTAGATCAAATCGCACAAAGTTATTCGCTGGCAGGCGTTTCGACGGGCGCGGTTTCCACAGCAGCGGCGGCAGTAGCGGCGTCGTTTTTCTTCTTGCGTTTCTTCCCCGGCGTTTCGGCGGCGGGCGGTAACTCCGCTGGGAGTCCCGGACGACGACGCGAAAGCGCGAGACGATCCAGAGCCTGCTTTTGGGCGTCGAGATGCGTACCGTCTTTGCCGTATTTCTTGATCAAAACACCAGCCTTTTCCGACGGCTGCGCTCCAACGCTGCGCCAGTAATCAATCCGCTCGCCAACCAACTGGCAACGAGCATCGGTTTCCGGAATCATCGGGTCGTACGTCCCGACTTCCTCGATCACGCGACCATCACGCGGTGTGCGTGCGTCGGTCACAACCATACGGAAAAATGGACGATGGCGACGCCCCATCATCTTGAGTCGAATCTTAACGGACACTGTGAAAACTCCTACGGGTTAGGTTTCGTCATTCCCGCGCAGGCGGGAATCTAGGCAAGGCGGTTTGCTTGGAACACAGGCATCTCGCCCGCGTTCCCGAACGTTCACTTTTTCTTTTTCTTCTTCTCTTTTTCGCGGCGTTTTTTTGCTTCGGCACGTTCTTTTGGGGTGAGACGTTTTCCCGTCCCCTTTTTGGTTACGAGCGAATGATGACCGGTTGGGTTGTCAACCGCCGCCTTGGCTTGCGCGAGCATCGTTTGGATTTTCGACATGTCGCTCATACCGCCGCCCGAAAGCGACCGCATCATATCAGCCATCGGCAGAAACGATTTGATCAACTTGCTGACTTCGTGCGGCTCGCATCCAGCACCGCGCGCGATTCTCGTCCGCCGCGACGTGTCGATCACGCGCGGGTCGCGCCGCTCGTTTGGCGTCATAGCGTCGATGATTCCGCCGACGCGTCGCATCTCGGCGTCGAAGTCGGTACCGCTCTGTGACTGCGTTTCTTGCAGCAGTTTGCCAAGTTGACCAAACCCCGGCATAAACGAAAGTATTTTACTGAAACTTCCGAGCCGCCGCGCTTGCGTCATTTGCGACCGGAAATCGTCGAGCGTGAACTCGCCTTTCATCAGGCGACTCTGGCTCTTTTCAAGTTCTTCACGGTTGAGTTTTTCGTGTGCCTGCTCGATGAGGGTGAGCATATCGCCCATCCCCAAAATACGCGAAACCATCCGGCTGGGATGGAACTCTTCGAGAGCGTCCATCACCTCGCCCGTCCCGACAAACCGAATCGGAACGCCCGTCACTTTGCGCACAGACAGAGCGGCACCGCCACGGGTGTCACCATCGAGTTTGGTCATGATGATGCCGTCGAGGTCGAGGGCATCGTGAAACGCCTGCGCACTGCGAACGGCATCTTGACCCGTCATCGCATCGACAACGAACAAGACGTGATCGGGTTGTACCTGACTCTCGATTTGCGAGAGCTGCGTCATCAGTTCGGCGTCTATGTGAAGCCGACCAGCGGTGTCGAGAATAATGACATCGACATCGCTCTTTTTGGCTAGTTCAACAGCGGCGCGGCAAACTGCAACGGGGTCTTTGTTTGTACGGTCGGCGTGAACGGGAATGCCGAGCGTTTTACCGAGCGTCTCAAGTTGGTCGATGGCGGCGGGACGCTGCAAGTCGGCGGCGACGAGCATCGGTCGCCGTTCGCGTTTGATTAGCCACGATGCGAGTTTTCCGCACGTCGTCGTTTTTCCGCTACCTTGCAAACCGCACAGCATCACAACCGCGACTGGCTTTTTCAAGTCAAACGGTTCGTTATCGGCCCCAAGAATCTCGTTCAGTTCTTCTTTGACGATACTGATGAGCTGCTCGGTGGGGTCGAGAAGTTTCATCACCTTCTCGCCGAGTGCGCGCTCGGAGACACGCTCCATGAAACTCTGCACGACTGGGAGGGCGACATCGGCCTCAAGCAGCGATTGGCGCACCATCTCCAGTCCCTCGCGCATGTTCGCCTCGGTGAGACGAGCACGCCCGCGAAGGAATCGCACGGCGGAAAAGATACTGTCGTGAAGAGCTGCAAACATAAGAACGTGAGGGACGGGCAAAAAGAGAGGCCGCGTATTATCCCGAAAACACGCACCTTGACAATGAGGGCGTCAAGAAAAAACGCGGCGAGGACCGCTGGCGGTCCATGAACCCACTCTTATGGTTCTCTCACAACCAGCCGAATACCGACTTTGTACACCTTCTGGTAAGTCGGATAGTATCTGCGGAAGTCGGCGGTGCCGCGGTACGGGCGGTCGTACCAACTGCCGCCGCATACGGTCGCAACCGCGTCCGAACCTTCGCCGCGAACGGACGATGTCCACTCCGCAACATTGCCGTGAACGTCGAAAACCCCGAACGGATTCGCCGCGTAACTCGCTGGCTTCGTCTGCAAGAAATGGCCGTCGTCGAAACGTTCGTCTTTCGGAAAACGGTCGTCAAACGGATTCGGATTCTCAATGAGCCGAACGCTCGTGTAGTTTCCGTGTGTCGTACACGCGACAAACTCTTTGAGCCGAACGTCGCCGAGATTTTCAAACGCGGCGAAGTCGGTATCAAGATCGCCAAACCAAAACGGCGTATCGTGTCCGCCACGCGCCGCCCACTCCCACTCAAATTCGTTCGGCAGTGATACGTTCTTTCCGGTTTGCGCCGATAACCACGCTGCGTAGTCGTTCGCTTGACGCCACGAAACCCGCACCGCTGGCAAGTCGTCGTCATCGACATCGTAACCGCGCCGACCAAACTGATACGCCATCCGTGACTCTCGATGCGCTTTGTGTGACGGATCGAACTCGCGGAACTCACCGTTCGTGATCTCACGCGACGAAATCCAGAACGGTTTTTCAATCGTGACAGCTGACCAATGATCGCGGGCGCGTTTCTCGATGCGCCCGGTGGGAATGCGAACGAACTCGATTCCGCCGAGAACCATTGTGGACGGCGTGGACTCGGTAGACGGTGCGACGACACACATCACTTGTGTTGGCGCATCAGGTATAGTCTCGGCGATGCGCAGCAGTAGCCGTGCGAAGGCGTTGAGTTTCACTTCGGCGGGCGGCGGCGGTGTTGCCGCACCCTCAAAATCAACCGCTTCGCCGCCGTACAGTTTGGCGAAGTCGATTCGTTGGCGCGCGATGTTGGCGAGTGAAGCGTTCTTATTCATGTCGCTCCAGTTGCCGTGATATGGAGCGTTCATGTCGATCCACGTTAACAGTTTCTGCCACTCGTCAGCCGAGAGCGAAACTCCGTAGTGCCCCGCACGCAAGATTTGTACAAGCTCCGTCGTGTTCGCAGCGTACTCCATCGGCACAAACATTTGGTAGTCGCTCTCGATCCCCGGACGCCGCACGAATCGCTGAAGATTGTCGTAACCGACCGACCACTTCCCGCCCGTACCGACCCAAGTGCTACCAGCAATTTCCGACGACCAACCTTCAACCATTTGATCGCCACGCAAGTTAATTGCAAACGGTTTTCCGTCGCGAGAAGTTCCGACAGGATGATCGTTGACGTGCGCAACGTCGGCAGTCTTCTCGCCTTCACCGTTGTGACACTCGACACAGTGTCGATCCAAAATCGGTTGAACTTCGTTCTGGAACGCAAAACCGCGAACGTTGAGTTGACCGAGAAGTGTTTGCGCGGACGCATTCGGATTGTTCCACGGCACGATTTCGGACGCACCTTTGCGGAGTGCGAGCGTGTGTCGCGCGGAGTTTGGCGGAGCGGTGTTTTGCGGCTCGTGACAACCGTTGCACTGCAAAAACTCGCCGGGCATTGCGGTCATCCAGCTTCGCATCAGTTGCAACGCTTGACCGTTCGCATCGAGCGGAAGAACACCAATCGGCACGTTCGCCGGTGCGCGGAACAGCACGCTTCCGTCGTCCTCGACCGGCACCGTTCCCAAGACGCCGCGCACGTCCCACGGCCCGTCTTGCCCGACCGAGCCGTAGAGTCCGCCGGTGCCGTGATACGCGAAGTGATAAGTGAAAACTCGCAGCGACTTCACCACGCCACGCGGCACGCCTTCAAGCCCCGCACCGCCGAGAATGTCGCTGATGTAAATCTCGGCGTCGTCGCGCGCGAGGTCAACTTTGTCGGGAATGATCGGTGGACGAACTCTCGTTCGCAGCGGCGTCGGTTCGACCAGAAGATTTTCCGCAAGTTCTTTCACCAAAATCACGTTGTCGAAAACGTCAACGAGGTAAATCCCAAACAGCGACGACGGCGACGGTTTTGCGGTGACGAGAAAATACTTGTCCGACAGCGGCATCGGGTGCGCAAACTTTGGGTAGCTGTTGCGCGTGAGACCGTCGGAAACAATCGTCTCGACTTTTTTGCCGAACCCCGGAATCCGTTGCACCGCGCCTTCCGCTTCGTAGCGGCTTATCGCGGGATCGAGAATAACGAGTTCGCCGACGCGACCGTTGTCGTGGTGTCCGCCGACGACGCAGATGACTTGCGTTGGGTGATTCGGCAGCGGGCGAGCGTAGAAGACCGACGTTGGCCAGTACGAATTGCTTCCGTAAAACTCAAGTTGCGAAGTGCCGTCGGGGTTGCAGTTAAAGAGGAGTCGCGTGTTGGAGTGTGGTGTGTCGGCGTATTCCCATCGCGAGTAGAGAACGCGACCATTGTTGAGAACTTCGGGACACCAGTTGTGTTCTTGATCGAAACCGAGTTGTCGCATCGGTTCTGTTGACTGCGGATCGAAGAGAAAGAGATTGGCGACGTGCGACGATCCAGCGACGCACGGAACGCCCGTCATTGACGCGGTGTTTGTGAGAATGATTCGTCCGTCGGGGAGGTAACACGAGTCGTAGAAATCGAGTTGGCTGTCGCCGCTGGTGAGTTGGTTCGGTGCGAGTTGTGGTACTGACACTTTCGTTGCGGAAACGGTGTCGTCGATGGAAGTGATGCTTGGGATTTTCGCTTCGAAAATGTGATAGCGACCGTTGTCGCCGACTGCGGAGAACATGAGTCGTGAGGCATCGAAGTCGAGATCGAGATCGGTGACGATGGTGTCGCGCGGCGGCATGTAGAGCATGACGAGTGGCGACTCTGGTTTGCGAATTGGGAATGCGACGATGGCGTCGTCGAATCCGCTGCGAGCGATGCTGGAGTAACTTTCCCAGTTTTGCGGGAATCCGCCGCGGTCCCCTTTTTGGTTGCGTCTTATGCAGATGAGCGTTTCAAAGTCGATGACTGGATTTTCGATGAAGACCGCGCGACGTTGGAGGTCGGCGAGTTCGTTGCGGATGTCGCCAAAGTCGTCGCGCTGCGATTTCTTTTCGAGTGCGGAGAGTTCATCAAGAAACGCTTTACCGTTCGGATATTGCGTACCGAATGTGACGATGAGGTCGTCGATGGCACGGCGTATCGCGGCGGGATTCGGCAGAGCGGCACTTCGCAAATCGTAACCGGTGTGCGACGGTGCGACGATGACCGGCAACGTTTTCGCTTTGGGACGAACGAGCGTCCAGCCATCGGGGAACGGTGCATCGGTGACGAACTTCAGCGACGCGACGTGTGGTGGCGGACCTGACGCACTCACCAGTTTAACTGTGTGCGTTTTGGCGCCGGCGATGTTGAGTTTGATCGGTGCGTCCCATGTTGCGTCGATAGAGTTCCACGAAGGCGTTAACTTGTCGTTGCAGATTGTTCCGACTTCGTTACCGTCAACGAACACGGTGAGCGGACGCTTTTCCGCCGCCGCCACGAATACCGACAGCGTGTACTCACCCGCGACGGGGAACGGGATGTCGTACTCCACGGTTGCTGGCGAGCCGCTCCCGTTGGCAATGATGACTGGCCCGCCGTTACGGTAGTTGTCTTGAAAGACCGCGAAGTTTCCGCGATCAAACGCGAAGGCGTCGATAGTGAACTCGCCAGCGTGAACAGTCGCCGCTGCGAGACACGCCATCACAAATGTCAGAAAGAATCGTTTCATGGGAATTGCCTTTCGTGAGGTTGTCGGGCTAAAGATGTCGGCTAAACTTTTCGTAACCGTTCACGGTTCGTTTCGTCATTCCTGCATCGGCGTTTGCAAACGTCCATCACTCATGACGTGACATTGTAACTGCGACAATGGAAAATCGTAGGGGGCACGCAAGACGCGCGCACGGGGCGTTTTTGTCACCGCGCGAAAGCGGGCGACTGGGACGGTGGGACGAGTTTTTTGGATTGTCCCAAAAAACTGGTCTTGATAAGAACGGGAAAATAGGCTAAACTACGCAGAAGCAGGTTCGGTGTTCTGCACATTGAGCGGAATGGCGAGGCCAGTTCGGTCGAGTTTCGTTGCGTTCAAACGACGAGAAGAGTTCCACTTTACTAGCGGAGAGAAGTCTTATGAAGTTGTCCCAGATGGTTGTGGCGGCGGTGTTCGCAGTGGTTGTGTGTGTCGGTGGAACCGTGCGTGGTGAGACGCCGACCTACGACGCCTACACCGCCAGCGATGGAAATAGTTACATCGCACTCGGTCTGCAAGGGCCGCAAGTTGATGCAAAGCTACCGAATGAGGTAGTGTTTCTCGTCGATACATCGGCGAGCCAGACAGGGCAGTTTCGTAGCGACGCACTCGCGGTGGTCAAAGAGACGCTACAGCGTCTGCCGAACGACACCCGCGTTAGTGTGATTGCGGTCGATGTACAGGCCGTAAAATTGACGCCCGGACTAGTCGCCAAAACCAGTACCGAAGCCGAAGCCGCCCTCACTGCTCTTCAGCGTCGCGTACCACTCGGAGCGACCAACTTAACCGCTGGCGTCGCCGCCGCCGGTTCGGTTTTCACAACCGAAAAACCTGCGCAGCGCACGGTCGTCTACATCGGTGACGGACGCAACATGGCCACAACGCTCCAGCGCGAAAACTTCCAGAAGGCAGTTCAAACTCTCACCGACTCCAAAGCTCCGTTCACGGTTTGTGCGCTCGGTCCGCAAGTTCAATACGACGTTCTCGGTTCACTCGTGAACAGCACTGGCGGAGTGTTGATCGACTTTGCAACCATCGCAAGCGACGCCGAAGAAAAGGCACGCGACCAACTTGCCGCAACAAAGCAGGCCCAGCAGAATCAGGCCGTAACGCAAGTCGCAGACGCACTCGCAAGCTCCACCACCGCGACAGTCGTTTGGTTCGACCCGGCGGCGCAGCCGTTCCCGACATCGTGGGAAGTCTTCCCAAAATCGCTTCCGCCAGTTCGCAGTGACCGCGAAACGTTCGTCGTCGCACGCACGTCAAAACCGCTCGAAACCGTTGACGTAGCACTACAAGGGAAAACGCCGAGCGTAACAGTCAAGATGGAATGGGACGTGGCTCCCGGCACAGACGCTTATTCAAATCGTCCGTACCTTCGGCAACTTTTCAACATCGCCGCTTCAACCGATGGTGAGTTCTTCCCGATAGTTGGGCGTGAGATGCTCGATGGTTTCCGCGACAACTTTGCCGCCGCTGAAGAGCAGAAACTCGATGCCGCCCGTCTTGGTCAACAAGTAGGTGTTGATGGCGATGCGCAGATCGTAGCACGCGACATACTTGCGTCGAGTCCCAACGACAAGGTCGCTCAAGAAGTTGTCGCCCCGACAACGCCTGCTGGTGCCGCCGATGCGGTCGCTCCGCAGCTTGTCGATTCGGTCATCAGTGCGAAGAATATCAGCGTCCAAAAACTTGCGACGGAAGTGAGTGTCGCGTTACAGCGTGCCGACAAGGGGACAGCGAAGTTTCCGAAAGAAACAATGCAAGACTTGCGTTTGACGATGGCGATGGTGCGCGAAAACGCTTCAATCAGCGACGATGAACGCGAGCAGCTTCTCGACAAACTTGGCAGTAAGCTCAAGCACGTCCAGCGCGAAGCGGAACGCAACGAACGTATGCAGCTCGAAGAAGCGACTCGTCAAGCACGCCGCGATGATCGTGTGCGGGCACTGTCCGAGCTGGAAGGGAAGACAGAAAAACTCAATCAGATTTTCAACCGCTACTCTCACCTGATGTCGGCACGCGAATATGCAGTGGCCGAACAGGTCGCCCGAATGGCAAGCGAAATCGTCCCGAACGATCCAACCGCCACCGCTGCGGCACTCCTCGCCGCCTCGACGAAGTACATCGACGAGTCGATTGAACTACGGTACAAACGCGAACGCGGTTTCGTCGAAGGACTTCAAAGTGTAGAACGGTCGTTCATCCCCGTTCTTGACGAACCGCCGATCACATACCCCGAAGCCGACCTGTGGCGTAGGCTCTCCGAACATCGCAAAGAACGCTGGGAAGTCAACGACTTGACCGTCACCGACCCCAACGAAAAGGCGATCCGCAAGATGCTCGACCGCACGATGACGGAGTTCGTTCTGCGTGATGGTGCGACGGTGCAAGATTTGATTGATGAGATACGGAAGCAGAACCCACGCGTCACCTTCAATGCCGACGTTGCACCACTGCCGAAAGACTCAACGGGTGAAGAACTTACGCTCGACACCGAACTCCTCACTACAGGTAAGACGTTCTACAACATGAAGTTGAGCACGATCCTCAAGAACCTCTTGAGTAAGAAGGACGCTGGTTACTTCATCAAAGATCAGGTGCTCTACTTTGCCCCAGAAGAGACACTCAAGGTAACGACGAATCGCCCCGTGCGCGTCTACAACGCCCTCGACCTCTCGATGCAGATGGGTGGCATGGGTGGTGGAATGATGGGCGGCGGAATGATGGGTGGCATGAACGGAATGAACGGCGGTATGGGCGGAATGAATGGCGGTATGGGTGGAATGAACGGTGGTATGGGCGGCGGTAACTATGGCGGTATGGGCGGTGGCATGAACAACATGGGTGGCGGAAACCGCTACTCCGTTCCAGACGAAGAGGCCTCAACAGCCGACCTGACAATCACTGGCCCAATGCTCCCGTCGCTAACCGACAGCGATCCCGAAACGGCGTGGGAAAACTATTTCGCGCAGATCGAATCGTCAGACGAAAGTGTTGTCGAGCAGTCACGCCTTCTTGTTCAAGACACTGTTCGCAAGTTGTTGCGAACGGCGAAAACAGGATTGGAGAAGGGGCAAGACGCTGCGAAGCGCGACGCTGGTCTTCAGGCGAATCGCAACATCATTGCGATTATCGAGTCGGCGTTACGTCACCAGCAGATGCAGCTTTGGATGTACGAAGCACTTGCGACATCGCTTTATGTCGCCGACGCGCCGCAGGAAGAGATCGCCCGCGCGATATTTTCCGCCGCCGACCTTTGCAACGATCCGCTGAACCTTGTTTTGATCGCGCAGTTCGCCGACGGACTCGGCGACCGCGCAACTGCAATTCCGCTCTATCAACAGGTTATCAGCGCGGCTCCGACGCTGCGTCCGCCGTATATGCGTCTGCTCCGTATTGCGGTTGAAAATCGTGACGCAGAACTGATTGAGTGGACTACGCTGGCGATTGCGCGACAGGTGTGGGACGGTACACAAGGCGAACGTTTGGTTCAAGAATCACAGGACGCTTCTGCTGCGCTTCAAGATATGTGGAAGCGTGAAGGTAAGGACAAAGAGGCCGCCCGATATGCTGCGGCTCTTGCGGAGGCATCGCGCCGTGACTGCGTCATTGAGGTCGAGTGGACGGGCGATGCGCTACTCTCGATTGCCGTGGCGGAGCCAAACGGTTCAACCTGCTGGGCACTCGCCCCACGGTCGCTTGGTGGTGGCGTTTGGGAAGAGAGTTCCACGGCGACGCAATCGAAAGTCTCGTACACTTGTCCCGTCGGTTTCGCGGGCGACTACAAGCTCTCGATACTCAAAGACTATGGTCGCGTCACGGACGATTCCGTCAAAATCTCGCTGACGACGCTGGAGAACGGAAAACCGGTGAGTCAAGCGAAGTTTTTCAAGCTGGCGAAGAATGGGGCGACTGTTGACATTAACGTCCCGACGGGGCGTCGAACGGAGCCGCTCGACGAGGCGATTGTCGCCACGGCGACCGCTTCGGTGCTGGCAACGCAGGCGGCGACGTTTGAAGGTGCTGCAATAGCCGACTTCCTTGACCGCGCCAGCAATGCTGGGATTCACGCACAGATTAGCGACTCCGCCGCCGCAAGCGGTCTGACGACTGGTACGGGTTATCAACCGACAGGTGCGTCACGCGATTCCGTTACGCCGCTTGAGTATTACGGCTATCGTCGTCCATACTGGGGTGGTGGTGCGGTCGGGTATCGTCCAGAAATCGAGTGGATTCCCGATGGCCTACAGTTTTACACTAGTGCTTCGGCCACGGCTGATCGACGCTACGTCATCATCCCCAACGCAGGGATGAGTCTGAACACCGTCGATAGTGGCGGCACCTACACCTACGTCAACGGTTCGGGTGGCAGCACCAACAATAACAACACCAACCGGACAACACCATAGTTGGCGGATGATGTGTGCCGAGTCTCATACGACCTATATGTCCTATAGGACATATAGGTCGTATTTCTTATAGGTCTTATTTCTGTTGCAGTCGTCTACAGCGACGAAATTGTGCGGAGGTATTCGAGTCGCGCGTCGATCTCTTTGCGTGTGATTTCGGCGAAGCGTTCGAGGCTGAAACCTTCGACGGCGAAGCTCCCCATAATCGCGCCGTAAGCTAACGCGGTTTTGATAGACGCTGCGTCCATCTTCCCGACCGACGCGAGATAACCCATCATCCCGCCCGCGAACGAGTCGCCCGCGCCGGTTGGGTCGATAACGCGATCAGTTGGACATGCTGGAATCACGAACAGTTCGCGTTCGGAAAAGAACATCGCGCCGTGTTCGCCCTTCTTGACGACAACGTTTTTTGGCCCCATCTTCAAAATCGCACGCCCCGCAGAGACGACGTTGAGTTCACCCGTTAGCAGCTTCGCTTCGCTGTCGTTGAGAACGAGGCAGTCGATCTTGCGAAGTAACTGCCCCAGTTCGTCGCGGGCGATTCTGATCCAGAGGTCCATCGTGTCGGCGACGACGAAGCGTGGTTTTTCGAGTTGCGCGAGCGTCTCAAGTTGTACTGCTGGAGTTGAGTTTGCGAGGCAAACGTAATCGGCATTTCTGTACGCCGCTGGCAACTTCGGATGAAAGTCGCCGAGGACGTTGAGGTGCGTTGCGAGTGTTTCGCGGTCGTTCATGTTTTCAAGATAACGCCCTTCCCAGCGGAACGTCTTTCCACCTGCGACGACTTCGAGTCCGGCGAGGTCGATACCGCGTGATTCTAGCATTGCGCGGTCGGCGTTTGAGAAATCGTCGCCGACGACGCCGACTAACTTCACTGGCGAAAAGAAGCTCGCCGCACACGCAAAGTAAATCGCCGAACCGCCCAGCGCGTCACGACGCGACGCCTGCGGCGTAGTAATATGATCAATCCCAATCGAACCCATACAAACAAGCGACATTGTTGATACCTCCAGTGTTGAAAAACTCTTAACCGTTCACACTATATTCCGTCACCCCCGCGTACTCGGCGGGGGCCTAGAGCTAACGCTGCGAGGTTCGCTTGCGCGAACAACGCTATCGCGTCTGCTTGCGGAATCGTTCTCTGGATTCCCGCCGAGTACGCGGGAATGACGAACTCTGCGCCGAATGGCGATTCGGGCACTCGCTTACGCTTCGCGTTCTTATTCACTCGCTTACGCTTCCCGCTCTGTTTCACGCAAACACGTCACCCACACGAAGCGAATTTCCTCGCAGGAAATCACTCACGAGCATCGAGCGTTTTCCCGCTGGCTGAACTTCGTCGATGCGAATGCACTCACCGTCGCCGCAGACGACGACAAGTCGATCACCACTCGCTTCGATGACTGTGCCAGCACAAGGCGTTCCGGTCGGTGTCACTTCGCCGCGTGGCACTCGACTCACTCGCTGCAAAACCAAACGCTGCGGTGCAATCTCGCCGCGCGACCAAAACGTAAACGACTTCGGCCACTCGACCATCGCACGGTACGCATCGTAAACACGTTTCGCAGGCAACTTCCAATCGACGCGACCGTCTTCTTTTTTGAGCTTCGGGGCACGCGATACATCCGACGCCTTCTGCGCCACTATCGGTAAGTGTGCGTCGGATTCGAGTCGCTGTAACACGCCCAATAACACGTCGGCACCGATGAGCGAGAGTCGCGTTTCGAGTTGTGGGTGGGTCTCGTCTGGAAGGATCGTAACGTTGCGGCTCTGCGCAACGACCGGTCCCGCATCGACCTCGGCTGTCATGTGAATCACGCTGACGCCGGTCGTTTTTTCGCCGCTGCGAATCGCCGCCTGAACCGGTGCCGCGCCACGATACTTCGGCAACAACGAACCGTGTAAGTTGATCCCGCCCAATCGCGTTGACCGCAAGACTTGCGGCGACAAGATACAACCGAAGTCGCAGACGAAAAAGACCTCGGCACGAACAAGGTGAAAGAGATCACACCACTGCCGTTCGTTGACGTTGTCGGCCTCCCAGACGTGAAGACCAAACTCGGTTGCAAGCTGCCGCATCGGCGACGGCGGCGGAACTTTTTCACGGTGAACGGTACGCGGCGGCATCGTCACGACAGCGACGATTTCGTGCTGCGTCTCTTCGATAATCCGCCGAACCGTCGGGACACCAAACGCCCCTGTCCCCATAACGATAATCTGCATCGGCTCCGGTACGTTTCGCCACTCGGTTCACACATCTTGACGGAAACTCGCGGCGCGATTTCACGTCCCGATCTTCGTTTGCAAATACGCGACGGCGCGTGACATCGTATCGAGTTGCGGGAAGTCTTCTTCGGGAATCTGGATTTTGTAACGTTTCCGAAGTTCTAGTACGATGTCGAGGAGGTCCATGCTGTCCATCGAGAGTTGCTCGCGGAACGAGACATCATCCTTGAGGCCGGACAAATCTTCGTCAGGCGAGATGTCGGCTAGAATATCGAGAACGGCTTGTTTGATCTCCGCAGCGGTCATCACAACGTATCTCCTACAGAATCTGCAACGATGGAAGCGAACAGTAACGTCGCGGCGTATTCTAACGACCGTTTCAATTCTGACAAGAAGTAAGCCAGAAATTTCGGCAGTTCCTTGACAAAACGCCCAAAACAGTCACCATGAGCGTCGCTGGCCCTGATGAACGCGCCGATGACTCTTCCGTAAGCGGTAATCGTGAACGGTTACAGAAAACGTAAACCTACCCACAAATGTCACGCATCTTAATCACATCTGGCCCGACACGTCAGCCGCTTGATCCGGTTCGTTTCTTGACGAACGGGTCGAGTGGACGTATGGGCGGTGCGCTCGCCGACGCAGTTCTCAAACGCGGGGCGACACCGGTGATCGTCACTGGTCCGGTGACGATAGATTATCCGCGTGGGTGCGAAGTTCATCGCGTCACAACAACCGACGAGATGCGTGAAGCCGCAGTAAAACTGTTCGGTAATTGCGTCGGCGCAATCGGCGCGGCGGCACCGTGCGACTTCATGCCACAGCAAGTTTCAACGCAAAAAATCAAACGCGACGACCAACAAACCGAAGGCACGTTTACACTCGTTCTCGTCGCCACGCCCGATATTTTGAAGTCGCTCGGCGAGATCAAACGTCACGACCAGTGGCTCGTCGCGTTCGCGCTTGAAACCGAAAACGGTCGTGAAAACGCACTTGCAAAACTGCGTCGCAAGAACGCCGACTTCGTCGTCCTCAACACACCGGCGGCGATTGACGCCGATGAATGCCGCGTCGAAGTTTACGACGCGACTGCACGTTGCATCGTCGCACTCACCGGCACGAAACAAACCGTCGCCGACAAAATCCTTGACGCCGTTTGGGCGTAAACAATGGACCAGTTCGGAAACTTGCACCCGCACAGCGGTTCGGCATAGCCGAACCCTCCACGCCTGCGGCGTATGACAACTGGAGGGTTCGGCTATGCCGAACCTGAACTACTCATCCACCAACGAAACCAAAACAATGACAAAACTTCGTAGCGACGGGCGGCGGGCGGACGAGATTCGCCCCATCACAATTGTTCGTAACTTCACGCACCGTGCGCCGGGGAGCGTGCTGATTACGTCGGGCGAGACGGTTGTGCTTTGCACGGCGTTCGTCGCCGCCGAACTGCCGAAGTGGAAACCGGCAAACTCGACAAGCGGTTGGCTGACGGCAGAGTACCGAATGCTCCCAAGCAGTACGCAGCCGCGACAACCGCGAAGCGACCGCCCCGACGGACGTGCGACAGAAATTCAGCGGCTCATCGGACGTTCGCTCCGCGCTGTAATCGACTTTGAAAAACTCGGCCCGAAAACGATCTTCGTTGATTGTGATGTCCTCCAAGCCGACGGCGGGACGCGAACTACCGCAATCAACGGCGCGTATTTGGCCGTCGTCGATGCGTTGCGTGCCGAGTGCGGCGATGGCCCGATTCCGCTGGCGACGAGCGTTGCGGCGATGAGTGTTGGGATCGTCGATGACGAACCCCGCGTCGATTTACACTACGAAGAAGACGTTCGTGCCGCAGTCGATATGAACGTCGTCATGACCGGAGCGGGCCGCTTCATCGAAGTACAAGGCAGCGGCGAAGAAGCGACGTTTTCGCAAGAAGAACTCTCGCAACTCCTCACACTCGCCCGCAAAGGGATCGCCGATGTGGAACGTGCACGAGTAGCGTTCGGGTAGTTTTGTCGTATCCGTTCACGGTTTGTTTGAATATCGCGTACACGAACAACAGCCCGAAACGTAGCGTAGCGAAGTGAGGGAAGTAATGATGTCAACCCCCGTGAACGGTGACGCGAGTTTGAATCTTCGCTTCCCTCACTACGCTCCGCTATCGCTACGCTACGTTTCGGGCTGTTATGCACGCGACAACAAAAAACAGTGAACTGTTACGCTTTGTTTTCATCTTCGTCTTCAGCGTCGGGACGGTGAACGGGAGTGAAAAACTTTCCAGCCCAACCGGTGAGAATCGCAGGTAGGAATACGAGGTCACCAAACAGGGCCGCGAAGAGAAGCGCAAGCATCATCGTACCGAACATCTGCGTCGGCGTGAACGTGCTAAACATAAATGCCGCCAGACCGAGTCCGCCGATGAGCGTCGTCTGCACCATCGCCGTTCCGCACCGTTCGTAGGCCTCGACCGCCGCCTGTTTCGCATCGAGACCACGGTCTATCGCCTCGCGGAACCACGTCAGATAGTGCATCGTGTCGTCAACGGCGATACCTAGAGCAACGCTCGCGGTCATCATCGTACCGACATCGACAACAAACCCACACATCCCCATAAATCCGAAGACGATCACTATCGGGAAGACGTTCGGAATCATCGCAATCATCCCCGCGACGAAACTCTTCAGCACAATAGCCATCACAACCGAAATCGTGACGAACGCCATTATGAGACTAATCTGCAAGCCGCGAAGGAGTTCGTGCTGCGTCTTGTAGACGACCGGAACGACACCAGTGTAAATGGTGGTGAGGCTCTCTGGCGGTAGGTTTTTCGCCTTGGCGAAGTCGGCAACAATCGGGTCGATGACGTGGCGGAGGTCGTTGATGAAGTGTGCGTAGTCGATGTCGCGTTTGAGCGACCACGTTCGCATGCTGATTCGCCACAGGTCGTGCCCATACAGTTTCTGCCAAGCTACCGCTTTGTCACGGTAGCTCGCCATCGTATCGGCGTCGATGACACCCCACGCCCGTCCTTCGGGAACAGTGAGAATCTTTCCCAAACTGTCGAGACCACAACGCCGCAGTAAGACCGCATCGTCTTCGGTTAATCCGACCTGCGCGATGATTTCGTCGTATTTGTCGTTGTCTTCTTTACGCAGCGACGGATTCCCCTCGATGCAAACATAGTCTTTGAGTGATGGGAGTGCCTTTGAAAGCTGTCCGTTGAGTGCGGATTCGTAGGCGACACGTCGTGCCGAACCGGTTGGTGCGTTCGTTGTGAGCGGCGGAGCCAGCGTTGCCGCCGACATCACTCCGCCGATCTCGTCACGAAAATGTTCGCGGATGACGTTTGAAACGTGGTCAACGAGCCGCATTCGTTCGAGCGTCGTGACGACAGGTTTGTCGCGTCCGCTCTGGTCGGCGATGGCATCTTGGTCGAAACGTATCACGACTTCCATCGGAACGAGCGGCCCCCAGTTCGTTTCAAGCCAAGTGTAGTGCGTGATGATTTCAGCGTCACTACTAAAGAATCGCATCAACTTTACAGACGTTTTGATCTGCATCATTCCGTAGCCGCCGACAAACATTGCGACAATACATAAACCAACAATAAAAAGTCGCCACCTGACTATGAAGTCGGCGTAGGCATGCCAGAAGCGGAGAACAAAAGTATTCTCTTCGCTCTTGAGACCTAGTCCACCATACTTCTTCGCATAGTCACGCGACGGGTAGAAGTGGAGGAGTGCGGGGAGGTAGAGGAAGAGGAGTCCGAGTGAGACGAGCACACCAATCGCGGCATACGCGCCAAACTTCTGGATCGGTAAGAGCTGGCCAAAGTAGAGCGAGAAAAGCCCAAAGGCGGTGGTGAGTGCCGCAATGGAACACGGATATGCGGCGTGCCGAATCGCACGCTCAGCGGCACCGGTGAGTCCATTTTCTCGGATCGCATCGTGATAGTAGTTGATGATATGAATCGCCCCAGACATCGCAAGAACGTAGACGAGCGCAGGCATCGACAGCAAAATTGCATCACAGCGACTTCCGGTGAGCGAGACAACCGCCATCGCAATCCCCGCCGCCAAGATCGAGACCCAAAATACAAAGCTCGTCAGACGCAGCGAACGGAAACAGATGTATGACAACGTGAACCCGATCAAAGCGCACAATCCCGCAAGCCGAATGAGCGTACGCTCCCCTTCGACATCGAGGGCGACATTGTCAACGGGCGGGCCGCCGATGATAATTCCTTGCGTCTGTTGCGACGTGTCACGCCCGAACAACATTTCGTGCAGCACATCCAAGAACTGGCCCGCCAAACGGACCGGCAACGAACGTGGGTCGGCGGGGATTGGCGGTTCAACACCACACTCACGCCCCGTCTGTCTGACATACTCAAGAACGCGGCGAAGCTCTTTGGCTTGCATCTCCTTTCCAGCAGCATTTTTGGAAAGTGTGGCGATGAGTGCTGTCTGCCGCTTCTCCCACGGGATCGGGTTCCCAGCTTCGTCGGTACGTTTACTGTCGATGAGCACACCTTCAAGGCGTTCGATGATCTCATCGCGCGTCATTGAGACAACACCATCGCTGTTGCCGTAACGCTGCATCATCATCTCAAGAAGACGCTGGCCGGTCAGAACCTGCTTGAAATAGTGTGGTGTCTTGCTAGACTCTGCTGCCGCAGGTTTGTCTCGCAACGACGAGGTTGCGTCTGAAGGCGGCGTCTTGGACGGTTCGACTGATTTTCCATCAGTACCGAGCAACTCCGCCGTCAGAGTGTCGTGTGGCTCGACCATCCAATCGCTGATGTTGTCGATAGTCTGGCCGGGGACGAGTTTTTGCGCGAACACTTCAACGCTATCATCACCGAGATTGCACCCATCCCACGAGATAACCACAAAACTCTCAAACGGGAAGTGTTTCAAAAACCACTGGTACTGCCGCGTTTCGGGGTAAGTTTTGGGGAGCCAGTCGGCGACGTTGTTGGAATTGCTTTCGAGCGTCCGCCGCGTCCCCATCCAGACGAATGAGAGCAGGAAGACAACAACGAATATGATCCGAAAACCGTAGTTCTGAAAGAAAGTGTGTTTTTTCATAACCGTAAGCGTACCGTAAGCGGCAGTTTTGTCTATATCGCGCGAGGGGGTTTGGCAATACATTTTTGAAAATCTTCACACAATCGCACCGCAAACTTTGCGCCGTTTGCCTGTTTTGACCGCTGGCAAGTTTTCAAGGACTAACACGGACGAACACGGACGAACACGGACGGCACTGATATTGTCCGTGATCGTCCGTGTCTGTCCGTGTTTGTCCGTGTTGGTGCAAAGTCGTCGTCTCATCGTTAACGCAAGCGCACACACCGTCGGGGAGTGTGAGTGTCCCACCGGTTGCGACGAGCGTGACGAGTCGTTGCCACTGTGACGCACCCATCGCGCGGAGTCGCCACGATTGTTGGTTCCAAAGTTGCCGAAACATCTCGCCGACGAGAAACGGTGAAGTCGCGCGGAGCAGTTCGGTTTTCAAAACAATCTCCGATGGCGACGTTGTAATCGTCGCGCGATCGACGAGGTTGCACACCAGATCGTCGATCAGCTTTTGTTGTGCGGCGGCGTGTTCGGCGAGACGAACGAGTGCGGTGTCAACGGCGGGATTCTCACGCCGTAAGATCGGGAGCACAATGTTACGCAAACGATTGCGGGTGAACTGTTCGTCGGCATTCGACGAATCTTCGCGGAACGGCAGACCGATTTGTGCAATGTAGTCGCGGAGAGTTTTTCGCGCGACACCGAGAAGCGGACGAACGAGCGTAACGGCGTCGCTGAGTTGACGTGTGCGTCCCATCGCGGAAAGGCCAGCGATTCCAGTACCGCGAACGATTCGGTGCAAGATCGTCTCGACTTGATCGTCGCGCGTGTGCGCGGTGGCGACGTAACGAAATCCGAACGTCTCGGCGGTGTTTTTCAAGAACGTATAACGTGTCGTGCGCAGAGTCGATTCGATACTGCCGGAGTCGTCACGATGAGTTGTGTTGCCCGCGAAACGTTCAATGACACATCTTACGCCGAGACTCGCTGCAAGATTTTGAACGAACTCCGCGTCGCCATCGGACTCACTTCCGCGAAGGGCGTGATTGAAGTGCGCAATCGCAACGCAGTTCGCACGTTCACCGGCAACAACGTTGTCGCATACGAGATGCGCAAGAGCGGTGCTGTCCGCACCACCCGAAACGGCGAGAACAACACCGTGACGCACAATATCTTCGAGAAACGATTTGGGCAACATCGCAGAATTCAAACGCATCAACCAACCGCCGCCACCGCGTCGGCGCATCGTGCGGTGATGAGCGACCACTGTTTTTGGGCGATGTCGTCTTTCGATGCGATCCACGTTCCGCCGCACGCAATTACGCCAGCGGTGCGAATGTAGTCGGCGACGTTGTCAACACTCACGCCACCGGTCGGCATGAAGCGAACGCCGGTGTGACCGTAGGGTGCGAGGAGCGACTTGAGCATCGCCATTCCACCCATTGCTCCGGCTGGAAAGAATTTTAACACGCGACACCCTATCGCAAGCGCGGTCTCGACATCGGTCGGCGTGCATACGCCGGGGACGAACGGGAAATTGAGCCGCTGCGCAGCTTCGACAACGCGAGGATTTAGTCCCGGCGCGACGCCGAACTTTGCACCCGAATCAATCGCCGCCTTGAGATTGTCTTCGGTCAGGATCGTCCCAGCACCGACGAAGATTTCAGGACGTTTTTGCGTCATAGTTTCAATGACGCTCGCCGCCGCTGCGGTGCGAAACGTGATCTCGGCTATCGGCAGCCCGCCCGCAATCAGCGCGTCGGCCAGCGGCAACGCCGACTCCTGCGACTCTATCGCAATCACCGGAACAATCTTGAACTTCGCCATTGAATCGAAAATCGTTGTCATAGTTTTTTGTGGACTGTGTGGACTTGGTGGACGCTGTGGACAAACAAACACTTGCTTACGCTTCGCGTTCTCGTTTGGGCACTCGCTTACGCTTCGCGTTCTCGTTTGGGCACTCGCTTACGCTTCGTGTTCTTGTTCGGGCACTCGCTTACGCTTCGTGTTCTGATTGTAGTTCGTTGTAGTACGCGACGTATTGTCTTGCGCTGCGGTTCCACGACCAGTCTTGCTTCATCGCTTGTTTGACAAGCTGCATCCAGATGTCGCGGTCTTCCCAGTAGCAGCGTAGCGCACGCCAGAGAGTTGTGTTGAAACTGTAGAGTGAGTCTTCTTGGAACGAAAAACCGTTTGCGGTGCCGGCGGCAATGTTGGCGTCGTTCGCATCGACTACCGTGTCGGCCAAACCGCCCGTTGCGTGGACAACCGGCAGCGTACCGTAAAGGTGACTATACATCTGATTGAGTCCGCACGGTTCGTACCGACTCGGCATCAGGAACACGTCGGCCCCCGCCTCGATTTGGTGCGCAAGTACATCGGAAAACTCAAGACGTACAGATACGTTGTGCGGATAACGTCGCGCAAGTTCGGCAAGCTGCATCTCAAGTTCGGGGTCGCCCGTACCAAGAATCGCATACTGAACTCCGTGCTTTTCAACCCACGTTGGAAGCGACTCGCAGATCAAATCGTGTCCCTTCTGCCACGCCAGTCGCCCGACGACGCCCAAGAGCGGCACACGCGGTTCGACCGGAAGTCCCAGCGTTTTTTGTAACGCAGCCTTGTTTTGCGGTTTGCGCTGGGCGACAGTTTCAGCGGTGTACGTCGCGGCGATGAGCGGGTCGATGGCGGGGTTCCAAGTTTCCGTGCAAACGCCGTTGAGAATCCCACGCAACGCTTCGGCGCGATACATTAACACCGCTTCCAGTCCGCAGCCGAACGCCGTCGTCTGAATCTCCGCCGCATAACGCGGACTGACCGCACTAACGCCGTCGCTGTACAAAATCCCAGCCTTGAGAAGATTGAGCTTGCCGTAAAACTCCATCTTGTCGTAGGTGAACTGTTCCCAGCCGAGTCCGGTGAGCACCATATCCCAGTGCCAAAAAATCCCTTGATACGCGAGATTGTGAATCGTGTGGAGCGACGCGATGTTGCGATAATGCGGGCGACTGCGATAAATCACATCGAGATACGCGGGGAGAAGCCCAGTCTGCCAGTCGTTTGAATGGAGAATGTCAACAGAAATGTCGAGCAGTTCAATCGACTCCATCACCGCGCGGCAGAAGAAAACGAATCGTTCGCAGTTGTCGCCGTAGTCTTCGCCGCCGCTTCCGTAGAGTCCGTCGCGGTCGAAGTAGTCGTCTTGCTGAACGAAGTAGACAGCGACTTTCGAGCCGGGGAGCGTTGTCTTACAGAGTCCGCCGCGAACGACTCGATTGCCGACGGGAATCGCAAACTCGGTATCGAGTTGTTCAAACTCGGCCCCGCAGTTACGCACGGCACGATAGAACGGCGCGAAGACGCAAACATTGTGTCCGAGTTCGGCGAGTGCCTTCGGGAGCGCACCGGCCACATCGGCTAGTCCGCCCGTCTTCGCAAACGGCGTAACCTCGCTGGCAGCAAATAGGATGTTCATTGGTGGTCTCCGAAAGTTGGACTGCGTATTCGTGAATGACGGAGGTAGGCGATGGGTTTACACACCCATCGCACGGCATTTGCGTATTCCGCGAATGCCGCCGGAATCGCCATTCAACAGTAGTTCTTGCGCGACGTGCGTCGCGTGTGCGGGATATGTAAATCCCGCACCTACCCTGCCGTTGCACGTCCCACCAAATTAGTCGCGTGAGCCGAGGAACCGCCAAGCGTAGTAGAGGAACTGCATCAGTGCCATCAGCATTGCGGCGACGTAAGTTAGTGCCGCCGCGGAAAGTACGCGACGGACGTAGACCATCTGTTCGTCGCTGACGATTCCGAGCGACGCGAGTTGCTGCTTCGCACGCGAACTGGCGTTGAACTCAACCGGCAAATTGATAATCTGAAACAGTGCGACCGCACCGAATCCGATTACGCCAACGAGCACCAGTCCCATGATGTTGAGAAACGCACCCGCGAACAGCAAGATGAACGCGAAGTTGCTTCCAAACGACGCCGCCGGAACCGCAATGTTTCGGAGCACAAGCGGGGCATAAGACTTGGCGTCTTGCATCGCGTGACCGACTTCGTGCGCAGCGATTCCGACTGCGGCGAGCGTTCGCCCGTTGTAGACATCTTCGCTTAACCGCACGACTTTCGGCCCCGGATCGTAGTGGTCGGTGAGTTGTCCGGGGACCATTTCGATTGGAACGTTCGTGAGTCCAGCCGAGTCGAGAATGTGTCGCGCGGCGGCGGCTCCCGAAAGCGGCGCGGGTTGTTGACTCGCCGCAGCGTAATTCCACTTCACCATCGCCTGCGCCCAAAGCGCAAGTAAGAGCGGCGGAATCACAAAGAGAAAATACATCGGGTCAAAGATCATTGTGGTGTCTCCTGAAATGTTGTTGTTGAGTTTGCGGAATTGTACCAACTTCGGCGAAAATTTCTAGCGTGGTGACTTGCACCGAACGCCCTCGTCACTCGCCGAACCGGTAGTGTTTTCGCACTGCTTTTTGGACGTTCCAAGTGCAGCTCATGCCTTGTGGAAAGACAACGAGGTCGCCCTTACCGAACGTGACCGGCTCGCCGCCGTTCGGTGTCACGGTGACGCTGCCTTCGAGAATCAGGCACGTCTCCTTCTCGCTGTAGTGCCACGAAAATGTTGACGGTTCCTTCTCCCAAATCGGCCACGAACGGCAACCGAGTTGGTCGAGCAATTCTGTAGACGGATTCTTGGTGACTTCGATTTTCATGTTTACACCTTTCTATTCAAGCCGAAACGAGTTCGGCCACTAGTGGGGTGGACTTTTGGAAACGGCTCACGCCAATGACACTGAAACCAATCACACGTCCGTCGTTGTCTACCCTCTCCATGACTGCATCATGCTGTGTTGCCTTCTCATAACCAGCAGCGTCGGAGAATCGAACTTCGAGGAAATCTGCTTCAGCGTCAAACCATACTCTCACTTTGTCGGCCATAAATTTTCTCCAGCTTTCGGTTTGTCCGTCAGGTATGCCGTGACCACAAACGCATCGCTCTCCGCATATTTGACGACAACACACAACCATTTGCCACCAACAATAGTTTGCGTGTAAAACTCATAAAACAACCGCACCGCGTCGTCAGAATGTGAACGCCTCACAATTTTTGGCTCAAGCAACACCCAAGCGATCTCTTCGCTCAAGTTCTGCATTTCGGGATGTTCAAGAATATGCGTCAATCGCTCGTCGGTGAGGCGAACTGAACGACCAAAACAATCCTTGAGCGTTTTCATCTTGTCGTACTCTACTCAAGACGGTTTGAATTTCCCGTACCAAAACGGTAGCGGCCCATCGAGGCCGCGGTATTGTGGAGGGCGAAGCCTACAAATCTACCCGTAACGGGTATCTATGCGATGGTGGCACCACTCGAAGCGTCGTTCACTTCTTGTAAACTTGTTTGGGGTCGAATACACGTTCGCCGATTGTCTCGACGCCCGTGGGTGTAATTTTTCGGAAGAAGCAACTTTTGTACCCTTCGTGGCACGCCGCACCGCCGATCTGCTCGACCTTGAGGAGAATTGTATCGAGGTCGCAGTCGATGAAAATGCTGTGAACTTTTTGGACGTTGCCACTCTCTTCGCCTTTGCGCCAGAGTTTGTTGCGAGACCGGCTGTAGTAAACCGCACGCTGCGTGGCGAGTGTTTCGCGGTACGCTTCTTCGTTCATGTACGCCATCATTAAAACGTCGCCGCTGGCAACGTCTTGGGCAATCACGGGAATCAAACCGTCACCTTTTGCAAAGTCGGGAGTTATGGTCATAGGAATCGTTGTGGTTGAGTTGAACTCGAAATGGTCGCGCGCACACCAGCGTCGCGCGACGAAGTATTCTACACGTTTTGCCGCTTGCGACAATGAGGCGCGTGGACGGAATCGCACCGGCCCTTGACCTTCACGTCGTTTCCGCGACAATACCGGTGAAAAAATGTGTGTACAATCTCTGTCTGGAGGACTCGTTCGATGATTGATTTTAGTTGTCCGCTTTGTGGAAAACAGTTTAGTTTGAGTCCAAAGTTTGCATCGCGGAAGTTTCTCTGTTCGGGGTGCAAGCAGGAAATTGTTGTGCCGGGAGAGACGCCACCGCCGCAGGAAACAGCACCAGTCGTTGCCGACGCCGATACTGGACTCGACCTCCTCCGCCACGCCTTTGAAGACGCCCAGCGTGATTCGCAATACGAGCAGTCCGCACCAAAACCGAAACCAAAGGAAGTAACACCGCCAGAACCCGTCACGCCACCGAGTTACGGTATTTGGTACGTCGTCGGAAGTCTGCTGGTCGTTGCCGGTGTTGGTGTTGCGGTTGTACTCAATCTGCCGAAGGCGGAAGACCCCGCACGCATCGAGGCCGAGACGTTGCGTGCAAAGTCTGAAGAACTTCGCGTCGCGTCGAGGAATAGTGAGACGCAGCGCGATACACTGTGGCTAAAGTCGCAAGACACTTGGCAACAAGCCGCAGCGACCGCAAACGAACTGTTCAAAACACAACAAGAACAGCGTCGCGCCGAGGCGATGCTGTTTGAGTATCGAACTGCCGCAGCAAACAGTAACGACGACGAACTCGCAAAACGTCTCGCCGCCGCAGAGACCGCACTGGCCGAAATCGTGAAGCGACAGGAATCGACGCTGAAACAGTTGCAGTCGGAGATCGCCGCCGCCGGGGACGCCGAGCGCAAGTCGCGTGAGAGCGACCAGCGCATCGTCGATGAACAAAACGAGTCGAAGGCACTGATGGTGCGTGCGGCAGAAGTATTGTACGCAGCAGGACTAGAGCCAACACCGCCAGCCGCTTTCAACTCCGCAGTCTACGAAAGTCCAAACCTGACTCCCACCGATGACGCCACCGAAGTCGAATTTGAAGAGATCGACTTCGGTGAGCCGCGGCTTCTTGAGTTTTGCCCGCTGATTGATGCGTCGTTTCGTTTGAACGGCAAGAAATCGTGGCGGCTGATGGCGACGGAGACGCCGCAAATTAGTCTCGTGTTCCCGAAGTCGCGCGACGCCGCGTGGGATGTCACCGAGCAGAAAAAGTTGTCGTTCGCTTTGCGATTTCCGATCCGCAGCGAACTCCCCGCTGGAAAACTGATGCCGCAGACATCACAGATCGCGTCGATGACGGTACGCATCGGCAACGTCGCCGGAGCGATCCGTTACACCTGTTCGTCGCCGCGTTACTTTGAGATTCTTTTCTTTCGCGGTCACGGAAAGTTTGTCACTATCGACATCCCACTGACCGGAAATACTCTCTGGACACGTACCGACGAGTTCGACGCAACGCTGCTCCCGAAGCCCGAAGAGCCGTTCTTTCAGCGAATTGATTGGGTGGAGGTGGTTGTAGTCCCGGCGTCGCCGCTGACGAGTGTCTGGATCGATGAGGTCAAGTTTTCGCCGCAGCCACCCGCGCCACCGATCAACTTGCGCCAAGAAGAAGAGCTTCAACAGTTCGAACGCCGCAAGTGGGCGGAGTCGATACAGTAAGCGTGACCGTGTGTCTGTCAAGTTTCGCAACTGTACATGCTTTTTGAGGAGCCTCACACGAAGGCACGAAGAAGAATTTGTATCCGTTCACGGAATTTCGAGAAGTTTCACACGGATGTACGGGGGCACGGAGAGGAGATGAATCCGCAGATGCCGCAGATTGTCGCAGATTTTACGCATTGTTGGCAGTTTCTTTTTCTCTCACAAAGGCACGAAGTACACGAAGAACACAAAGGACGTTTTCAATTCCAATCCGCTTCGTGACCTTTGTGCTCTTTGCGCCTTTGTGTGA